>NZ_ABCR01000002.1:0-424126 GCF_000170875.1 Roseobacter sp. AzwK-3b
TCTTTACGCGATGAGTTCAGAGCGGCGTGTCAGCAACTCATAGCCCAAGGACAGCATCGCGCGATTGCGCAACCCCCAAGGTGTATCCGGCTGTGCGGCCAGAAACTGATCCAGATAATCGCGTGTGAGCGCTTTGGCCTGCTTTGGACGCGCGGGCTTCAACCGGCAGGCACGACGGAGCGCCAATTTGACATCCGGATGCACGGTCGGATCGGGCAGGTCGAGCAAGTTATGTATGAGACGGATCGCACCGATCCGCCTCTTGACGGTTGAGGGCGCCTTTGTCTGCCCTTGATCTTCCAGGAACTGGCACAGTGTCTCGACCTCTGCCGGAAACAGCGTTGGAATGCCATTTTCGTGGCACCAGATTTCAAAGGCCTCGACATCGCCGCGATAGCTGCGCATGGTGGCCGGCGAGTAGGCGCCCTCGAGGCGCTGGAATGCGGAGCGCCAGTTTGTACTTATGTTTGTCAGTGTTTGCTTCATATGAACTAAATAGTATCAAATGAGCCAAAAATCAATAGCCGGACTTCAAATACGTCTTGCGCGATTAGCGTTAAGATGGAGTGTTGCCGAACTGTCAGAACGCTCAAAAGTCAGCACGAGCACCATTAAGCGGATTGAAGCTCAAGATGACCCTCCGACAAGTACGCAAGCAAATAGTTCAGCTCTTGTGAACGCCTTAGAATCCGCCGGCATCGAGTTCATTGGCAGCCCAGATGACCGTCCTGGTATTCGCATTGGTAAACCCGGGCCCGGAAACAAAACTGAGTGAAGCGAGCGCAGTGCTTAGACGTGGTATCGTCTTTTATGTCCTCGCATTCGCGCGTCTTAACGTGCAGCTGATGATTTTGCTGTGGATGCGGCACAACCGGAGACGTGATCGCGAATTCGGGCCTATGCTCGCCCACAGCAGGCCGGCTTCAACCTAAAGCGTTCCGCCTCTAACGTGAGGCACCAGCCAAAGGCGGAACGCGTGCAACGATTGGGCAGAGCACTGCATTCCGCGAATATCTTCGCGGTGGGTCAAAAGGGTAAAATCAATGTCGAGTGCGACTACGCGTCTCGTGAATTCATCACAGCTTTTGGTTCAAGGGGCCACCGTGTTGGGCGAGTATCTCACCTTCAATAGCCGGATCCATAGCCATGCCGGCCATGCACTCCCGAAGCCACTCCGTGTTTCGTATGCGCGTGATTGCTGCGTCGTATGCCTTGCGAACTGTGTCGCCGTAGGCACCTATCGGCGATGGCCCACGCGCCGTCAGGGATCGGCCCCCAGCGTGAGATCATCATCGACAGATCAAGGACGTCTCGGTTGAGAACCGCCTTGTCTGCCCAGCGATCAGCATTCGCGAGCAGTTTCTCTGCATACATGCAGTCCCGGTTTAGAACGGGGACGCCGAAGCGGTGATCCATCTCACCCGCGAGCTGAATTCGAGCTTCACGGACGATCTCAAATTTGATTGATACATCCGCCACCCCTATCAAAGTGCGGATGCCATATTGGTCGGTTCTAACATCACGCAGTGTTTTAAGCTTGGTCCCTGGAAGTAATAGCCAATCAAGATCAGACATGCCCCAAACGGCTTGGCGGAGCTTCCTATATCCCGGTTGAGAGGCGCAGAGGAAATCGATGTCCACGCTCTCACGATACTCATCAAGGCTTAAAACAATCGCCGTGCCCCGACCGAAATAGCACTCTGCATCGCGAAGTAACGCGCCATTTAAAGCGTTCCGCCTTTAACCTGAGGCATCAGCGACAGGCGGAACGCGTGCAACGATTGAACGGAGCACTGCATTTCGCGAAAATCTGTGATTCAGTTTTCCGCGAAACGCTTTAAGCAGCGAAGTACATCAAGAATATCATTATGATGTTTCCGTCGGAATAAGTCAGCACCCTGCGGCTCGTTCATCAAGCGGCAAGAAAGTGACCGTTGCCGTGCACAGCAACAAGGCGATCCAGAAGTTTTTGCTCGGCTGGGGTGAGCGCATCATGATCAATAAATCTCCAGTTGCGCTCGTAGAGCGCAAGCGCAGTTTGTCCGTCCACAACGGCATCGTTGGGACGGTTCCAGCATAGCTGTCGTAGCTGAGGATATTTGTTCACTTTTACGTTCATGTCATCCTCGGATGGTGTGTAATCATCCATGCTACTACTATAGGTAAAGTTGCGAGAGTTGCAAAGATTTTGCAAGGTGCGGGTCAGGGCTATGTTAGCGGCGCGCACCCACGCGCTTCCTGGAGCGTGTCCAGTTTGCCTTGTATCAAAGTACATCACCAATGTCCCGAGGTGGCCGTGGGCCTGGCAGGGTATTGGTGATGCAATGTTGGGCAACCTTACCTCAGCAAACCTGCACCGCGCCGACTTTGGCGCCCCTGCGGCAAGCTTCGCGCCGCTCAGAGCCCAAAACGGATCGAGAGTGCGTCGAGCCCTGTTTCCACGGCTAAAGCTGAAATTATCAGCCCCATGACACGGCTGATAATCGAGGAGCCTGCATTGCCGATGATCTTGTGAACCCGCGTCGCAAGTAAAAGGCACGCAAGGGTCATCATCAGGATGACCAGCACAAGCCCTGTTGTGATCACTTGTTCCAGGATTGGCGTGGTGCGATTGTCGGTTAAGAGCACCACGGCCAACAGGGCGCCGGGGGAGGCGATGGAGGGTATTGCAAGCGGGTAGACGGCTAGCTCGACGTCGGACTTTTCAGCCAAGCCTATTTCGCTGTCTTGTCTTGCCTCGCCGAATATCATGTTGAGGCCAAAGAGCAGCAGCACCAGGGATCCCGCAAGTTGGAAGGACGACAGGCTTACGCCGATCGCTTCCAGGAACATCTGACCAAATGCGATGAAGAAGAGCAGAAGCGACCCGGCGATGAGGACCGCTTTGAACGCGACACTCGACCGTTTTTCCTCTGGCAGCGAGATCACAATCGCCAAAAACACAGGGATCGTCCCGATGGGGTCCACTACGGCGAACAGCATGGCAAACTCTTCCATGATATGAGCGAGTGATTTTTCCATCTGTTTCCCGGCTCTTTGAGTGACGGCGCGCGCTAAGGCAGACCTACCCTAGAGGTAACGGAGGCATGGGGGAGGTGGCAAGTGCTATGCCCGCGCATCTTGGTGGATTGTCCGTGTCAATTGTGATTTCCAGCTGGAATTGGTTGAGGCCTTCAACAGGAAGTGTCTGACGTCAGCACCTATGAGACAATTTGAGCGGATTGCGGGACGGAGGGTTTCTGGCGCGCCGGTCTAAAGCGTTCCGCCTTTAACCTGCAGCATCAGCGACAGGCGGAACGCGTGCAACGATTGAACCGAGCACCGCATTTCGCGAAAATCTGTGTGTCAGGTTTTTCGCGAAACGCTTTAATGCGCGCCACAACACTTGATATACTGGCGGCCGGAGCCGCAGCGGCACGCATCTGGAGGCGTACAAGGAAAGGCTGCATCTTCTGGAAACGCGCGCATATTCTCGCTCAAGATAAACTGGTTTACGTCCTGCTTTTTGAGCTGTGTCTGGCACGTAAACGGATTGCGCCTGCGCCGCCATTTTTGGAACACTGTCACACAATGCGGCAGTAACTCAGGGGCTGTTTTTTCAAAAATCTGCACCTGCTGCTTACTCAGAGTGCTTTCGCCCATATCGATTGCGTAAAGCGCCATGATAAGGCTCAGCGCCGACGACGCGTCCTCGTCGTCACTTTTCATCATCCGCTGCCACCCGTCTGAGGCCAATATCATCGCGAGTTCGAACCCGGCAACCCAGGGCTCCCAACGTGTGTCCAGCTGGTTTGGGTGATCTTTGAGGACCAAATCACAGGCCGAGGTTTCATGAAGCTGGCGCAAGATTTCGTTATAATGCTCCACCACCGCGTCGATGAGCAGTTGCGCCACGACAGCATCGGAGAGGGGGATAGAGCTGCCACCACCCCAGATGCAGGGAAGCCACAGCTGCGGATCCACCGGGTCTGGGCTAAGAGCTACGCCGATGAGAAAGCCGTTCAGCTCGCTCACGGTCATTGGGGGCTGATCCCGGTCCTGAGCAGGGATCTCAGATAGAAGTTGTCCGAGCCGCACCAGATGGCGCGTCCCGTAGCTTGATTGCTGCATACGCATATCCTGCGGCGTATATGGGCGCGCGTGCCCAAAATTCCCAAAGAAGATCGTGTCATATGTGATCTGAGCATGCGAACTATCTTGGGTCTCGGATCGCCCCATTTGATACGTGATATTGCGCGATCGCGTGGCAGCTATGGCGTGAGGGCAAAACGGGGCCACACGCTTGCTTAAAGCCTCGAATTTCTATATGTTGTGGTTGTTTTCGATCGCGCGCCTAAATATAGATTTTTCCACCTAGGGCCCGCGGCGCAAAGACACAAAAGGACATACTGGCATGTCACACGAGCCGTCCCCATCCAGCGTTCCGCTTTTGGATCTCGCGACCGTCGCGCGCGTGCTCGGCGCGCAAAACACGGCAATCGGTAAAGGGTAGGGCGGTTGCGACGCCTTCCGGGCGCGCCTGATGATCAGCCTTGCTGCTCCGAGTACTGCGGTGCAAAGCGATGGATCGCTGGCCCTCGCGAGTTGCGCAAGAGGCAGCCTCATTACGCTGCATCCCATATCCCGAAACAAAACCAGCAGCCAATGGCCACGCACGAAGGCTGGATTCCCGAAACAAAGCCAGGCGCCTGACGTCGCCGATCTGACGCGAGGCTCGATATCCCGAAACAAAGCCAGCAGCCCATGGCCACGTGCGAAGGCCAAATTCCCGAAACAAAGCCAACCACCTGATGCCGCCGATCTGACACATCCCGCGAGTCCCGAAACAAAGCCACGGGTCGCTGGGCGGGCGCAAGGCTCAAATTCCCGAAACAAACCCAGCACGGCACCCGGCTCAGGACACCGACTGCAGGTCCAATGCAACGCCGAAAAGCGGCCAGGCGGCGGCCTTTTAACTCATTGATTAACAAGTAAAAATATAGCCCTTATAAGCCTTGATAACGCCCCATACCAGCTATACCCGATTTGGTATACGTGTCTGCAAATCTCCCCAGCGCTCACGCCGGCAACTGATACAGAACCAAAACAACTGCTAAGACCCACTGCTGTGGCGACCGCCCTCAATTCAATAGCGGCCAATTACTATTTAAAGGGCCGCAAATGCAGCAGATACTTACATTATAATTTGCGAGCCCCGTCGCTCGAGTTGCCCATCGCTCTATCGAGTGAGGTCTCATTTTATCTTATGGGTGCTTGTGAATTCGGGCATCACGTTTAGCGTCAAGAACATGCAGCGTGATGTCAATGCATCCCCCATGCTAGACATCCATGAGGTTGAATCGCTTCTTTCATGGTATCATGCTGCGTCTTAGGCCCTCTGTCGTTAACTCGGCAGGGGGCATATCTTTTGAGGCAATAAGAAATCCATCGAACACGGGCCTTTTGGCCGGCGAAGAGTTATCCACAGAATGTCGCAGTTTGCTGCTACGACTCTAACTGTCTACCTGGCCCTCTGTTGTTAAGTCGATGGAGGGCCCTTTTACTTTAACAAAGTGCCCTCATTGGAATAATCCTGAACTTTCCACGGTTGGCTAGTAAGCTGGAAGGGATATAGCGTTTGGCGATGTGCCGTCGGGCGCAAGGGCATGATCTTTGTGTCCTCACCGAGGCATCGAGCGCTGCCGATTACATTGCCCTGCCTATCGTGTTCAATGTTTGAGATCAGACATATTCTCAAAAGTTACAAAAAAATCGTCCGGTTTAAGTGGATGATTATTGTAAAAATCCCAAAATAAGACATCGAAGGTTCCGCATGCAGGCGGCTGTGGAAAACTCTGTGGATACCGCAAAAATTCTCTCCACAAAGATGCCGTCATCTCACGGTCCTTCAAATGTAGATGGATTTTCAGAAGCATTTAAATCATTGTTTTATAATTTTAATATTCAGGCAATGCAGTATTTTTCTGGGTAAAGTTGGATGTCTCTTAACGTCTGGTCAAGAATGAATAACTTGCAGCGCGACGTGGCTTTTGTGCATTTGGGAGTCCAATGTCCATGGCGGTAATAAGCATTTCAGTCTGTCGGTAGGTCTTTGTGAAATCACAAAATGATAATTTTAATTCAGTGCTGTTTGAACTTTGACGGGAGAATTATCTCATATTGATCAATATATAACTTTTTGAGACTTTTTGATAACTTAAGAACAAACATCTAACTCTTGCGCATTTGCGCGCTCCGGTGTGAAAGCTTTTACTGAAGTCGGCCGTTTTTTTGCTGGATTACAACATGCTATACTCAACGGATAAACTTGCAATTCTGATCGACGGTCAGGCGTTGACCAGCTTGGGTTTTGGCCTCGGCATGAAGATTGATTATCGACGGCTAAAATCTCGTTTTGCGCGCGTTTCAAAGCTGACCACAGTCAAATATTATGCGATCGTCGATGCCGATAAAGTTGAGAACCCATATGTTAAGCTGCTGGATTGGCTTGACTATAATGGGTACCAAATCCACAGGAAAATGGCGCGCGTCTTTGATGATGTTGATGGTGCGCGAGTAAAAGGGTCGATAACGGCTGATTTGAGCGTTGATATAATTATGATGGCTAAACAGGTCGATCATATCTTGCTGATCGGTGGTCACACCGACTATTGCTATGCCATCCAACAAGCTAAGCGTTTTGGGGCACGCGTTACACTCCTAAGCTCGCTAAAGGCGGAAGGTTTCCGTCCTGCGGACGATCTGCGTCGGATTGTTGACGACTTCATAGAACTTGAAGATTTGCGCAACGAAATCGCGATACCGGAAGCTCTTCGAACTGCAGCTGAATAGAGGCGCTTAGCCCGCAACAGCGGACACTTTAGGCTGTGCCTCAAGGTATCTTTACACTCTAGGAATGTGTTCAAAAGCAAATTGATTTAAGCAAAAACCGTGTTGAGGGAGAATGTTTTCGATTATGGCCGCCATGGCCAATGCGCCCCGCCTGATTGATTGCTGCTGAAAACTTCATTTGCTCCATTGATCAATGACAGCTTTAAATCTACCGAAAGTAGGCGGTTTATGCTAATCTTGCTTTTATCCTCCGACCTCAGAATTGATTTCGTTTCCCCTGACGCTATCGAGCCGTTTGCGCCGAATGTCGATTGCTTAAGAATGCCGCTGGAGGCTGCGGCGCATTTGCTGCGGGTCGACCCGGGATTGCCTCTAGGTTGTGATGCGGTTTTGAATGGTCGTGCACATGAAGCAGTGCAGATCAGCCCTTCGGATGGCCGGAATTACCTGCGGCGTATTGCGCCTCAAAGAGGCTTGGACGGTAAAATTCACCAATTGGTAGTCAGCTATGAGTCTGGAGATCTTGAACCAATTCTTGAGTTGAACACGGTGCGTCGGCGGTTGCGACATGCTATGGACGCTATTTCAGATCCTGTCGCTTATTTTGATCGCGAGGACCGGTTGGTTATTTGTAACCGGGCCTATTCGCAATTGCATATGGGATCTGAGGGGGCCGTTGAACTCGGCATGACATTTGAAGCGATCTTACGTCGTGACATTGCCAACGGCGCTTTGGATATTGCCACTGAGGCGCAAGAGGCTTGGTTGGCCGAGCGTTTGTCAAGTCGGCGTAAATCTTCTTTTGAGCTGGAGCTTCGGCTACAGGATGGTCGGTGGTTTCGTGTTGCTGAGCGCGGCGCGGAAGATGGCGGTAGAGTTCATGTGCTCACAGACATCACGACGCTGAAGGGTGCGCAGATTTATCTTCGCAATGTCATGAAGGGTTCACAGGTAGGTACATGGCACCTTGATCTTACAAGCGGTGAGGGAACAATCAACAGCTACTGGGCCGATATGCTTGGGTATGATCGCGACGCGTTGATGCCTATGCGCTACGAGGACTGGCGGGAGTTGGTGCATCCTGATGACCTACCTTCGATGGAGAAAGAATTTCAGACCTGTCTCGCTGGAAAGGCCAAAAACTGGGAAGTTGAATATCGTCTTCGGCACCTTTCTGGCCGCTGGGTTTGGGTACTCAGCCGTGGTGGCGTGTCCGAATGGAATTCGGATGGCAGCCCGCGTCAGATCGCGGGTGTTCACCTCGACATCTCGAAGCGCAAAGCCTTGGAAGATGAATTGCGCCTTCGCAATTCGGCTATAAATGCGACGCCAGATGGCATTACAGTCACAGATGAGGCAGGAACCATCCTTGATACCAATCTGGCACATGCCCGAATGTTTGGTTACGATTCGCCAACAGACCTGATAGGTAAGCCCTGGTATTCTCTGTACAGTTCAGATGCGGCAGCTTCGTTGGCTGCTGACGCCTTCCCGGAATTGCGAGCTACAGGAAAATGGCAAGGTGAGGCTTTAGCACTCAGAGCGGATGGCACCCGCTTTGAACAGGAACTCAGTCTTGCTAAAATGCCAGATGGCAAGATTGTCTGTATCAATGCAGATGTCTCGCAGCGCAATGTTTTGGAACGTAGCCGATTAGAGTTGCGCGATCGTGTGCAGAGGGCGCAAAGACAAGAAATATCCAACTTGCTTTCGGCCGGCTTGACGCACGATTTGTTTAATCTCACAACAATCATCTTGCATATGTCAGACCCCTTGTACCTGCAGTCTAAAGGCATTCAGTTGCAAGATACATTTGCCGATATCCACCGTGCCGCCCGTGAGGTCATTGGCCTTTTGGAACCGATCCGGGATTTAGGACAACGCCAGACACAGATCGAGGATACTGACTTTTGCGCGCTACTCAAAAACGCAGCGGAGCTTCTTAAACTTGGTGCCCCACCTGATCTTGTTGTGAATATACGGCTTCCCAAGGCCGCGCTCCAGGCCGAAGTCGATCCAATGCAGATAATGCAGATATTGCTGAACCTTGGGCTGAATGCTCGTGATGCCTTGGAAGGAGACATCAAAGAGATCGAACTGAGTATTATTTTTGCGGATAAATTGCCTGAAGGTGCAACGGTCGAGATTGGACAAGTGCCAGCTGGCCCTTTTGCTCTCTTCACAGTGATAGATACTGGAACTGGTATATCTGAAGCCGCTAGAAAACATCTATGGACACAAGGCTTCACGACAAAAGGGCAACGCGGAACTGGACTGGGTTTGGCGGTGGTTTCAGAAATTGTGAAAGGCGCTGGCGGTTGTATCGCGCTTTCAACTGTTCCGGATAAAGGGTCAACATTTTGGGTTGCGTGGCCTCTGGACCAGAATATAGAACAGGCGCAGTTTAGCGTTCTCCCGTCACCATTACCTCGTCGTGCTTAGTCAAACCCGAAGATAAGCGTATTGGCAGCGATTTGGGTATTATCCAAAGTCTGGCCACACCACCTCCCCCGGAAACCCTTCCTGCTGGGGCACATCCCTGAGCGCCTGGCGATACGCCTTCCAGTCGGCGATATCCTCAGGTGGTGTGACATCGGGCAGGTAAATCCAGTCAGTCTGCATGAGGCGCAGATCGCGCTCGGCGCGCACTTGCGCGGCAAGAACGGCCACCGGCTGTGAGAGAGACAACGCCACCTCTCCAGACGCACCTACTGCCACTTCGGCAAACACAGCCTCAGCTACCTCCCAAACCGCCAGTGGCGCATAGGCTGCGACCACATCCGTCAGAGGTGGTCGCGGAAACTTGGACCAAGCGTTAAGGTGGATCGCATGACGAAAGAGACGATCCGAAATGGCAAAGAGAAAGACGCATACGCCTGATTTCAAGGCGAAGGTCGCGCTTGAAGCGATCCGCGAAGAGATGACGCTGGCCGAGCTGTCGAAGAAGTATGGCGTGCATCCGAACCAGATCAGCACATGGAAGCGGGCGGCGATTGAGAACATGGCCACGGCGTTCACCCGGCGGGGTGCTGATCCCGGGAAGGTTAACGAGGCTGAGATCGAGAAGCTGCATTCGAAGATCGGGCAGCTGGTGGTGGAACGGGATTTTTTAGCCAATGCCTCGGTTCAGCTGCTCGGGACGCGAGGCAAAAAATGGTGAGCAAGGATCATGAGCTGAGCCAGCGGCGGCAATGTGCGCTGCTGCAATTGTCGCGCTCTACGCTGTATTATCGTCCCAAGGGTGAAAGCGCTGAGAACTTACGTTTCATGGAGATCATCGACAAGCAGTTCCTGGAGACCCCGTGGTATGGCTCTCGCCAGATGGCGCGTCACATGAAGCGGCAGGGTCACAAGTGCGGCCGTCATCGTGTGCGGCGCCTGATGCGTCTGATGCGGTTGGTGCCGATCTACCAGGAGCCCAACACCAGCAAGAAACACCCGGCGCACAAGATCTACCCCTACCTGCTCAAGGGGTTGGCGATCACCCGACCCAATCAGGTCTGGTGCGCCGATATCACCTATATCCGGATGGAGCGGGGGTTCCTGTATCTGGTCGCCATCATGGATTGGTATAGCCGCAAGGTTCTGGCCTGGCGTCTGTCGAATACCTTAGAGGCAGACTTCTGTGTCGCGGCGCTGAAAGAGGCGCTGGCCACCTATGGCCCGCCAGAGGTCTTCAACACCGATCAGGGATCGCAGTTCACCAGCAGCGACTGGATCGATGAACTGAAGGAGGCCAAGGTGAAGATATCGATGGATGGCAAGGGCCGCTGGATCGACAATCGAATGATAGAGCGCCTTTGGCGGTCGCTGAAATACGAGTGCGTTTACCTGCGTGCCTTCGAGACCGGGTCACAAGCCAGGGAGGGTATCGGGCGATGGCTGGCCTATTACAACGCCGAGCGGCCCCACTCGACCCATGGCATCTTGACCCCGGATGAGGTCCATGCAAGCAAAACGGAACCCATGAGAATTGCAGCCTGATGTGAAACCTTGATCCACCTTAACTGGGCTGCAATCTGGTCGAAAAAGCAGGACCACCTCTCACCCAGCGCGAGCTGGGTGGGTGTGGGCACCTTGCCGGCCACGGCCGAGCGCTTCAGTTTGAATGCCATGGGATGGCCTCCTGATCGGGGTGTGATGAGCCAGACGCGGGATCAGAACGTCCCGCCATCGAGGGCGATACCGGAGATACTGCCGCCGGTGATGGCCACGTTGCTCGCCGCTTGGGTCGCCATGGAGCCCAGCCCGAGATTGCTGCGCGCGGTTGCCACATTGGTCAGATCCGAGAGATTTGCGGATTTGCCGAGCTTGTCGGCGAGGCCGTTGGTGACTGTGCTGGCAAAATTGGGATCATCGCCCAGGGCCGCAGCCAATTCATTGAGCGTATCAAGCGCGCCAGGCGCGGCGTCGATCAGCGCCGCGATGGCGGCCGCGACAAAGCCAGTGGTGGCGATCTGCGTCGTGTTGGTCCCGCTGGCCGCCGTCGGTGCTGTCGGCGTGCCGGTGAAGCCCGGCGAGGCCAGCGGCGCTTTACCGTTCAGGGCGGTCTGTAATCCCGTGACCTCGGAGAGCGCATGCCCATGGGCTTCAGGCGCAAAGCTCGACGGCTTGCCGGTGACACCGCTCCAGGGCACCGCATCGGCCAGTTCGGCGGCATCTACCTTGCCGTCTGCGTCACTGTCATAGGTGGCGACATGCATATCGCCGGTGTTGAGCCCGGCGATCTCGGTCTGCACATAGGCCGTAGTGGCGAGCCGGGTGGAGGTGTCACCCGACGCAGGCGTCGGCGCGGTGGGCGTGCCGGTCAACGCGGGCGAGGCCAGCGGCGCCTTGGCCGTGAGGGCGGTTTGCAGGCCGGTGACATCAGAGATCCCATGACCATGGGCAGCAGCCGCAAAGGCCGTGCTGTTCATCAGGGCTGCGGTGCCGAGCCCCAACAGGCTGTGCTGTGCGGGTACATCCGCCGCTGTCAAAACCGCGCGCCCGGCCAGGGTGCTGTCGGTGATCTCATCGGCACCATGCCCATGGCTCACGGCGGCCTTACTGTCGAGGGCCACCTGCAGCCCCGTGACATCCGACAGCCCATGTGTGTGGCTACTATTGGCCTTGCCGCTCAAGAGCGTATCGATTTGCGATTTGCGCACCAGGTCGGACCCGGCCGCGGCATCCTGCGCAGCGGCCGGCACCGTGCTGAAGGTCTTCTTGCCGGCCACGCTTTGGGCTCCGATCCGGGCCACAAAGGCGCCAAGTCCGGCCAGTGCGGCGATGGAGGTGGCATTGCCGGCCCCATCATCGCCCTTGCCGATATAGAGCGTGTCCTCCACCTCGTTATGAGCGACCTCGCCGGATTTGAGCGCGGCGGGCGCACCGGCCGCACCGGAGACACGGCGTTTGAACTGGATTGTATTGGCCATCAGAAGAACCCTCCGTTGATCGGCGCATCGGTTGGAAGAATGGTGATACCGGGCGCGCCCTCATCGCCCTTCGGCCCCGGGGGGCCGATGGCACCGTCAGGCCCGGGCGTGCCGCGGAGCCGGACCACCATCGGCCCCGCGGCCAGGGCAACGCGCAAGGGCAGATCCTCGAACGGCGTGATCCGGATTGGCACAGAGGAGCCGACCACAGAAATTGCGTCCGCCATCTCAAAGCCCTCGTGTCACGGGCAGCAGCACCGGGATCTCCAGCGCAAAGCCCAGATGCAGATCGGGGCTGACATCAGTGCGCACCACATCGATCACGACGGATCCAACCTCCATGCCAGCGGTGTCAGAGGCCACAATCTGCAGATCCAGCGCATGATCGGCGACCCGCACCAGGCCGCCATTGGCGCTGCTCAGCGTGGCCAGCACCTCAGTCGCCCTAGGGCTCTGGCGCACCTGACCAACAAAAGCGGCGCCCTCAGGGAACAGAACTCCTTCCGCTTCAAGCCGGAGGCGATAGGCATAGCCGATCATGATGGCCGGCCCTTCGTGGATCTCGCTGCTCATGGCTGCCACCCGCAGAGCGCAGCCCCGGTCTCGTTATGGATCAGGATCTGGCGCGCTGTGTCCTCTGTCAGCTGATCGGCCACAGAGGGGCGGATTGGTGACGCCCAGTCACAGTCATCTATCGATGATAGATGCGGCGCGCTGCAGGCGCTCAATGTCATGATCCCGAGGAGGGCTGGTGCAAGGAGATGGGGCATGGCACACCTGTGGCAAAAGAATGGGACAACACCGTCCCGCAGCAGAACAAGACAGCTTGATGGCACGATCGATTTATCCAAAGCGGCAGCTTGCGTTTCTCGAGGAGCTGCTTTCCGAGATCCCCTTCACCGACTGGGATCACCCGCCGATGTCACTGAGCGAGCTCAACGGGTTTTTGACGGCGATCCTGGTCAGTCCGGATCTGGTCACCCCGTCCCGCTGGCTGCCGCAGATCTGGGGTGGTGGAGGGATCATGCCCATGACAGATGATGCTGCTGCGCAAATGCTCGTCGATGCGGTGATGGAACATTACAACATCATTGCCAGCGAACTGCATCAGGGGCGGAAGGTGACTCCGATTTTTGAAGAGGACATGAACAGTGGTGAGACGCTCTGGGAGCCGTGGGTGTCAGGGTTCGAGCTCGGCATGCAGTTTGCCCCGGACGGCTGGAACCGCATTCTAGGCGGCGATGACGAAGAAGCTGCGGCCTCAGTCAGCCTGATCCTCCTGCTGCACGATATCGACATCGGCGAGAGCGATTTGACCGAGGCCGAGATTGACGAGATGGACGAACGCGCCCCCGCTTTGCTGCCGCAGGCTGTGGCCAGCATCAATGAGTGGCGACGCCAGCGCGATCCCTACGCCCTGCGGGTTGGCAGCGCCACGCCGGATGCGGCGGGCCTCACGTGCCGTGACAATGTGATTGATTTCTCGGCCCATAGCCACAGCCCCAAGACAGGTCGTAACGAGCGCTGTGCCTGTGGATCTGGGCGCAAATACAAACATTGCTGCGGGGCGCACTGACCTGACAGAGAGCGTCGGGTTCACTCTCGATCGTCTTCCCGCCTCCAGCGGGCAAGCCGGTCGCGCACCGAGCTCTCTGACAAATTCCCAGCCTGCATTTGCGCCTTGCGCGCCGCCTGCAGCGCCGCAATCCGGGCATCCGCCTGACGAATGGCAAAATCCGCCTGACCTGCTGCACGCCCCCGCCGCCAGGCGACAGCAAGTGCTGCGAAGCTTGCCCCGATCAAGGCAAAAGCCAGGCTCAGGCGTCGCAGAACCGCAGGCGGCAAAAAAGTGCTCAGGAGGCTCATGGCGTTTTCCCCGATTGATGATCTTCAAGGCGTGCGGCGCGCGCTCGCAAGGCGTAAAAAATCACCAGGGCAAAAACAAGCGCGGCGCAGAGCGGCAAGAGTGTGGGTGCCCAATGCGCCACACCTAGACTATCCATGAGACGGGCCAGTAGCCCTTGCGCGGTCTCGGCGTCGCGCAGCACGGGGTCCAGCTGGCTGGCCAGACTGCCTGCAGCGCCGACGGCCCCCAGCCCGATCTGGGCGTTGGCGGCATTGATAATCCGGCTGCGCTCCGGGGCGCCCTGTGCGCGTTCTGGCGCGATGTCACGTGGTGGAGCGCCGCGCAAGGCCTCCTTAAGCGCCACGTCAATGACTGGCATGCGTGGCAGGCTATTGTCATCACGGAAAGCAAGGATCGCGGCGCGTGTGCGCGGCCCAATGATACCGTCGATAGCGCCGACCTCGTGATAGCCAAGGGCTTTGAGGCGAGACTGTACATCGCGCACGCTCATCTGCACGGCCGGGGCCACTTGGCCTGCCCGGCGGACCCCGAGCATCTTGGAGAGGGCAAAGCGCTTGATCGAGACAGCATCGCCATGGTTGCCACCCAAACCCCAGAGCCAGCCTCCCTCGATGCGGTGAACAAAAACAACATGGCCCTGCCAGCTTTTGGCTCCCCGCGGAAAGACGGCAATATCGCCCGGTCGGGCGTCGTCCCTCGCAACACCTATCCCCCACGTGAGATAGGACCGCGCTGTCAGCTGGCGCGTTGATCGCAGTCCTGCCTTCTCAAGGCAATGGCCCACAAAGGCAGCGCACCAGGCGACGCTGTCATGTTCGACCCAGTCATGGCCGACCGAGGCATACATCTCCATGATGGTCGGATTGTTTTCAGGTCCGGGCCCTTCCGTGGCGCCGATATAGCCTTGAGCGATCTCATATGGTGTCATTTCACGTGGTCCTCAAAAAGCAAAAGCCGCCCCCGGGGGACAGCTTGTTGTGTCATCATGTCTTGTCTATCGCTCAGAACAGGCGGCTGATCTTACTCGGCAGCAGCAACCTCTTCCTTCTGCGCGGCGTGTCTGGCCTGCATAATCCAATCATCGACGGCAGCTGCCACACTGGGTCCGATCCCCACGAGGCCGCAGAGTTGGATTTCAACGAGGCTGCGCACGTGGTCACCGGGCTCCAGCCATAAGCCACCTTCCTGCAGGACATGGGCCTTGATCACCTCTGTGGGATCCTCGGCCCGCGCAAGCTGCCCCAGGATCTGTGGAATGTCTGCCATCGCATTCGTCCTCCCAATTTCTTTCGGTGTGAATGCCTCGTAGATGCGCGCGCCGCGCGGGGTTTCAAGGGAGCTATTTCCGCCGCCCAAGCCAAGCGGCAAGCAGGCTTTCCGCCCCACGCGGCCCGAGATAAGCCAGCGTGGCAATAAAGCCGGTCGAGACCGGCTGGGTGAGGCCCATATAGCTCGCGGCCGCCTCGCCAATGAGGGCCATGCCGACGGCGACGGGGATTTCCCAGAGAAGCTCCTTGCCAAAGAACCGCCGCCTGCCAAGCTTGACCTCGCCCGAGTGATACATCAGCCGGCCTGTAAAGGCGCCAATCAGAGTGGTCAGCGCCCCGCCAAAGACGCTGTTGAGCATCTCGAGTAAACTTTGCCCGCCCATCTGCCGGCCTTTCTTCGCTGTCAGGTGTATTGATGAGATGCGCCGGCACAGGCGCGCCCGCGCGGTTCGTCCCTGCTCGGGCAATTTCAGTAGGTGCCACCATCGAGCAGCTCCGCCCAGGCGTCATCGCCGAGCGTGCGGATCATCAGAACAGGCGTGCTTCCGCTCGTGTCGCACCACAGCATCCCCGGCCGGGTCTGCACCGGCGGGGTCGGCCCGGCATTCGTGGATTGCACTGCGGCGAGAACTGCATTGAGCCGCAGCCGGAAGGCCAGCCCTGCGTCATTGCCAAGCTCGTAGCTGTCTGTCTGGGCCATGTGTCGTGACTCCGATTTTCAAAAATACGCGCGGGCGCGGTGTGCGGGCGCGCGTATGCCGCCAGGCCACGCGTTTTTCAGAGACCACGGATCAATCCCTCACGGCGCACTCACGCCACCTCATCCGCATGCAGGCGCAGGACCGAGGCCACCGGCGTATAGCTGGCATCCGTCGTGCGCAGGAGCGCGCGCGCTTCGATGGCGCGGGCCTCGATTTCATGGTTGTCGACCCGGCCCCAAGCGGACCAGGCAGGTGATCCGGTGGGATCATCATCGGTCTCGCGGATCTCCACGACCACATCGGTCTCCGCCCCGTCTGTGCCGTCAAAATCCGCCCATGTATCGATGGGCTCCAGCCGTGCGTCGATCTCATCGAGTAGAGCCAGCACCCCCATCTTGATTTCACTGCGCAGCCGGATCCGGCGCAGCGCGCCAAAATCCATACCCGCCCCAAAGCTGTAGAGCCCCTGGGCCACCGGAACATATGGCACCCCGTTGCCATCCACGCCCGTGGCCAGACGCAGCGTGGCCTCCTCGACCACAAGATCCGTCTTGCCTCCCGGAAAGCTGTCATCGGCCTGCAGGGTCTCCACGGCGGCAAAGGCCAGCGCCTGCGCGCCTTTCGTGGCAATGGTGGTGACCGGCCCTTGCCGTCCACCGCTATCCTCGGCGCGCAAAAGGTATGTCCCGGGCTTGAGCGGCACCACGGCAATCGCCTCGGCGCCGGCAACCCGGTCCATCGAATAGCTGTTGGCCCAGCTGGCTGGCGTCTCACCGCTATGGCGAATGACGATATTGCCAGCCACCCGCACATCCGCATCCGCCGCCCGCGCCCATTTGAGGATCACCAAACCGCCCACGGTCTGCAGCGTGACATTCTGCAACGCTACAGGCGGTGCGCTGAGCCCCGCAATCTCCGCGCGCCCCACACGCCACTCGGACGAGACCCCCAAGGATGAGACCGCCTTGACGCGGATCTCCCATTGCCCCGGCTTGGCGTCCCGGATCTCCAGATGGGTGCCCGCCTGGCGGCCATACTCGATCCAAGGTTCTCCATCGCGGCGCGCCTCGATCTGGTAGGTGTCGGCAAAGCTTGAGGGTGCCGGGGCCCAATGCGCCGTGATCAGCACCTTGGCGCCGCCGCCATCGCGGGTGACATAGAGCGCCTCTGTAATCCCCGGCACGCCCGGCGCGGCTGTGCGGAAGGCCGAGGGCAGCCGCGTACGCGGGGCCGCGGCATAGATCTGCTCCTCGGTGGCGTCCCAGTCATAAACACGCGGCGAGGTCTCGCGCAGGATCAGTTCGGGCACCAGCATCACGCCATCGCCCATGGCACTCAGATCAAGCCGGGCCGATTGCACCTCGAAGGGTTTGCCGGCAAAGCCCCAACGGGCATAGTCGAGATGGACCGTATCGCCCGCGGCGGCTTTCCAGGCGCTGAGCTTGCCCGACCATTTGACCATCTGCTGGCGCCGGCCACGCTCGAGCTCGATCTTGGCAATGCGCTGTGCGGCTGAAGACGAGATCGTGAAGGGCAGCGAGACATCCCGCCAGACCCGCTCTCCGCCATCCTCCGTTGCATAGGTGACCGAGGCATAGGCCGGGAAGTCATCGGGCTGCCAGTCATTCTCCGGGCTGATGAACTGCCCGCGCACGCCGTTGAAGTTCGACGCCCGGCTTTGCCGCGTGGTGAGCGCAATGCCGCCCTCGCGCAGATCCTCCACATCGAGCGTGACATCGGCCATGCGGTAGGCGCCTGCATGAATGCGCCAGGCCCCGCCTTGCCACACACAGCGCCCCGCCATGGCCGTGAGCATCGCCTCAATGATTGGCTGGGGATATTGATCAAGCGTGACAATGCCATTGCAGCTGTAGCGCGGCTCGCTGCCGCCTGCGGCCAGGGGCACCGCCTCATCGCAGATATTGGCGGCCTCAATCAGGCTTGCGGTCTCGATCCCGTCCTCAAGCCCGATGCCCGCGCCGAGGCCGAAGACCGGATGGGCCATATAGTCGGCCACGCAAAGCGCGGCATTCTCCGAGTAGCCCCGCAGCCCCGTGCGCGGATCAAGGATATCGTCCTTGCCGGTCATATCCGCCGAGATGCTCGGGATCCCGCCGGGAAAGACATCCCGGTCATAGGTGAGACGCAAGTATAGGGCTGCACAGCCTTCCAGCCGATGCGCTGCTGTCCAATGCTCGGAGACATCGCGCATGAGGCCTGCGAAGGCCGTCTGACCGGGATGGCCCAGCTTCTTGTCCACGGTGACATGCCCCACCCACCGGCCAAGCAGCGTGCCGCTCGCGTCGATCGCCTGCTCGCCGTCAAAATACACAGCACCGATCGACTGCACCCTATGGGCTGCCAGCACGATCACCATGTGCAGATACTGATCCGAAGGCCCGCTTTCGTGCAGGAACACGATGGTGCCGCCCTTGCGGGTGCGGCCATAGACGAGATCGCGGGGCATGACCAGCTCGCGCACGCTGACGGTCTGCGGCTTGAGCTGCAGGGTCGGCCCCAGCGTGGGCGTGACCTTGGGCTTGGGCATCAAGGCTTGCGAGGCGGCCGACAGAAGGACCGAGGTGCCAAAGGTGGCGGCAAAGCCGATAAGGCCGCCTGCGGCAAAGGCGGCGGCCACACCGCCAGCCGCAATCGCCGCCCCGCCCAGGGCCACGGCGCCAATCACGACAGGCGGCATGGATCAGACCCTCCAGGCCAGGTGGCAGCGATCTAGCGGCAGCAAGACCAAGCCCTCAGGGGATACAAAGGCAGCCCGCGCGCCGATGCAGATCCCGAAGGCGGGATCGTCCCCGCCCAGCACCATATCGCCGCGCTGTGCCAGCATCGGGCTGGGCAGCGGGCCTCCCAAGAGATCCCGTCCGGCCGCTTCAAGGCTGGGCCAGCCGAGGCGGCGCAGCACGCGGACCGCACCCACCTGCGTGCGGTAGCGCCCGCGCCAGAGGGCGGCCACATCCGCGCCGCCTGTCAGATCGCGGCGTATGTCAAAGGCCCAAGTGGCGCAATCATGCTGCCCCCAGACAAAGGGTGCCTCCCGAGCGGCCTCGAGGCGCGCAGCCAGAAGGGATGTCCAGCCTGCACCTCTCATGCCCGCCCCCAGGTGATGGCCTTGTCTTGAATGGCGGCCACGAACTCAAAGCCCCGGTCGCCGGGGGCCAGCACTTGCTGGCTTTCATGGGTGTAGCGCCAATTGCGCGCGGTCCCGAGATCGATGAGCCGGTTCTCATAGCTGATTGTCACCGTGCAGCTCTCGCCGCTATCGGCGATCTCGGGCACATCCAAACGCCCCGTGAAGGCCTGCACCGGATCGGAGATGATCTCGCGCTCTGGCGTCAAGAGCCCAAGCCATACCCGGCCGGGCTTGCCTTGCTGCGCCTCGTCAATGGCGAGCGCCACCATTTCCGTTGGTACGGCCGAGAGCGACACGGTGGTGCCACTGGCCACCACCTGCTGGGTCTCCTCAATGGGCCCGATCCCGAGAAGACTGCCCACCCCGGTCCAGATGTGATCGTTCCAAGTGATCTCGCCGGCACCGGACCAGATGCGCACCCAACCGGAGGCAAACGCCCCTTCAAAAAACAGCACCGGCCGCAGGGTCCGCTCATCAAGCGCCGCGGCAATCGCAGGCGAGAGATCGCGCGCCATCAGAGCGCCTCCCGGGCCGTGACCGAGAAGCGGAAGCTGTCCGCGCGGGCAATCCGCGTGGGCACGGGCTGCACAAGCCGCAGCGCCACGCCAGGCTCGGCAATCTCCACCGGGCTCAGATCAGCCGGCACAACGCGCAGCCGCGGCGTAAGGCTGAGCGTGGCCTGGCCTTGCGCATCGGCATAGGTGTCAAAGCTCACCTGATAGAGCCGCAGGTCTTGACCTGTGCCAAGCGAGATGAAGTCGCCGGCCTCCAGCGCCAGGGTCTCCGGCGCCCAGCCGGCTGTGACCAGCGTGCTGCCGTTTTGACCAGCCCCGGCCACGGTAATGCTTTGCGTGAGATCGGGTCGCGCCATGGACGGATCGCGCAGCACAAACCAACCGCGCAGGCCGCCAAGCCCCGTGAAGAAAGCCGAGAGCCGCCGGCCGTCACGGCCCTTGGTCAGCGCCACCTCAAACGACATCTCCCACCATTCCCCGCCCCAGTCCTGGATCTGCTGGCTGCCGGTAAAGGGTGAGGTCTGCGCTGTGACCGCCGTCACGAGGCGCCGCTCGATCGAGGAGATCAGTGTAAGAGGGAGTTGGCTCATAGGGCGTAGCCTCGCTGGCGCCGGTCGCTGACGCTTTGAATGGCCAGACGTTGGATTTCCGGCAGGGCGGCGCGCAGCTTGGCGTCGATCTGCTCGGCCACGCCCGCTTGTGCACCCCGCGCATCGATGGCGATGGAGACGCCGCCGCTTGATCCGCCACCCGCGCCATATTGAGCCGCTTCACGCCGGTTCAGCACGCGCTCGCCGCGCTGCAGGATCGTGGGTACCTCATCAGGGCGCAGCCCGGCCCAGCCACCGCTGTGCATCCGGGGCGCTGCGGCAAACACCGCACTGGGTACGCGGCGCGTTTGACCCGCGATGCCGACCATGCCGCCGGCATGCAGGACGGGTACGGCGGCAGCTGCCCCGCCAAACACGGTCGAGAGCGCACTGGCGATGGGGCCGAGCACCGCGCGTCGGAAGGCCAGCACCGCCAGATCAGCGAGGATCGAGCGCACCAGGGTTTTGAAGTCCAGCTTGCCGGTCTCGACAAAACGGCGGAAGGCGGTCTCGGCGCCGCTGAAGGCGTTGCTCAGGGTTTCGCCCAGGCCCTTGCCCCAATCGATCGCGGTTTTGGCATAGGCCTTTAGGCTGGCACTCACTGCCGCAAATCCCTTGAGCTGCTCATCGGACTTTATTTTGGGAGCCAATGACCCGGCCGCGCCACCCGCTTTGGTGAGCGCCTCAGTGACGATGTTGGCGGAAGCTGCGGCTTCTTCGAGCGATGCGGCGCCTTCTATGCCTGCGCCGTTGATCGCGTTGCGCAGCGCCTGCCAGGCGGTGAGCGGGCGCGCGGCGGCGTCCCCCAGCATACGCGCGGCCTCGGCATAGCCTGCCACGCGCAACCGCGCGTCATCGGCCATATTGCCAAAAAGATCTGGCGCCTTCAGCGGGCTGTCGTTGAAGGCCTCATCATAGGCCGTGCGCGCCGCCTTGCCGAGTTCCACCGCCGCAGGCACGGTGGCTTTCCACTCCGACAGATCCGGCGCCTCGATCGCCCAGTCCGGGCGGCGCCCGCCCAGGGTCAGCAGGCTGTTCACCGCCGCGGTGATCCCCGCAAGCCCGGTTTCCATAGCTGTGACAAGGCCGTTGATGGCCAGTGCACCGATGCGATCAAAAACGTCTGGTAGCGCGTCCCAGATGGCTTTTACGCCAAGGAAGGTGCCCTCGAAAGTGTTGAGGACCGAGTTGGCCCAGCCGACCACGGCATCGCTAGCGGTCTGCAGGCCCTCGAGGATTCCGGCCTGTGCGGTGGCCCAGCTGCTCTCGACATTGGCCCAGGCCGCCTGTGCAGAGAGCGAGACCTTGGACCAGACCTCAGAGGCTAAATCCTTCAGAAGCCCCATCGCTTTGCCAAAGCTGCCGGCGCCACGCACGAGCTTGGTAAACCAATAGACCAGCTCACCCGCGCCCACGACCAGCGCGCCAATCCCGGTTCGAATGAGCGCGCCGCGCAGCACAACCAGCGCCGTAGCGAGGCCTTTGACCGAAAGCGCAGCTGCCGCGACACCCGCCACCCATTTGCCCGCCATCAGACCGGCAAATGTGCCGGCATAGGTCACGATGCGATCCAGATTGCTCATGAGACCCTGAATGGCCTGACCCAGAGGCCCCGTGACCCGCGCGGCCGTGGCCAAGGCCTCGGCCAAAGTTTCCAGGGCGGGGGCCGCCGCCACCGCCAGCTGGTTGGCCAGACCCCGGCCAATCAGTCCGAGGCGCGACAGCGCGTCATTGGTCCGCTCGATTTGATCCGCATCCTGCTCAGAGACCACCACGCCAAAATCGGCAAGGTCTTTCGTGGCCTGGCGCAGCGTGGCGCTGTCGATCCGCGCCATGGCGATCGAGCCCTCCTCGCCAAAAAGCTGCCCCGCCACCGCTGCGCGCTCGGCCGCCGGCACAAAATCTGTGATCGCGTCATTGATAGCCGCCACTCGCGCATCGAGCGGCAGCTCCATCAAGACCCCCGCCGAGAGGCCCAGCCGATCGAGCGCCTCAGCAGCAGGTCCACCCCCGGCCGCCGCCTGGCTCAGTCGCCGGGTCAAATCCTTCGTGGCCTGCTCAATGCCCGACATCGCCACGCCCGCCAGTTCGCCTGCGCGCTCCAGCACCTGCACACTGGCCACCGTCGTGCCGAGCGACTGCGCCAGCTTGGCCTGTGCATCCACGGTGTCCAGTCCCGCGCGCACCATCGACACGCCGGCAGCGGTGACCGCCGCTGTGGCCGCGGCCGCGACAAGCCTCGCGCGCCGCGCAAACGCCGCCATGCGTTTGTTCGCCGCCTCCATCTCATGGCTCAGGCGGCTCATGCTCTTGGAGCCCGCCACGCCCACGCCCTCAAGCTCGGCGCGGACCTGCCGGCCGCCTGTGGCGGACAAGCGGACGCTCACTCGTTTCTCAGCCATGATGTTGGTCCATGTTGTCGTTGATCTTGCGCACCATCACCGCCTCGATGGGCGGCAGGAGTTCTGCGATGATGCGGGGTGAAAGCCCGAGCGCGGTGCCCAAGTGCAGCGCCGCGCCCATATCCCAGCCCAAGACCGCGCCGCCATTTGCGCCGGCAGCCACGCGCAATTGGCCACCCAGCCGCTGGACCAGATCCCAGATCTGCCAGCCCTCGAGGCTGCACGGCGCGTGACGGGCGCGGGGACAGTCCGGGCAGGCGCTGTCGCAGGCCGCACAATACTCACCGCCCCCGCCGAACTCCCAGTCGGCGAGAGCGGTCAGGCGTTTTTTTCCAACTCCAGGATCAGCCCGCCCGCGATATATCTGGTCTGGAAGGCCTCGAAGATCGGCCAGATGTCCAGGAGCGCGTCGATGCGGTTCGGCGTGGGCTCGATGGGCTGGCCATCCGCATCGCCAATCCCTTCCCAGTCCTTTACCACAATGCGCGCCACGGCCTTGGCCACGATGACGGCGATCTGGTCATCGCGATCAGAACCGGCGGCGTCCTCCAGGTCGGCATTGTCACCGGCGACAGCCCTGACGGCCGGATCACTGCGTGCGGCCATCATGACGGCCGTGGACAAAGGCTCGACCAGAAGGCTTACACCGTGGCCAAGATCGAGCCAGCTGGGTTCATTGGATAAGGTCAACCGCAGCATTAATATGTCTCCCGATCGTTGATGAGCGTGACGGTGCACATCCGGCCCACGGCCACGTCGCTCGCCGCCTGCCAATCGAATGTGGCTTGCACGCCCTGTGGGCCGGGGATCTCGACACGCGGCCGCGGCAGATAGACCGCATGTGCGGTCAGCGTCAGGCGTTCGCCCGTGGCCAGCGTGTAGAAGAACTCAAGCTCGCAGGCCGCGCCATTGATCGCCTGTTGCACCAGTGTCTGATCGGCAAAGCGGACCACGACATTGCCAGTCAGTGCTGCGATCGACGGGTCCGCCCCGTCGATCTTGCCATCGGCCCGGATGGTTTCAATCCGGTCGAGCGTATTAGCATAGGTGATATCCGCCGAGACCACATTGCCGATATTGGCCCCATCCCGTGTGATGGTACCGTTGAAATGCCCAAAGCGCTGTAGGGCGACCGGCGCCGGGACGCCTGCAGCACTCACCGTAACAACCTCTTCGCCCTGCGCCACGACACTGACCGTCGCGGTCAAGAGGCCCGAGCGCGCCATCTGCCAGCTCAAGCTGTCGACCATGCAGCCTGCATACATCGCATAGCGCGGCACCTCGGGCATGCCGGTCTCCAGTGAGAAGGACGGCAGCGCCCAGTTCCCTGAGCGGAACTCGTGGGTGTAGGGCGCCTCGGCCCCCGTTGTGGTGGGCGCGCCAAACGCCGCCTTCAGCCAAAAGCCAAACGCTTCAGCGTCGATCGGCACCACCACATTGCCATCCGCCGTCACCGCATCCTTGATCGGGGCCTGCGGGTCGCGTCCGTAGCCCAGCAGTTCAGATGTTTGCAGCGGTTGTTCCGCGCCAAGCGTCGTGCTGGCAAAGGGCATCTTGGTAAAACCGCTCGCCGGCGGCGTGCCGTAACTCGTCTCAAACGCAAGCGCCATCTGCGCCCGCGCCCCTTGGGCTCGTGCCATTATCTCATCTCCTAAGCTGTCAGCTTGTGTGGTCAGACCAGCGGATCGCTGGTTGCATAGTGCAGGATCACGGGCACCACCGCGGCTTTGAATGTGGCGCCTCCCTCGACCGGCAGATCCACCGGCTCCGGCGCCTCGGCCTCGACCCAGTCGCAGCGCCCGCCAAGTGTGCGGTCGGCCACAAATACGGCACCGATCGACGCCACCAGTTCGGCAAATCGCACATCGCGGGTCTTGGCGTCCTGTACGACCACCTCTAATTCAGCCCGATGCTGATAGTGATAACGCAGTGGGGACAGCGTCACGCCCGGCGTGCCGGGATCCCCATCGCGCAGGATGATCAAGCCGGTGGGCGGCACGCGTTCGGGCAAGACCTCACCTCGCAAGACCGGCACATGTGGGATCGTGCGCATAAGGTCGGCCAGGGCGGTGAGGATGGTTTCGCGTGGTGTGACAATGTTTGAATACGAGTTCATGCTGGATGTGATCGTTGGGGCATGCTAGGTATTACCTATCAATACTTTTAGGAGGGAGGCCCATGAGTGCCATGCGCCCCGTAGCCGTCAAGTTGGACGAAGATACCCGATCCCGGGTTCAAAAATTGGCGGAAGCCCGAGATCGGTCACCTCACTGGATATTGCGTGAAGCTGTTTCAGAGTTTCTGGACCGCGAGGAAAAGCGCGAGACCATGCGGCAAGCGGCGCTCACGGCTTGGGAAGAGTTTGAACTGAGCGGCCTGCATGTCACGCACTCAGAGGCTGATGCCTGGTTGGCGCGCCTTGAAGAGGGGCAGGATGTTGAGCCGCCCGAATGCCACAACTGATTTGGTCGCCGGCAGCGCTGAGAGATGTTGATCGCCTTTACAGGTTTCTGGGTGACAAAAATCAGAGCGCAGCTCAGCAGGCGGTGAAAACCATCCGCAGCAGTTTGAACATCCTTGTTGATAACCCCGAAGCCGGGCGTCCCATGGACCATATGTCGCCAGAGTTTCGGGAATGGTTAATCCCATTCGGTGGCAGTGGCTACGTAGCTCTCTACAGGTTTGACGGTCATAAAGCCGTACTTCTGGCTATTCGTCATCAACGCGAAGCAGGACATTGAACGTTCATCCTGTGTTGTGCGCTTTGGCCTCCACCCATTTCGCCACAATCAATCCCGGCACTGCAGCCTGCGCTTTTCGCGCATCGCGATCGAGATCCAGCCTTTTGTGCAACTTGACCTGCGGCACAAGCAGGAAGATCGGCACACTGGCCCGCCCACGCCCGATTTTCGCCCGCGATGCCACACCTAACCCGCGATTGTTCAGCCGGCCATCAGCCACCAGCAGGCTCGGCCCACGGCGGCGGTAGACAAATCGCAAACGCAGCCCGCGCCGGCGTTCCCATTCGCCGGGGCTCAGGGCCTTGCCGCGTGCCCCCTTGCCAGCCGCGGGTAATGGGATTGCCAGCCAGAATCCGTCTTTCGAGCGGATCAGCGGCCCAGTTTCATGGGCACCAATGATCTCTGGCGCCTTTGACCAGACAAGGGCCGCGGCGTTCAGGCTTTGCCCAGACCGGGGATAGGTCTGGTTTCGGATCGAGTTGGTCAGTCGCCGGCCAAGGCCTGCTCGGGTGATCCGTCCGCGCCAGCTCTGCTTGAGGCCCGAGCCAGCTTCCCGCATCGCCGCCGTCACCGCCTTTTCTCCAGTTTTGATTTCGGCGGTCATCAGCGCTGCGAGATCCGGCGTGATCTCAATGCCAAGCTTCATGCGGGATGCAGCTCCAGCGTCCAGATCAGTCGCTTGCGGTCTCGGCGCGGCGCGCCCTGGATCCGGAACGTCTCGTCGGCGATCAGAATCTGTTCTTCGGGCTGTGGGTCCGGGATCTCGACCGTCCGCACGTCCAGACGCACGGTATCCGACACAAGCCGCGCTGCGCCAAACTCGGTGATATCGTCAGGGCGGCGCAGGATGCCCCGGGCGCGGGTAAAACGGCCCATGACATCGCGATGCCAGACCTCCACCGAGATATTGGGATCAGCAAAGAGCGCATTGAGCGCCGCAGCAAAGGCGGTCATGAGACTCGCGCTTAGTTCGAGCTGTGCAGACGGATGGCCAGCCGTGGGCGCTTGTTCACCGGCAGAATCGAGGCCTCGGTCATGAGATCGATCCAGCGGCCCTTGCTGTCTATCTGCTGGCGTGCATAAAGCGGCAGGCCCACGGTATTGGCAGTTTCCAGCAGGTTGGCCGGTCCGCCATATGTAGTGAAGGTGTCAAACGTGCCAAGCGGGAACGCAATGCCTTCGCCCGCAGGGATTAACCGCTCGGTTGTTCCATTAGAGAGGGTAACGGAGCCGTTATATTCCTCGAAGAGCAGGCCCGCGAACGGAAACGCCCGGCGCATGTCTTCGCGCAGCGGCTGGCCACCATTGGCAGAGAAGTATTTATAGGCTTCTTCCGTTTTGGGGTGACTGATCAGTTTGTCGAAGAATTCAGAACTGATCAGAGCATGCGCAGTGGTCATGGTCTCGCCAAGCAAATTGTCTT
Organism: Roseobacter sp. AzwK-3b; assembly: GCF_000170875.1. NCBI lineage: Bacteria > Pseudomonadati > Pseudomonadota > Alphaproteobacteria > Rhodobacterales > Roseobacteraceae > Roseobacter > Roseobacter sp. AzwK-3b. The sequence goes on from NZ_ABCR01000002.1 coordinate 26,904, forward strand.
CGATGGCACGCAAAATGGAGCGCACTTTGCCCTGTATGTTTGTGCCCGCCGTACCAAAGACGAAATCGACGGAGATCGGGTCCAACCCGAACTCGGTAAAGTAGTTGTACAGCGTGGTGCCTGCGCCATCCTTCACGATGCCGCGGAGCGCGTTCATCTCCATGTATTCGCGGGTCTGGGCATGCTTTCGGCGCATGAGCGTGAGCTTGCGGTTCATCACCTCGACCAGCGGGTCGGCTGCATCCGAGACGCCCAGTGCGGGCATGCCCTGGATATCGGCCGGCAGGATCACATCGTCATGCGGGATCCAAGGCAAGGCAAAGCTGCGCATGGAGCGCTGCTCGCGCGTGCCGACCGTGGCGGGCGCGCCGAGCGGAACGGACGGCAGGAGGCTCAGCACCCCCTCGCGCTGTTCGATGATAACGCAGCGTTGGGTGACGCCCTCGAAGCGGAAAAGGCCGATCTGGCCAAGGCGGGTGTAGAGATTGGGCAGAATGTTGATGGCCTGCGTCATTTCGGCGAGCGAATAGCCGCCCGCGTCAAACGGGTTGCGGATGATGGTCATGGGAGAACTCCGGGAAAAGGGGGGAACGCGCACGAGCGCGATGGAGGGAACGAGTGATCCGCCCGCTCAGGCGGCGTCGCGCGGGATGATGCCCAGCGCTACGAGCTGGTTGTGTTTCGTGGTAGTTTTTGCTGCATCATCGACGCTGGCGTCAAAGACCAGACCGGCCTTTGAGACGAGGGCGGGTCCGCGGACGATCACCACTGCCTCCTTATCCGCATCACTGGCGTCGGTGGTGTAGAGCAGGACAGCGGCAGCATTCTGGGCGCCATCGGTGCCACCCGAAGTGGCCAGCTTGTATTTGCCGCTGGCTGTAATCCGGCCAAGCACGGCGCCAACGGGATAGTTGGTGCCTGCCAGCAGCGTGACGGTCTCGCGGGTGAAGTTGGGGTTAAGCTCGTATTTGAGGACATCACCCATGGTGGGCGGTTGGGTCAGCACGGACATGGGCAATCTCCGAAGGATTGGGGGTCAAAAAAAATCCCCCGCTGGGGAGGAGCCGCGGGGGATCAGGTGGGCGGTACAGATGCTCGGGGCGGCGGTTCAGCCCCTGCTGCCCGCCGAGGCAGCCTTCTTTGCGGCGGCCACAATCGGGCTTTCAACGGATTTGGGGAGAACGGGCGAAGGTGGCGCGGCCACGATGTCGCGGGCATCCGCCGCCGCGGAGGCGCGCTGCAGGACCAGTTTGCGGAGGGCTTCAGGGGCCGTGCCCTCGCGGAGCGCTTTCGCGGCATCGATTGCGATGCCGAGGCGGCCCGCCTGCGCCGCGATCTCGGCGATCTCGGCCGCCGCTTCCCGAAGCTGAGCCGAAAGCTCTGCCAGATTGCTGGGCTGCGCAGCGGATGGCGTTTGAATGGGTGCTGCGGCGGCGACGGGTGCGGGGTCGGCTTCCTGCACGCCACTGGCATCATCCTGGGCATCGGATAGCTTTTCTGCATCGTCCAGCACCGTGCCTTCGGTGTCGGGGGTTTCCGCTTGTGCCTCAGCGGCATCTGTCTTGGCGCTCATGGCGGCCTCCTTTGGTCTGGGATGAGTGGCGCGGGGCAGCCGCGCGGTGGGGGATGGTCTGGATAGGCTTTCGCGAAAGCTGGCAAAGCCACGGGTGAGGTCTATCACCTCATCGGCTAAGCCAGCGCTGACGGCATCCGCCCCGCGAAAGGTCGCGGCTTCGGTCGCCAGCGCGGCATCTTGGTTCAGCCGCCCAGAGCGGCCGGCTGCGACGGTCTCGGCGAAGAGGAACCGCAAGACATCGATCTCGCGCTGGATGTCGTCCCTCACGCTCTCGGGCAGCGGCTCATACGGATTGCCATCGACCTTGTGCTGGCCGGAATGGATCAGCGTGACCCGCACTCCGTTTTGATCAAGCTGGCTGCTGAGATCGGCATGCATCACCACCACACCGATACTGCCGACGGCGCCGGTGCGGGGCAGTAGGATGCGATCGGCCTGGGAGGCCAGCGCATAGCCCGCTGAGAAGGCGTGTTCGGCGACGAAGGCCCAGACCGGTTTGTTTCGACGCAGCGCGCGGAGCCGGTCGGCGAGGTCAAAGACGCCGGCCACCTCGCCGCCAAAGCTGTCGATCTCGAGTGCCACCGCCCGCACCGACGGATCGCGCGCTGCCGCCTCGATCTGTGCTGCGATCCCCTCATAGCTCGTCTGGCCGGATGATTGGCCGATCCAACCACCGCGATGGATCAGCACGCCAGAGATTTCGATCACGGCGATACCGTTTACGATCGGGTAGGGCGCGTTGCCGTTGTGCTGAAGGCTCTCGGTCAGGCCACCAGTGATAAGACTGGCGCGGGCCGGCAGAGCTGTGATGCCAGCCGCCGCGCCGTCGCCGTCCACCATCTCAAACTGCCGTCCTAAAATGCGCGGTCCAAGGCCCGATAGGAACGCCATAGCCTTGGAGGGTTCCACCAGCAGCGGCGTGTTGAAGGCGCGTGCGGCGATCCGGGCGTGAAGCATCAGGGTTGGTCCTTGGCTTGGTTTTGCATTTCTGATTCCCATATGGTAAGGGGAAATTGCAATATGTAAGGAGTGCGCCGATGCATGAATCGACGGTGACAGTAAAAGGCCAGACAACCCTACCGAAGGATGTCCGGGTCGCGCTTGGCCTGACTAGCGGGGACAAGGTGCGCTATCTGATCCTTGATGGTGAGGTGCGGATCCTGAAGGCGCGCTCCGTCAAGGAATTACGGGGCATCCTGTCGAGGTCCGATCAAAAGCCTGTTTCTCTGGAAGAGATGGACGAGGCCATTTCCGCTGGCGCAACGGATAGTATGGATCCCGATCAGTGATCGCGCTCGATACCAACGTTCTGGTGCGCTTTCTGGTGCAGGATGACCCATTGCAGGCGCAGTTGGCCACGAAAGTGATCGACCTATTGACGGACGACGCCCAGGGCTTTGTCAGTCGCGAGGTCTTGATCGAACTCGTCTGGGTGCTTGAGCGTGCCTATCGCCTCGGCCGTGCGGAAATCGCTGTTGCCCTCGACGCTTTGCTGTCGGCAACCGAGCTGGAGATCGAAGGCTCCGATGAGGTTGCTCCAGCGCTGGAACTCTACCGCAATGACGGGTTTGGCTTTGCCGACCTGATGATTGCCGCCGCGGCCCGGCGCGTAGGTGCCGCCAAATTGGTGACCTTCGATCGCAAGGCAGCGCGACTTTGCGATGTTTGCCTGCTGTGTAACTGACGTCTATCCTTCCTCCGCCGCTGTGGTTGGTCTGTCCTCAAGATCAGGATCCTCGGTTTTAGCGTTGTCTTCCGCGCTTGATACCGCTTGCACGCCCTGCGCTGGCGATCCCGGCTGGCGGAAATCGAGGCCCAGCGCGCGTTCGCGGGTGCGCTCGGCAGCGATTTCGCGGTCCACCTGCTCGGCGTCATAGCCGCGCTCGGCGATGGCCTGCGTGCGGGATTTGAGGCCGGCCTCGATCTGGGCGATTTCGGCATTGGCGTCTTTCAGCGGGTCGACCCAATCCCATTTCGTCGGCAGCCAGTCGGCCGCCAGGATGCGCGGGCGCTCCGCCTCATAGCCGGGCAGGGGTAGCGCGCCGGACAGCACCGCCAGATCCAACCAGCGTGCATAGACCGGTCGGCAGAGTTGATAGACCATGACCGAGTGCTGCCAGGCAGAGACGCGCCGACGGAATTCGATCAACGCCAGCCGCGAGTTCGAAAAGTTCCCCTTCACCATGTCATTGGCGAGATAGGGATAGGGGATGCCGAGCGCTGCCGAGATCTGCAGCAGCGTCCGGTATTGGAAGGGCTCATAGGTCGCGCCACTATCGGCCGGCTGGCCCACGGTGACATCTTCGCCGGGGTCCAGCCGCACGATCTGGCCCGGGCTGATCTCGACGCCTGTCGGCATTTCTTCATCGTCCAAGGCTGCCAGTGGGTTTTCTGGGGCAGGCGACGTTACGAACATTGCATACATCGCCGCGACCTTTTTGCGGTCGAGTTCGGCGTCGTCGTATTGATCGAGCAGGAAGAGCTTCACGATAGCGGGCGCCAGTTTCGAGACGCCGCGCAGCTGACCGCCCTCGACCGGGTCTATCACATGGATAACCTCGCTGGCCGGAACGCGCACGATTTCGCCCGAAAGCCCCGGATCGGTGCTGTCGCCCGGATGTCGGCGCAGAAAGTGATAGGCAACGCGGCGTCCGATCTGGTCGAACTCGATCCCCTGACGGATAGCGTTGCCGTTGCGCGCCACGCCCGTTTCATGAAGCGGCAGCATTTCCGAGGGCAGCATCTGAAGTTGGAGCGGCACCGTCAGCCCATCTTCGACCCGCCGCGGCCGGATCCGCACGAACACTTCACCCGCCAAGAATACTTCGCGCGCCGCCCGGCGCTGCAGCCCATAGAAATCCGTCAGCCCTTCGGCATCGGCCTCATCCGTCCAGGCAAGCCAAAGCCGCTGCAGCTCTTCTTTTCGGGCAGCATCGGCCAGCTTCGAGATCGGCTTGATCCCGTCGCCGACTGTATTGGCCGCCCAGCTTTCGATCGCGTTCACGGCATAGCCATTGTTGCGCACGAGCCAGCGGGCGCGAGCGGTGATGTCAGGGCCGCTCGCGGCGATCAACGCATTCACATGGGCCCGCGTCGCTTGGAATCCGCGCAGCCTGCGGTGGTGCTGGCCGGCATCGAAGCCCCCGATGAAAGCGCCAAGACGCTGCCGCCAGTTCATCACAGATCCTTCACGGCAAAGGGGCGGAGCACACGCCCAGCGCCGCGCTCGAGTTTTGCAATGCGCCGTTCGGCATCGCTGATCGCCGCGGCAAGCTCGGCGTCGGTGCCGTAATTCAGGGTCTTACCGTCATAGCTGACCGAGCGCGTGCCGCTGTAGCGCGCAGCCAAGAGCGCGCTGTGGCGAAGTTTCAGCTCGTCGAGGGTCATGAGGGTCTCTTGTTTTGCACACTAGGAGTGTGTATGTTGCGTATGTGTCGGGAGGACCCAATGCAGCACGCCACCACAGAAAAGCAGCGCACCAACGTCACCCTCACGGCTGCCAATTTGGCTGCCGCTAGGGAGTTAGGTCTTAATGTGTCGGCGATCAGCGACGCCGCCGTTGCCGAAGCGGTTCGCTTGGCCAAGGCAAAAGCTTGGGCGCAAGAAAATGCGTCAGCCATCGAAGAGCGCCGTACTTGGATTGAAACGCATGGGACGCCATTGGCGGATCTGCAGGTTTTGAACATCGACTGATGGCACAGTTTCATGTTTATCGGGTCCTTGGTGATCGTCTCGTACTCGACCTGCAGACAGATTTGATCGAGACCGGCACGCGCGTTGTCGCCCCATTGATACCGGTATCATCGGGGCCAAAGCCGATCGGACGACTTGAGCCAATTTTAAAAATAGAAGGCGTGCCTTGCGTTCTGCACACTGCCGAGATGGCCGCGATTCCATCATCACTTCTCAAAGGGGAGCCTGTAGCTGACCTGACCGCTTCCGATTATGAAATCCGCGGCGCGCTCGACATGGTTTTCTCTGGCTTCTGATTACTCCATATATTTGGGCGTACTGATCTTCCAGCCGCGCCGCCGGGGCGTTTCGATGCGCCCTGCTTGGGGTTCATTCGATGTCTCCGGAGCGTCCGTTTGATCACTGACCTTGGTCTCCACGCCCGCCTGCTTCTCCAACTGCCGCCACATGCGCTCATCAAAGCGGTCGGCCCCAAGGATCCAAGCCGCGGCCCGGGCATAGACCCGCGTATCGAGGGCCTCGTTCCGCTCCCGCATTTTTTGCCACTCCTGGCGGGCGTAACCGCGCCGGTCGCGGATCGTCACCAATTGCTCGGCTACAAGCTGCTTCAGCCATTCGCTGTCCGCCCAGTCTGGCAGGTGGATCATGCCCGCCGGGTTGGGCACACCCCGCGCACGATCCTCATCCGACGGCCACTCAAGGCGCAGATACCGATAGGTCTCGGCCTTGAAGGTGGCGGTGGCCACCGTCCAGAGACGAGCGCCTCGTTTCAGCTTCCGCCCATTCACAGTTGCATCGACAAAGGTGGGCCCCGAGACGGGTGTGGCCCGATTGAACCCTTCCAGACCTTTGACGGCTGCCACCTGCGCGATACCTTGCGCCCGCGCCCAGGCGTAGACCGCGGCGGTTTCATAGCCGGTGTCGATCGCCAGCTTGGCAAGCGGCATCACGGCACCGTTTTCATGCACCCAAGTTTGGCCAAGCAGCGCTGTGAGCGCCTGCCAGCAGGCGGGATCTCCAGGTCCGCCCGGAATGACGATGTGATCGATGAGCCAGCTTTCCAGCCCTCGCCCCCAAGCCCAGACATCGACCTCGATGCGGTCTTTTTGCACATCGGCCCCGGCGGTCAGGAATAGACCTTGCATGGGTATTTGCGCCTCAAACACTTCGCGTCGATCTGCCAGACGCTGCCATTCCGGCGCCTCGCCGCTTTCCACCCAGGTCTCGCCGAGCAGTGTGTTGCGCGCCGCGCGCAGCATTTCGTCCGAGCCCTGGGCCGCCAGCCAGTCCCGCGCGATTTGCTCCCAGCTTTTCCAGCCGATCGGCGAATAAAGCGCCGAGAGGTGGAACCCGATCGCATTGGGATCAGCACTGGTCGCTGTCGCCCGCCACTCACCCAGCTCGAGCATCTGCGTCTTGTGGTGCTCTGCAATGGGCTGCTCGCATCCCTCGCAGGCATAAGCCGCGGTTTCCGGCTGTCCCTTTGCCCAGCGGAGCCGCTCGAACTGCAACCATTGCATGTGGCCACAATGCGGGCAGGGCACGAAATACCGCCGTTGGTCGCTGGCCTCGAACTCGCGCTCGATCCGGCTCAGCCCCCGGATCGTAGGCGTCGATACCATGAACACCTTTCGCCTGTGCGCGAAGGTCGTGGTGCGCGCCTCGGCCAAACTGACCGGGTCGCCTTCCTCATCGGCCGAAGCGGGATACGCGTCCACCTCATCCAGAAACACATAGCGCGCAGGCATCGACCGAAGACCTGTCGCCGAACTCGCCCCGGTCAGCACCAAAATGCCGCCGGGGAATTCCTTCGACAGCATCGAATTGCCCGCATCTCGCGACCGTGCCGGCTGGACCCGTTCTTTTAGCGCCGGGCTGTCCTCAATCAGCGGATCGATCCGCCCACGTGAGGTGCGCTTGGCCATTTCTACGGTGGGTAGTACAGCCAGCATCGGCCCCGGCGCATGATGGATCACGAACCCGATCCAGTTGTTGCCGGCCTCCGTTGCGCCGACCTGCGCTGCTTTCATAAAGCTGATCCGCTGCGCCGGGTGGCCCGGGCTCAACGCATCCGTGATGGCCCTCAGGTAGGGCGTGCGGGCTGTTCTGTATTGCCCAGGCTCGGCTGAGGCGCGCGAGGATAGCTTGCGATGGGTGTCGGCCCATTCCGACACCGTCAGGTCCGGGTCAGGTCGCATGCCCCGGCGCCAGGCGCGCAGGATATCCTCAGCGCCCTCGAACGCGAGGTCGAGGCCCTCGGTCAGATCAGATGTATTTTCCTCCTCATTCAAGCGAGACCCTGAGGTCGGCCAGGGCGTCGAGCTGCTCTCGGACATGGGTTTCCAGCACCCTCTGCAAGGTCGCAGTCTCGATCGTCACTGCCTTGCCGGATGCCTTCTCCATGTCTGCGGACAATTGTGCGGCCATGAGCGCCGCCACGCGTGTGGGCCAGGTGACCCAAAGATCCCGCTCCTGACGGGCCAGACGAAACACCAGAGTCTCGGCGCGCGTGCGATCGACCAGCACGCCCTTCTTTTTCTGGATCGACAGCTGCCGTTCCTGCGCTTGATAGACCGTCAGCGCGGTGCGGGCCTTGATGTAAGAGCTGCTATCGCCGGAGCCTGAAACTGTAGGCCCATCATTCGCCGCACCAAATCCACCCCGTGAGCGCATCTGTTGATCCGGATCGGTGGCGGCCCCACGCCGCGCATCCGAGGCAGCAGCATTGATCGACCCATCCGCGAAAAGCACCAGCCGTCCGGTCTTGCGGGCCTTTTGAACAGCCCCGCGGGAGATCCTGGCATGCTCGGCATAGGCGCGTTCAGATAGACCTTCCATGGCGGTTGAATTGTCCTCAATATATTGAAAGTAAACAAAAAAAACTGTCTATTTGAGTTGATTGCACTTCGGCGTAGAGCGATTCTCACATCAAGCAAATTGCCTGAATGGAGAAACACAGATGACCATTGCCACCCGCTATAACGCCGAAGCCAAACGCCTGATGCCGCACATGGCAGACGATCTCTCGGTTGACCCCACGATCGACAACGCCGGCCACATCGACGAGATCGTGTTCCGCCGCAGCGAATACCTCAGCGGCATGGCGGCGGTCCTTCTCGCGCTGATTGATCAGCAGAAGTGAGGGCGATCCAATGAGCACCCGCGCACAAATCGCCATCCAGATCGGTCCCGAAGAATGGGCCCACAACTATGTGCATTATGACGGTTACCCGTCCCACATGTTGCCGGCGCTGGCCGCTTGGACGCCAGAGGACATTCTTGCCGCCCGAGAACTCCGACAGGTGACCGCTGAGGCACTGGACTGTTTTGACCCGTCTCGTGAGCCTCGCATCCTGCCGCGACCGACTTGTGAGCTATCCCATCTCTACGTCTGGCAAGGTGGGACATGGATCGATGCGACGGATCAAGCCGAATGATCAGAAAGAAATGTTATTGCTCTGATTTTGCTACGTTAATCGGTGCTTCAGAGCGATGCTCATAGGACCAAAACGATGCAACTCACCTGAAAGGACCACGCCATGAGCACCTCCACCGTCACCCTGATCGCCGACTTCCGCGCCGCCGCCGAAGAGATCGAAGCCCGCCTCGCACCCAGCGCCTGCACTGTGATCGCCTCGCATAACTGGATCATCATCGACGACTTCGGGCCGCTGACCTTCACGGTAACGCCTGAGGGCAAAAAGCACCGCGCCACCTGCACCGGTCACGGCCGTGCGCATAAGGTCAACCGCTTCACCCGCGAGGATGCCGAGTGCCTTGCAGCAGCCTGCAGCGCCCGCGCCGCCTTTTGGGCTGACGCCGCGCGCGAGGAAGCGGCCACGCTGCGCCGCCACATCGCCACGCTGGAAGCCGCCAGCGCCGCTTGAACCCCAACGCGCGGGGCTCAGCGCCCCGCAACCCTAGCGACAAGGATTTCTGAAATGACCACGCCCACCATTCTGCCCAGCCGCAACGAGGATTACGGCTTCTTCGGCACCATGACCCGCTGCCCTGAGCGCGACCGGCGCAGCGCGGAGGTCTGGACGCTCGCCTCGCGCCTGATCGCTGAGGCCATCCGGGCTGACAGCGAGGAAGAGATGATCGGCATTCGTGACTTTCTCGACAGCCGCATGCCGGGGCGCTGCAGGTGGCGATCGATCTCCAAAGATGACAAGTTCGAAACTCGCAAGGGACAGTAGAGCAAAATGCCGATGGCGATGGCATCCTCCCGCATCCGCAGCGCTTTATAGCGGTGCTGGCCGAGCGGGCGCGCCATGATCTGCTCTGGCAGATGCAGCAGACGGCGCAGAACATCAGGGTTGCGCAACACGCGCAAGCGGTCGCGGTTCTTGGCCGTCATACCGCCTGGTTCGTGAACAGCAAGGCGTTCTTTGTATGTAGTGAGGGCGCGCACTGTCTCGTCGGGCAAGCCCAGATGTTTGGCGATAGTCAGAAGAAGCCCTGCGGTATCGCCGATCGACGTACATGTCGCGCCACCGTTACGCTCCAACATTTGCCGCAGACCCCCTTCCACATGAGCAGGCTGCAGTAATGCTTCCATCGAAGTAATCTCTTGGGGCGCAACTCCATGTCCAACGACGTGACTTACAAAGCGCAGTAACATGTAACGATAGGTGGTAGCGGACGAGGCCGCGATCGGGCGGAGCGTCCTCCCGGGCGCAAGCAGGTCCGGCCATTGACGCATCTCAAGATACCTATCGATATCCTTAATAAGATCGGGCGCATATCCGGCTTCGACCGGAGCGTCCAAACCATGTCTGGTCCTATGACTTCATGCAGGACCGGACAGCGGACGGCCGCACCTATCGCATTCTCAACATCATAGACGAGTTCACCAGGGAGGCGCTGATGATCCGCATAGACCGAAAGCTCAACTCGACCGATGTGCTTGATGCGCTGACGGACCTGTTCATCCTCCGCGGCCCGCCGGACTACATACGATCCGACAACGTCCTATGTCGGGAAAATCTGGCCGCTTAGGTCAGCAGGTCGTGGGGCATCTGGTGTCCCAGATGCCCTGTTAAAGTTGCCCAGACGGGCTCTGCCGTCAAGAAATGATCTCTTCCATAGCAAACACAGGGTACGCGCTTCGGCGGCCCTCACCGTCCTTAATACGAGATCCCAAATCCCAAGCAGAAGGCCCGAACATTATCTACGAGGTCAGATGTCTGCCTCCACGGCTCATGTCAGAGAGAGGTCCTTCCGCCTGGGCTCACCCCCTCGAAGAAGGGGCGATAGGGTTCGCCGTGATTGACCACGGCGTGTACGGTGCGCGCCATCTTGGCCGCGATCGCGGTGTAGGCCTTCCGGCGCAGATGGGCGTTGTGTCGATCCTTGGAGATGTAACGTTCGAACTTGTCGCGGAAGCTGTTAGTCCGCTTTAGAACGGCGGTCTGACCGGCCATGCAGAGCGTGCGCCGCAGCCGGGCATTGCCGTACTTTGAGATCCGGCTCTGTCCGCGAAACATGCCAGACTGGACGGTGGCGAGGTCCATGCCGCAAAACTTCAAGAACTGTCGATGGTGTCGGAACCGACGCAGGTCGCCTGCTTCGGCCAAGATGGTCATTGCGTTGATTGGGCCGATGCCGGGAATGGTGGTCAGCAGCTGATAGTCGGGTAGGTCCGACAACAACTCGACGGCCCGTGCCTCGATAACATCGCGCTGCCGGATGAGGCTACGCCCCTCGGCAAGAACAAGGCGGAACATGCGCACCGCGTCAGAATCTGCCTGAACTGGCAAGCCGACCGAAGCGGCCGCAGTGGCGTAAATATCGGAAAGTAATTGCTCTTTCGAAACCCTTCGGCCAACGACATCCCAGGCGTCGGCGATGAAGGCCTCGCGGCTCATGGCCGAGATCATATGTGGCGATGGGTACTTCTCAAGGAATGCCAGGAACCAATCCGTCCGTGAGCTTCGATGAAATCGTTCAGCCTCGGGAAAATACAGTGGCAGGTAGTGGGTGAGAATGCGGTGCCACAGCTCGGTCTTCGATCGAGAGACGATCTCGTGCGTCTTCGAGAGTTCCTGGATGTCGGCGGTCCCGACCACCATCGGATCGTGAAAGAACTGCACGGCGCCGATCTCCAGCATGTGAAGGATGACCTGGGCGTCCTTGGGATCATTCTTGTCCCAACTGTTGTGCAGGGCCTCCCGTGTTCGAGCCAGGCCGACGGACGAGACGAGCTTCAGCTCGAACCCGGCCTGCCCGAGATGATGCGCCAACGTTCGGTGGTAGTTGCCGGTCGCTTCGAACCCTATCCGCACCGGCAGGTCGTAGCTGGCAAGGGTTGCGGACAAACGCTGGAAGTCGTCAAGCGTGTTCAGGATCGTCATTCGGCGACGGCGCTTTTTGCCAGGGATGCCGATCAGCACCTCATGGCGATACTTGGAAATATCGATGGCGACTAGCAAGGTCGAAGCGGTAATATCGTGGCGGTCATAGCCGTCTCCTCAGCAGTGTGGTTATGCAAAACCACTGTTGAGACCTGAGACCGGTTATGGCCACACGCTGCGCTATTTGGGGCTGCGCGCGTGGCCATACCTCAAAAACAGCGTGCTTCCCGACGTGCTACGGTCCCGAGTTCGTGGCTCAGAAGGTCCGGGACTGGATCGCCGCAGTAGGTGCCAAGGCTGCGTTCATCGAGCCAGGATCGCCTTGGGAGAATGGATACTGCGAGAGCTTCAATGCACGCTTCCGGGACGAGTTGCTCAATGGCGAGCTCTTCTACTCAATAAAGGAGGCAAGGATCATCATCGAAGACTGGAGAAGACACTACAACACCGTTCGGCCTCACAGCGCCCTTGGATACCGGCCTCCCGCACCGGAAAGCATCGTTCAGATGGACCAGAGGCCGGTCATGCACTAACAATCAACTTGGACCACTTAGTGGGGGCAGCTCACCGCGTTGTTTTTGGCAGCGTGTCGGATTGCAATCTGCTTAAAGCAGTAGCTGACGCGGTGGCGGCATGACAAGGCGTATGCGCGCGGCGCAATCTCAACGAGAAGACTTTGCCAGCGGGCGGCTTCTTCTGGCGCGAGCAGTGTGACCAATTGGTTTAAATGCGCGTTAGGGGCGCAAATAGTTTGACTTTGATGGGTGCTGGGCTTTCTTTCATGTGCAACGAGGCGAAACGCATATCGAGCCCTGATCCATGAACTATGTCACGCACGTCATCCCGGCGGCCTTGCTCGCGACCGCGATTTTCGCATCGACGAAGGCGTTTGCGGAGTATCGGCAGCCGAACTGGTTTTTCGTGCAAACTGCGAAGTCCATTGAGATCCAAGGCAACAAGCTGGTGGTGCCGGTCAAGCGTGACGTATTCGCTTTCACAAGCCGGCCCAAGCGCAAGCACGGCTACTTAACGGCGGGGCAATTCGTGGCCCTTTGGAAAGACGGCAAGGCCAATTTTACGGACACGCCGCCCAACGCGGTGCTGACCTGGGCTGACGTAGACCGTGTCCACGAGGCAGAAATCGTGCTCACCGGCGCGCACATGGGCCCCTCCGCCGCGGCAGTTATTTTCGAATTCGAATTCGTCGTGGGCGCCGCGCTGCCGGAAACTGCGCGGAGCATTTCGCTCTTCGTGGACGGCAGCAGCCGTTTTCTGGATCAGTGATTGCCTAGGGCGCGCCGTGCGAAGGCGTGCACAACGCGGCCTGCGTGTTATCCCTTCCTCGGCCTCAGCTTGTCTTGATCAGATAGGCCATGATCATGATGATCAGGACGGGCGTGACATATTTTGTCAAGAACACGACCTTGTTGAAGGTCCCCTCGCCCAGCTCGCTCAGATAGGCGCGGTATTCTTCTCGCCGCACCGCCCAGCCCACGGTGATGGCGATTACGAGGCCGCCCAAAGGCAGCGAGACCCCGAAGGCGAAAAAATCCAGCGTGTCAAAGAGGTTCTTGCCGGCAAAGATAATCACGTCCTTGCCAGGCCCCAAGCTCCAGACCGTGGCAAAGCCCACGGAGGTAATCGCGACGCCGAGAGAGACAGCGGCCTTGGCGCGGCCCATGCCGAGGCGGTCGGCGTGGGCTACGATGATTTCCAGATAACTAATGCCAGAGGTGAGGGCGGCCACGACGACGAGCGCAAACCACAAGACCGCCACGTAATACCCCCCCGTCATTTCGCCAAAGGCCACGGGGAGGGACATGAAGAGAAGGCCCGGCCCTCCGGCGGCTTCGCCCCCGTGGCCAAAGATGACGGAAAAAATCAGCAAGCCCGCGCAGAGGGCCACCAGCGTGTCTACGACGACAATCGTGGCCACCGAGCGGGTGATTGGCGTTGCTGAGGGGGAGGACGGCATGTACTGACCGTAGACGAGCATCCCCCCCACTCCAAGGCTCAGCGAGAAGAACGCGTGCCCCAAAGCCTCCGCCATTGCCGAGGGTGTGAGCTTGGTGAAGTCTGGATTGAACATGAAGGACACGCTGCGCATGCCCGCGCCGCTCGTGGTGAGGGCGTAGGCAGTCAGGCCCAGGAGCATCATAAAAAAGAGTGGCATCAGGATTGTGGTGTATCGTTCGATGCCAGTGGAGACGCCTTTGGCCACCACGTAGGTGATTGCGGCCATGAAGAGGATCTGGAAGAGGACCATCGTGGCAAAATCATCCATGAGCGTGCCAAACGTCCCCGACGCGGCTTCGGGCGTCATGCCGTCAAAGCCGTTATCCAGCGCGAGTGACGTGTAGTAGACGGCCCAGCCACCGATGACGCCGTAGACTGAGAGGGCGACAAAAGCGGTGAGGATGAAGATATAGCCCACAGGGTGGGCGCGCGCGGCGGCCTTTGTGCCGAGGTTCTTGAAGCTGTCGACGGGGCCGGCCTTGCCGCGCTTGCCGATGAAGATTTCGGCGAACATGAGTGGGGCGCCGAGTGCCAGGATGCACATGAGATAAAAGAGCACGAAAGCGCCGCCGCCGTTTTCCCCGGTCACATAGGGGAACTTCCAAATGTTGCCCAAGCCCACGGCCGAGCCTGACGCCGCCAGGATGAAGGCCATGCTGCCGCTGAAGCCGGCATTTTGACTTTGAGAGCCCGTTTGGTTTTCAGTCTGCGCCATGGCGAGCCGCGCCTCCCGTTTATCAAGGATCTTGCTCCAAGCGGCCTGCGAGAGCGCGGGGCGGCTCGGTGCTTTTGGTGTCCGCCAATCGCCACGCGTCATCAAGCTGTCTTTCGATGGCGCACGCCCCTTATGAGTAAAAGCGCCCAAGGAGAGCATGTTTTGGGGGCTGGGCTTCACAACTGCGCCCAGCCCATGCCGGTGACGCGGCTCCCGCTGACGGGCGCCGATCGGGAATAAAGGGTGGCTCACGCGGCGCGCTGAGCGACAAAACGGGTTCGAGTTGTTCCAAGTCTCTCAGCCTACGGCGGCTCGACTGCTATCGATCGCGTCTCGATACAATCAGGCGAGAGTTTTTGATCTCATGCACTGCGAGATGTCAGAGTTTTTACCGTATACTTATCCCCAATAAAAAGGGGCGCGAATAAAACCGTGACCCCTTGCGAGAGCAGATATTGAGGCCAAGATGACCACTGATAGCGCATATGAGTGGGCGCGGGTGAGCGCTCTGCCGCGGGTTCACGCCGTATCCGGCAGTGGCGCCGGCGTGATGCCGGGCTCTGGTTTGGATCCAAACTGGCTGGCCGACGCCTCGACGCGTTGGATGGAGCTCACGCTGGAGCAAATCCCTGTGTGGCAAACCCGCGTGAGCGACGCCTATCTTAGGTGGTCTGTCACGGACCGCGCGCTTTGCGCGTCGCGCTGCGACGCCGCCATGATGGCGGGCACCTATGAGGTGACGGGCCTGAGGCCTGGAGCAAAGAACTTTGAGCGCACGCCACTGGTCGCGTGGTCGCCGCAGACGGCGGTGGAGCGCCACGATGCGGCGCTGTCGTCGGCGATGCGGCTGGCGATGCGGGAAATGGTGGACGAAATCGAGAGGTCCGCCCTACAAGCCTTTGAGATCCTGCTCCTGAAGGGGCCGCACAGTGTCCTCGAGCGCCCCACCGAGCGCGGGCTCAAACGCATTTACCAGCGCCGCGCCGAAAACCCGGACGGTTGGGCCAAGTCATGGTCCACCTTCATGGTCAACTGGCGCCGCAGTCAGACGCAAAGTGACGCGAGCAAACTGGTGTCCTGGTATTGGAGCGACGCGCAGCTGTTCATGGCCGGCGGCTACGACCGCGACGCCCTCCAGCAAGTCAACGCCTTTGTTGCTGTATTGCAGGCGGTGCGCGACCACATCTCGGAGGGGCACGGGCGCGCCCAGCCGAGGCTGGCGCGGCTGAGCGCGGGCGTGGACAGCCCCGACTTTTCTTTTGACGAGGGGGCGGCTCTGGAGATTACCCGAGGCCAGCTCGAGCTTGTGGAGGCCTTTTATGCGGAATATCTCAGAATGCTGACGATGTCGCTGAAACAAAAGTCCACGGCGGCGCCGATGCCCGTGTAAGTGCGACGCGTGCGGGCCGTGGCTTGTCCCCTGCGACCCGCGCCGCGCAGTCCTGGCGACTGGGGTAAGCCTAAATGTGGCCGTGTCTCAAAAAAACTTATTAAAAACAGGCGAGTGGGCGAGGGGATGTGGGTCCAGTACAGCTGAATTGACTTCCACCTTGCCGTGCATCTTCATGAGCACCGACACTCAGACCCAAGATAATGATGGAGCCCAAACGATGATTGCAAAGTTCAAAATGGTAAGCTTGGCGGCGGCGATGGCCGTAGCGGGCCCGGCAGTGGCCGATGACCACCAGCCCGAGTGGCTCTTTGTGCAGACGGCTTTGTCGGCGGCGTCGGCGGAGGGGTCGCTGACCCTGCCCTATGATCGCGAAATCTTTGCGTTCACGGACCGCCCCGACCGCTTGCACGACCACCTGACGGCGCATGAATTCATGCACATGTGGGAGTTTGAGGGGGATAATTTTACTGTGAACCCGCCGAATGCCGTGATCACCTGGGTTGCGGATGACGAGGTCCGGGAGGCCGAGATCGGTCTTCTGGGCGCCGAGGTGACGGATTTCGGGCGGGCTATTACCTATGAGATAGAATTCGGGACGGGTCATCCGCTGCCCGAGGCGCTCGGCAGCGTGTCGCTGTTCATTGACGGCGTCTTTGGGGCAAGCCCTTGCGACAATTCCCCAACGCCCACGCCGGAGGTTCTGTGCATGCGCTAACGCGGCTCGGGCTGGCCGCTCTCGGCGGGACAAAGAATGCCTTGCTCTCTGCGTAAACCGCTCCACAAGCATGCCAATTGCACCGTCATATGGTGTGGCTTGTGTTTCAGGCGCTTGAGAGCCACCTACGGGCGCCCGCGAATTGCGGGGGCTCCTTTTTGTCCGCCGCCAGGCGCCGCGTCGCAGGGGTCACAGCGTCGCGCCTTTAACGCTAGGCATCAGCGAGGGGCGGAACGATTGAAAGGGCGCGCTGCATGTCGCAAAATCTGTGGCCCACGTTGGCAAACGAATTTTGATCCCGAGTGTATCAATAAAAATAAATAAAAACAATATTTTACGGTAGGAATGGTGCCTGAGTGTCAATTGATTGGATTTTTACCATATGTACAAATAATCTTATTTAATGGGTAGATGCTCCGCGAAACGGCGTGTCAAACGTGAGTTGTGATATGAAAAAAATCAGGGATCTCGTCGTCTCCGCGTCGGCCTTATTTGTCTCCGGGCCGCTGCTGGCTGAGACGCATGACAAACCGAAGTGGATGTATATTCAATCTGCGCAATCGGTCACGGTGAGCGGGGCGAGCTTAAGCCTGCCCGTTGACCAGCAGATCGTTGCCTTCCGGGATGGCGTCAAGCGGGTGCACGGCCACCTCAGCCCGGACGCGTATGTAGAGCTTTGGAAAGAGCCGAGCGCCGCCGAGGCCACGCTGACTTGGATTGCATACAATGAGCTGCACAAGGTGGATGTCAGCGTCCTCGGTGCCGAACTTGACCCGTCGGGTGAGGCCATTATCTACACGCTCGGCGACGGGGCGCCTATCGACCTACCCGAGGCGGTTGTCTCAGTGTCTCTTTTGGTCAAAAGGACCTCGGCGCCGTCCTGAGTAAAGCCTTCCAGGCTAGCCATCCCCCATGAGCTAGCCAACTAACGCCTACCCGCGCAGTCCCAATTATTGGCGCGGGTAGGCGTTTTTTGTGCCGAGGAACCGCAAATGACCTGCCCGCGGCCCGGGGCACGCATTGCAGGCAGGCTGGGCGCACGGCTCAATCATCTGCGACCCGGTTTTGGCGACTGATGTTAGATTTTCAGATCGTCCAGGGTCTTGCCGGACGCCAGATACGCCTCCACCCACTTGGGCTTTCTGCCGCGGCCTGACCAGGTGGTGTCCGGGTTGGCGGGGTCGGCGTATTTCGGGGCGACTGTTCTGGTGCGGCGGTCAGTTTTGGCCGGCGTCTGCCCGATGACCTGGTCCAGAGAGAAGCCGAACTGCTTGGCCGTCGCCTCGAGGGCGGATTTTGCCTCCTCGAGGCGTCGCCGCTCAAATCGTAAATGGCGACGGCGACATCTTCTTGGAGCTGTTTCAATTCCTCGAGCGACATTTTATCGAGATCGGATTTGGAAATAGCCATGCGCGTTTGGTCCTTGATATTTTGAGTGGGTTTACGTGACTAATCATCATTGGTCATATTGGATTTGGTTTATTCACATTTTTATCCAAGAATATGATTTAAGGTCATCGTCATTAATAGCCGGATTTATTATCATTTTGATATTATCACTACATATTATCACTACAAAGTGTGCAACATTGGAGCTTTGGCTTATGATATTATACAACGCAACACAAGGGACATAATATTATGTTTTAGCCATTTGAGGCGCGCCGTTTTAGGCGCTGATTTTGGCTAAACTGTTCCAGCGTTTAAAGTGTTTCGCGAAAAACCTAGATTACATGTTCCATCCCGGATGATCACATAGCCCCTCGTCGGTCCGCGCTTTTCATGGCACGCTGGGTTCTGACCGAGGCGCGGGACGGGAGAGCGGCATGCTGATCAAGCTTCACAGTCAGGCAACCACGACGCCGAAGATCAGGGCGGCAATACAGGCCAGCGATGAGCCTGCCTGGGTTCTTGCAGAGCGCCACGGGACGACAGAGCAAACTGTTTGGAAGTGGCGCAAGCGCGATAGCGTTGAAGATCGAAGCCATACGCCACACCGTCTGCAGACCACGCTTACGCCCGCGCAGGAAGCCGTGGCCGTGGCGCTGCGCAAGACGCTGCTGGTCTCGCTCGATGACCTGCTGGCGGTGGTGCGGGAGTTCCTGAACCCGGATGTCTCGCGCTCGGGGCTCGACCGCTGCCTTCGCAGGCATGGGGTGGGCAACCTGCGTGACCTGCAGGCCAAGGCGGCGCGGCCCAAACACAGCGGCTTCAAAGCTTACGAGCCTGGCTACATCCACATCGACGTGAAGTATCTGCCCCAGATGGCTGACGAAACTTCACGCCGCTATCTGTTTGTGGCCATCGACCGCGCGACGCGATGGGTTTTCATCCGCATCTTCAAGGCAAAGACTGCGGCGAATGCTCGGCGCTTCCTGCGAGACCTGGAGCGTGCCTGCCCGATCCGCATCCGCACGATTCTCACGGACAACGTCCTATGCGCGGAATAATTGGCTGATTTGGCATCAGGTCATTGTCGTATCGAGGTGCCTCGACACGTACATAAACTGGCTCAGTTCGGCGATTTGGTCAACGACAGTCTCTCCCATAACAAACACAGAGTACGCTGTTGCGGCTCTCACCGTCCTTAAGACGAGATCATTGGGTCGCTAACACAGAAGGCCTGAACATTATCTACGAGGTCAGATGTCTGCCTCCACGGCCCTTACAGAGAAAGGTCCTTCTGCGATCGATCACCCCTCAAAGAAGGGGCGATAGGGCTCGCCATGTTTAATGATCCCGTGAACTGTTCGGGCCATCTTGGCGGCGATTGCGGTATACGCCTTTCGGCGCAAATGTGTGTTGTGGCGGTCCTTAGCGATGTAGCGCTCGAACTTATCCCGGAAGCTGTTGGTCCGCTGCAGAATGGCAACCTGACCAGCCATCCACAGGGTGCGGCGCAAGCGGGCATTCCCGTATTTTGACAGCTTGGTTTGGCCCCGGAATGTACCGGACTGGATAGTTGCAAGGTCCATGCCACAAAACTTCAAGAACTGCCGGTGGTGTCCAAAGCGGCGCAAGTCGCCAGCTTCTGCGAGGATGGTCAGAGCGTTGATCGGGCCAATCCCAGGTATTGATGTCAGCAACTGATAGTCAGGTAGATCTTTGAGAAGCGCGATGGCGCGATCTTCAATTTGATTGCGTTGCGCAATGAGACTGCGGCCTTCTCCAAGTACCAAGCGGAACATTCTGATCGCATCAGAATCTGGGGCAACCGGCAGTCCCACTGAAGACTTGGCTGTCTCGTAAATATCTGCAAGCAAACGCTCTTTCGCGACCTTGCGCCCAATGACGTCCCAAGCATCAGCGGTGAAAGCGTCTTTGCCCATTGCCGTGATAAAATGTGGTGATGGATAACGCTCAAGGAATGCAAAGAACCAATCACTGCGCGAGCTGCGGTGAAATCGATCCACTTCAGGGAAGTACAGCGGCAGATAATGGGTCAAGACCCGGTGCCAAAGTTCAGTCTTCGACTTGGAGACGATATCGTGGGTTTTGGACAGCTCTTGAATGTCATTCGTGCCGCATACCAGAGGGTCGTGGTAATATTGCTCGCACCCAATCTCCATCATATGCAGGATAACTTGCGCATCCTTTGGGTCATTCTTATCCCAGCTGTTGTTGAGGGCTTCGCGCGTACGCGCCAAAGCTACTGAGGAAACCAGCTTTACCTCAAAGCCAGCAGTTGCCAGATGGTACGCCAAGGCACGGTGATAATTGCCAGTCGCCTCAAAGGCTACACGAACTGGCCGTCCGTATTCCTTCAGTACTGTGACGAGGCGGTTGAAGTCGGCGAGTTCGTTCAAAACGGTTAAGCGACGTCGCCGTTTCTTATCTGGCATAGCGATCAAAACTTCATGCCGGGCCTTGGCGATGTCGATAGCCACCAAAACAGGGGCATCTTGTGCAACAATAATCTTGGTCATAGTCGGTCTCCTTTGCGGTGTGGTTTGTGCAAAACCACTGTAGGGACCCGAGACCCGGCTATGACCACCTGCTGCGCTATTTGGGGGCTGCGCAGGCGGTCATAGCCTCATAATCAGCATCATTCCGAAGGTGTTACGGAAAAGAGTTCACCGATCGCCTCTTCGGCCTGCGCAAGCGTGCTGCGACGGGCGAGCACGAGTTCGACAAGCTGTGTGCTGACTTGGACATCGAGCACCGCCTGACCCCGCCGCAATCGCCTCAGACAAACGGCATGGTCGAACGGTTCAACGGTCGGATCGAAGAGGTGCTTCAAAGCCATCACTTCCGATCAGGTGAGGAGCTAGAGGCCACGCTGCATCGCTATGTCTGGCTCTACAACCAGCAACTCCCACAATCAGCATTGGGCAGCAGGTCGCCCTTGCAGGCGATGAAGGACTGGCACAAACTCAAGCCTGAGCTGTTCAAGAAACAGCCATATTACCTTCCGGGATGTGACAGCTCCGACGATCCCGAGACCAAGTGGGCCGCCCTGGACCAGATTGACAAAATGGGGCTCGACCTCGCCGACGCAATGAGCGTGATCTACGAAGAGCAGGTCGCAAATAAAACCGACGGCCCCCTGGCCATCCTCGAGCTGCGCCGCCGCCAGGTCATGCGCGACTACGAGACCCTGCAGTCGCGCCGCCCCATTGACGCAAGCAGGCTCGACGCGTGACCGCCCCGTCCGAGCGCGCCGCCCGAAACCTCCGCAACGCGGCCCGCAGCACCGG
Organism: Roseobacter sp. AzwK-3b; assembly: GCF_000170875.1. Lineage (NCBI taxonomy): Bacteria > Pseudomonadati > Pseudomonadota > Alphaproteobacteria > Rhodobacterales > Roseobacteraceae > Roseobacter > Roseobacter sp. AzwK-3b. The sequence continues at coordinate 48,065 of NZ_ABCR01000002.1, forward strand.
GCCCAAATCGGTGGCTGGCAAGGCCGTCGTGGCCGGCAACGCCCGCCGCCATGGCCTCACCGCCGAGCCGCGGCCGGGCGACGTGGCCGCTTGGCTCCGGGTTATTCTGGAATGTGACGACCTGCCAAGTGCCGCCACACTCCCGCAAGACGCCCGCGGCCAGGCCGCCCTCGCGCTTGCCCGCGCCGAGGCCGTCCTCACCGCCGCCGAGCAGGCCTTGCGCGACGAGGTCACAAACCCTGCCATTGAAAAGCCGGGTCCGCCCGCAAAACGCGTGAGGCTCCTCATGCGCTATGCCTCGGAGGCTCGGTCGCGGCGCCGCAAGGCGCTCAACCACTGGCTCTCGCTCAGCGAATGTGAGGCCGTCTCATGAGATCCGCAGTTTCCCGAAACAAAGCCAGAGGTCATATCCCGAAACAAAGCCAGCCTCTGGCGCCGTGCGGCGGACGCGTTTCCCGAAACAAAGCCACCGGAGCGCCGCGCCACCACCATCAAAGCCGCGCCACCCCGGAATGCCCGCCGCGCAGTCGCCCCCATTTTTTCGATCCGGAAACCTGTTAAAAAAACAGGAATAACGGGGCCCAGCCCCAAAATGGCGCCGACTTAGAATGCCTGATAACGTGGGTACGCACGCCACAAAATAACGCCCGACAACACCAATAACACACCACACAATCCACATAAAAAACTATCAATCACTACCACAAAGCCAACACCCAACCAAAAAACTGCGTTTTTTTAATCCCGGAGACTTCCCCAGATCATAAACCTGCCTAAATGACAAAAAAACCAACGGGGGACACAAAGTTGGAGCAGTATAAAATTTTCGCAGACCAAACACTGCGCGATCTCCCAGACCCTTGGGTGTTTGTCGACACCATTCCAAACGATAGCAATCTCGACGCCATTGTTTGTTTCGAGGGTGATCAACACGTGCCGCACAGTCTGGTCTCGGCCTCCGTATCACCGCTCATTTGCATCATATATGTCGGGCAAAACCCGCCAGCTTGGTGTGACATTCATGTCGACGCGTCGGCCGGGCAGGACCTGCTTGCAAAGCTGTCAGAAGCTGCTGATTTCGTTCAACAAACACGCAAGCTAAATCCACCAAAATTTAAGGAAGAGCAGGATCGTCTGCATATCCTCGGGCTCCTCTCTACGCGCCACACCCGTTTGGCCCCAGTGGCAGATGCAAACTTAAAAACCATGTTTTACTATCCACGATTATATTGGCTGGAGAATACTCAAGCGGCCCTCGAAAGTCTCGTGCGCAACAATTTGCTCAGCGTATCTCTTCAACAGAAAACATTTCACTGTGCCCAGTGTTCATCGGCGCGTCTGATTGCCAGAGAAACTTGCTCAAAATGCGGTAGCGTGGATATTCAAGAGGATAGCCTGATCCATCATTTTGCTTGTGGGACCCAACAAGCCAAAAGTGCCTTTCGAGATGGCGCTGAATTAATATGCCCCAAATGCAACAAGCAATTGAGGCATTTTGGCGTGGATTATGATCAACCGAGCGTGATCGTGAAATGTAAAGCCTGCGATGAAATATCTGACGACGTATCAGTTAATTTCTTGTGTGGTGATTGTGGCGAGTCCATGGCCTCCGATGGAGCCGTGGTTAAGGAGTGGTATCAATACGACATAACAAGCGCGGGTAAATCTACGGCTAGCCTTGGTATACTGCCGCAGCGCCGTATGCAGGAGCTTTTGGAGAGTTTTGATAAGTGGAAGCCGCGTCTTAGCTTCAGTTTGATCTTGGATTTTTATCTTGGCATTGTTGATCGCTATGCGCGTAATTTAAACGTCCTGTGCATGAAAGTCGGGCACTCAAGTCAGCAAGTCTTCATGTCAGACGATGCCAGTGTGGAAACCCAACGCTACCAGGATTTCGTCATTGATCTACTGGTAGAAACGCTTCGAGGAACAGACTTCCTCACGTCTATCGAAAGCGAAATTTTTATAGCATTGCCGGAAACCGATGATCAAGGCGCCGACAAAGCGATTGAACGGTTTAAGACCAAAATAGAAAATTACACCAAATCTGAAAAAGGAGTATCGATCCGGAAGTTGTCTCGAAAGGAGGTCGAAGACCTTATAAAGAGATGCTCAAGTAATGTTTGAACTGAGTTTTGCTTTTTTGGCAAATTTAAGCGCATCCAGCGCTGTTCATCTGTATTGGTACTATTTTCTTTTTGAATTTCCGCGTTTTATTTTATCCGCACTCGCTGTTGCGGTGGCATCCGTTCTGAGAGAAAGGCCTGATAGTCCCAAAGACCTCCTTGTCAGCGTCCTCATCGTAGGGTTGAATGATAAAGCAGGGTTGGCGAGAACTCTTCAATCTCTGAAGTCCCAGACCCATAAGAACCTAGAGATCATTGTCGTGCAGGATGGCCCTGGAACCACAATGTATCAGCTGGGAAAAGAGTTTGAAGCCTCTGGCGACATACAAAAGTACATTAAAACTGAGATAAGGGGCGGAAAAGCAGCGGCTTTGAACATAGGATTTACGCGTTGCTCTTCAGAATACGTTGTTGTGGCAGATATCGACACCTCGTTTGATAGAAACGCAATTAGCACAATTATCGGCCGCTTGCTCAGCGATAAGAAGATTGGTGGGGTCAGCGGTAATCTCGCGCCAAGAAACCTCGCGTCGGGTTTTTGGCCGTCAGTCCAAGCGATCGAATACTTGAATAACATCACGATTGGACGTCAATTCCAGTCCATGTTTGGTATCCTGACCATTGTGTCAGGAGCATTTGGAGCTTTCCGCGCGTCTGCAATAAGATCAGTTGGTGGCTGGGACGTTGGACCGGGCGATGACTCAAACCTCACCACAAAAATTCGTTTGAGCGGCTGGAAGATTCAATTTGAGCCTGACGCTTGGGCGTTGACGGACGTCCCGGACTCTTTTCTGGCCCTATGGACCCAAAGACTGCGCTGGAACAGAAGTCTGATACGGAATAGGTGGAGAAAGTTCCGATCTGTGTTCAATCCTTTCCTTCACAACTTTTCATTGGTCGAGGTCGTCGCCGCGACGAACCAGTTATGGTTCAACTTCATAGCAACATTTGCGTATTTATTTTATATTTTCTACTCAATCATAACCTATGGTGAGTGGGCAATTATGATTATTTTGTCGCTGCATATAATAATGTTTGTGTTTGATGTTCTTCTTTTTCTTCAAGCGGCGACCTTGCATCCAAGAGGCTACTTTTGGAAACTCGTCCTATACTTACCCGCTTACGCGCTTTATGGCGGCTTTTTGATGCGCGCAAACAGGGTGTATGCATATCTTTCAGAGCTTTTATTTCGCTCCTCATACAATGACAGCTTCTACCCGACAAAAGTAAGGCAACAGCAAGAGAAGTTCTGATGAGACGCATTCTTGGCAAAAAAAGAATCGATAATATTTCAAGTGAGGTCCGTACTAAGCGGTCACAAAAACTTGGTCGATTCATCTATTTTTCAGTTGTTATCGCACTTTTTGCTTTCATATTTGATTTGTTTTTTGGAAATTATCTCTATCTCAAAGCGCCGGCGCTTATTGTTAAAGATGAGCAATCTGTTTCATTGGGTTTTGCAGGCGTGGTTGAGGCTGTGTTTGTGGAAGAAGGAGACAATATCACAAAGGGTGCTCACATCGCTAAGGTTCGAAGCTTGGAAACCAATAAAGATGTTGCCAATTTACTTTCGAATACCAACTCGTACATTTTTGAACTACAAGATAAGGAGCGCCGCTTAAATAGCTTGGAAGAATTAATACCCCTGGCGCGGTCTCGGGTTGAAAATTTAGAAAAAGCTAACAGGGCCGTTGGGTCTTTAGGGGAGCAGGGGCTCATCACGCAAAATCGTTCTGAGATTCTGGCAGACAGATTGTTTGAAGCGCAACAAGATTATGTCGAGTTAAAAGCGGAGCGGCAGAGCCTTGCGTTGCAAATAGAACAGAACCAGGAGGAGCTCCGGCTGTTCGAAGCAGTACTCGAAGATATCTCCACAACGTTCAACAGTGGCAACATCACAAGCTTACTTCCCGGTGTCGTTGAAAAAATACACGTTCTGCCTGGTGAGTACGTTCAACCTGGTGCGGTTTTGGCGACAGTGTTACATGGGGAGCCATACGTCACCGGTTTTCTGGAGGTCGGCCGTCTGTTTGATTTGAATGTAAATGATGAAGTCTTCGTGCGAACAGGGGGATCACAAATAACAGGGCGCGTGGTTTCCATTGACCCTATTGCACCGGAAGTGCTGCCCGAGTTTCAGTTGGCCTTTGATGCACAGGCACGAATGCAGTCTTTCAAAGTTGCTCTGGATAATGTGCCAAACGAAAAGATGCCAATTTTCTCTCAAGTGAGAGTTGTCAAGTCAACAAACCTATATTCGAATGTTTTGAAACTGTTCAATTAATGTGGAGAGAGGTGCCCTCCACGGGTTGCGAAAAGAAATAACCCTGAAATAATTTAACGCCTAGTGCCAGGAGTATATCCAACTCCATTTCAGATTCCACACCTTCCGCAATTATTTTGGTACCTGTAAAGTTGCCATACTCGACAAATGCCTTGATTAAGCCTTGTTTGTTTTTGTTTTCATTGATGCCGCGAATTGTACTCGCGTCAATCTTGATGATCTCTGGATTAAGCTCAACAACGTGTTTGAAAGACGCATAGCCGGAACCCGCATCATCAATAGCCAGTTTGGCTCCAGAGCGTATCAAGGTATCGAGTCTTTTGTTGAAAGACGCATAATTTTCGACCGCATCATGTTCAGTCAGTTCAAGCACGAGTGCATGTTCCTGCCAGGTCGGAAACGCGGTGAAGAATGCTTCACTTTCGACAGTTTTGGGTGAGAGATTTACAGATAAAAACTGATCATCAGAGGCCGGTGCGAACTGTTCATAAGCAGACTGGATTATTTCCAACTCCAGTTGTGGGGCCATGCCAGCTGCTGATGCAATTTTGAAAACCTCTTCAGTATCTCTAGAAATGTTGTTCTTTTGAAAACGCGTCAATGCCTCAAAGCCAATTATACTCTTGGTGGGGTATTCAACGATTGGTTGGTATAAAATCCGATATCGTTTACTTTTTATTATATCACTTATTTCTTTCTGACGATTAAATAACTCATTTAATGTATCTGCTTTGACGCTAAAGCTACGAGCAATAAACTCAGAGAAAAGACTAAGTAAAGAGGCGTCTTGCGGAGTGAGCCAATCGCAAGTGCTACGAGAGAAACAACAAATAGATCCAAATATCTTTCCATCACCCATTCGTATGGGCGCGCTAATGAATGATTTAATTGGTACGGCAAAGGTTTCAGGAATATCAGCAACCGCGGGTTCTGTCGTCGCGTCAATAATAAGGTTAGGCAACTTGCCATCGGCAACTCTTTTGCAAAAGCTTTTTGAGAGATACGTGCTGTCACCTTCGCAGATACCGACCTGTTCCCCTTCCTGTGAAAAGTCTACTGCTAAAAATGTTTGAAACTCATCGTGAAACTGAGATACATAAGCAATGTCCATATGTAAAAACTCTCGCAACTCTCGTACAACACTCCTAATTAAACGCAGTAGCTCTACAGGGTCTGAGTGTGATGAGCTGGCAATTTCATCGACGTAGTTCAGTACCATGAGGGTGCTCTTTCCTACCTGACTAGCTGCATATTATAAACAATAGCCGTTGAGCTCGCAATGAATGCTTTTTACCAATTGGTTTGCTTCTAGTGCGGGCCCAACTTTGTTCTTGCCCCGTCTACCGAGTGCTTTGCTCTGATGCCCTATAAATGATCTTCGGCTTAATACTCAGGGTTAGTACATTGCTCGCGCAGTTGGCATGATGATAGTCCTTGGTGGCCGGATCATTGGCTCGGATGTTGAACGTCCTAATAACTACACTGTTACAAGCTAAAGGTTGCGGCTTGATCGTTCAGATGGAGAGCGGTTTAGTGCCAAACAGAAGTGCTCGAGCTTCGTACTGGTATACATCCTTCATCCAGAGGGCGCCTGATTAAGAACAGCTCATAATGAGTGGTTATACACGCGATTTTTAAGCATAATGATTGAAATCTTTTTCGATTTGCGATCTATTGACCGAGTGCTTAGACGTTTGCCTTCTATCGAATAATTAAAGTTTGTGCTCTTGTCGTACAGGAAAGTGGGAGTCAAATCACAATGATAAAACTGCTCTTTCAAAAAGCTCGAACGTTTACATGCGGCGCCCTTCTATTAATTGCTATGGCCTGCGTAATTGTGGTGATCGTGACGCCGTCAAAAGTAGTTGCGGAACAGCTGGGATCGGCAACACCAGCATATCTTGAGGTGCGCTCTCTAAGGTCAGGCAAAGTTGAAAACAGCATTACACTGAGCCGCGACAAATTGTTGGCCGCGCCTCTTACAAAAATAACAACGACCACGCCCTGGACTGAGGGTTTACAAGAGTTTGAAGGGGTTCCGCTTAAAGGTTTAATCCGAGCCGTCTCTGAAAATGTATTGATCAAGCTAATTGCATTAAACGATTACACTGTAACATTGCAATCTTCGGAGTTGAGCGATGAGTTTCCCATAGTTGCGTTTAAGATGAATGGAAAAACTCTCAGAGTCCGAGATAGAGGTCCATTTTGGATTATTTATCCTTTTGACAAGCCAGAATATAAATCTGAGAAGTTCTTCGCGCAAAGCGTCTGGCAATTGAAGGCGATTGATATTATTCTAAAATGATACTTAGCTAAGTTTTAAATGGTGTTTGTTCGGAGGCGAGGATGGCGATTATAAGGATATCGAAAATATTAGCGATTCCAGTTTGCTTTCTGGTAATTGTAAAAATTACGTTAGCTTTGCAGAACTTAAATGAAGCTCTTTCGAGAGTTGATAAGCTTGATCAAGAACAGACTGTATGGGCATCAACTCAAATTGACAATTCTATTACCGATTTTAGGCGCCTTATTTTGTATGAACTGTATGCGCCTGATAAAATGATGGGAAAATCAATTGATCTGGAATTTGATATTTTCTATTCGAGGCTAGTGCAAGTATCGGATCCCATTCTGGCACAAGTTTTGGAAAATACTAACTTCACTCTCCCTGTAGGCGAAGTCGAAAGGGCAAGGGCGTCTATGGCAAATATTTTGGATGCACCAGGTCCGGCCTCCGGTGACAATCTTTTCCAAGTGTATACTATCGCATCTGACCTTCAGGACCTTTGGCGACCGTATAAATTTGCGATCCTACAGGCCGCGCGTGAGCAAAAGTTCAACCAATTAGAGGCTGCTCGGGATGCGTTGAGTAATGCACGAAATTCTATATTGATTGGCGCATTGTTTGTCCTGATAACCCTTGGGCTCGTTTTTATTAATGTCCGGATTTCAAGTCGTCGCGAAGTCTTGGAAGATGAGCTGCGGCATGACGCACTCACTGGTAGCCTTTCTAGATCAGGCTTTTATGATGTTGCTGCGCAAGAAAAAAATCTGTTAAGTATTGCGGTTATTGATCTGAATAAGCTCAAGGAAGTCAACGATACGCTGGGTCATAGTGCTGGAGATCAATTATTAAAAGCTGCGTCGGTGGCATTGGAAAACGTAACTTCTCAAGCTGGTTTTGTGGCTCGTGTCGGTGGTGACGAGTTTTGGGTTGGGTCAAGCCTACCCGTTGATGAATTGGCAGCGCTTTTTAATGACGCGTCAAAAAAAATCATGCTACTATTTCCTGATTATAAAAATATTTCCAAGCAATTTCCGCTGTCGTACGGAATTTGTTTGTTGACAAATTTTTCTTCACTAGATGGTGCGCTTCTGGCAGCTGATCAAAAAATGTATCAAATGAAGAGAAAGCTTCATAACGAAATAGCTGTGTATAAAAAAAGTTCTTAGTTCTTTTGTCCCACCTCTGGGATCTTTCAAGAGTGGGCTCTGCTTTGTGTTCATTTCAGCAAGTAAATTGCGCCTTAATATTCCCGCTGTCTTGTCCAACTGAATCTTGACGAGTGTCAAGTGGATGATGCATTTTATTGCAGCAAGTCGCAAAATTCCTTTGTTTGGGTTTGTCGCGAAGCGCTTTTTGTGCGACCACTGGCTCGTTACTTCGCAGCATAGACGAAGACTTGCTTTGTCTAGAGTATCCGTCTTGATCAAGCGGGTTTTGGCGTCCATGTGCGGTCTTGTCGGACTAGTGCGTTGGCCAGTTCGATGAGCTTTCGCATGAGGGCTGTCAGAGCGACTTTGGCGGGTTTTCCATCCGATGTCATCGCTTGGTATTTCTGCCTCAGATCCGGATTGTAGCGGGCAGCGACGAGCGCGGGCATATAGAGTGCATCGCGCAGGAATTTTCGTCCGCCTTGTATGAACGCCTTACCACTGAGCTACCCCCCGAAATTCGGACACTGACGTAAGCTGCAATTTGTAGTCTGCTGATCTTCAACACGAAGGAGATCAGGAATGTCGAAACGGAAGCAACATCATCCAGAATTCAAAGCCAAGGTGGCGTTGGAGGCGCTGAAAGGCGAGGAGACGGTCAGTGAACTGGCCAGTCGGTTCGGCGTGCATCCAACAATGATACACCAATGGAAACGGGCTTTGTTGGAAGGCGCATCGGGCGTGTTCGAGCGCGGCGGTCGCAAGGTGCCGGAAGTCGATGAGGAACAGGTCAAAGACCTGCACGCCAAGATCGGGGAGCTGGCCGTCGCCAACGATTTTTTGGCCAGAAAGCTCAAACCCTGGACCGGCAAGTGAGGCGTAAGATGATTGAACCGAACCTGCCGGGCCTGTCTGTTGGGAAGCAATGCGCTTTGCTGTCGATCTCACGGTCCTCGTTTTACTATGAGCCGAAGGGCGAGAGCGAGATGAACCTCGACTTGATGCGCGTGATCGATAAGCAGTTCCTGGAAACACCGTTTTACGGCGTGCGTCAGATGACATGGCATCTGCGCAACGAAGGCCATCGCCTTCAGATGTCTCTGAATACATCGTTGCCGACGCCCGCTGGCGGGGGCAACACTATCTGACCAATCAGACGGTGCAGACGAACTGTTGCTCCGGCCCGGAGTGAAACGCGTCTCGGTTTCGCCGCTCAGTGTATTCCCGACATTGCAAGGGTGCCCCATCCGCCAATCAGCAAAATAGGAAAAATCACGCGCGCCCAACGGTCAATCTGGTGCGCGCGTGCCTCGTGGCCATTGACGACGTACAGCCCCGTCACAAGAGCCTCGGCGATGGCCAGAAACACAATCGCTATTGACCATATCAGGATCTGATCAAGAACTGTCAGATAGCCAAGCGGGGGCAGGGACCCGGCGACCGCAAGATTGAAGGCGATCACCGTCAACATTGATGTGGCTCCTAGGCCGATCTGAAACTCAAACCTGTTTGGCGGCACCCAGAAGATCACCCAAGACATCGCGACCACGAAAAACAGCGGCAGCATGATCCGGAAGAGGTAGTAATTCACCTCACGGTCCGCCGAAATGGTCAGTGTGAGCATGCTCAAAAAATGCCCGGATTCTCGAAGTTTTGCTTGCTGCTCTTGGAGTGACAGGGTGTTGACATGCCAGCCCGATATATTGAGCTGGTCCGATAGCCATGTGTTCGCCTGATCCGGCACGAATTTCAGGGTCGCGGCACCAGTGCCGACCGGCATGAACGTGATGGCGAAATCATGCGTGTCGAATGGAAAATTGCGCAGGTTATGATAGGTCGAAATGTCTCCAAAGAACCTCTGCCTGTAGCTCACGCGTCCCTCTGCCCCGATCACAACCTGATCGCGCGCATTGTTTCGCGCGGTGCGCAGGCTGGACGAGTTCTGCAAGACTAGGTCAGGAACCCAAACCTCTGAGCGTGCAAACCGACACCCTTCAAGCGATATCAGACGTAGATCTTGCCAAGCCAACGTCGCGCCAATATCGACGTTGATTTGTTGTGTCACATCATCAACACCGAGGATGTCGAGTACGATAAAGGATGCGTTCACCTGAACTGGACCACCATCTTCGCGTATTGGTGCCACGTCGGTGCGCATGGTTGGCAGCGTACAGGCCATCACGGCGCAGGCATTTAGAATGCCAACGCCGATACACGTCAACAAACCTGCAAGCCACCTTTCCATGCCGTCCCCATCTGCCTGAAGCGCCTGTTTTGGCAAAATTCTGTCTCACCTTATAGGCATAGGCAAGAAATTCGGCGTCTGAACGTGATGAAAAGCTGCTCGGTCACTTGAAGCACATTTCCAAATTAAAAAGGAGCTTGTAGCCTCTTGGTAAATGGCCCGGTTTGCACCGGCCAACGCTCAATTGGTGAAAAAGGAGACACAAATGACGATGCGGATTGCGACCTTTTCCAATGATGGCGAAGGCGGCACAAAGCTCGGTCATGAGACAGTGGAATTGCGCGCAGGCCTTAGCGACTTCCTAGCCACGTCACCGATGATGTCCTCGGCTGAGCCGTGCAAGCGCTATTTCTACACAGAGCTGCCTTCCGGTTACGTAAGCAGCAAGGATTTTTCCAGCCGTCGCCAACTTTGCGTTCTGCTTTCTGGCGAAGTAGAATTGACCTCGAGTGCAGGTCATGTGGAGCGGTTCAACGCCGGTGCGGTCATACGTCTGGAAGATACAGATTATGAAAACCCCGGCCGGGCAATCCGGGTCATTGGCGATCAGGCTGCACGCATTCTCTCTGTGCAGGTCGAATGAAAATGAGGGTTACGTATCAATTCTCATGCAAGCCTCCTGATACCACGCCTCGGTCACTCTAAGCGCGCATCCAGTTATTCGAGATTTGCATGCCGGATCATGCATCTTACGCAACCTGAAGGCTGCCAAGGCTGCTGGTCAGTACGAGACTCACCGCTTTCTTGCCTTATGTTACGCCAGCACAGGGGCGTAATGAACACGTTTGTCCAGGTCACAGAATCCATTCAACAGGCAGCAGGCTCATGAAGCCGACAAGGCCGCGTTGGAATGCCGTGGTGTTCGGTTCCTCAAGCCAGACCAGCGGCGCGTCACTGTCACTGACCTCGGACCATTCGATCTGTCCGTCCAAACCTTCGCCCAGGTGGTAGAACATCTCGTTTCGGTCCAGAGCTGCCGCGAGTGATGCCGCGATTGCCGGACTTTCAATCAGGAAACCCATTTCGGTGTTCAGTGAGGCGGAGCGCGGGTCGAAATTGAAAGAGCCAATGAAGATGCGTTCACCGTCGACGGCAAACGTCTTGGCATGAAGGCTCGATTGTGAACCCGTCAAAAGCTGCGCGAATGACGTGCCGTCGGGCATGTCAGGGCGGGCACGTAATTCGAGAATCTCGGCACCCGCTCGCAGCAGGCGGTCACGGTACCCTACCCAAGCGCTGTGAACCACCGGGACATCCGTTGCCTCTAGCGAATTGGTTACCAGTCGGGTGCGGATTCCGTCGGCCAGATACCCCTCGATAAGGGCTGTACCGGCCTCGCCCGGGATCAGGTAGGCAGACACCAGATCAAGGCTACGCTTGGGCTGACGCAAAATTTCGGGAAGCTGACCTATGAGCAGCGCGTCATCTTCCGCCTTGCCAACTCCCTTGGCTGGGTCATCGCTGACCAGAGTGACGGTGGTCCACTCCAACACGTCCTCCCCCGCCAGAACACGCGCCATGATGGGGGCGTCAACGATCGCGGCTGCGTAATCTGATCCGCGTGAACTATTCTGCGCTTCGGCAACAGCGACGGCCATCTCCGCAAGCCCGTCTTCGGAGAGCGGTAGCACGTCGGCGGCATCATATGAGGAACCGCTGGTCCAATACGCGTCGAAATTGTCCGAAACATCTTGGGCCGCGGGCCCGACCGCCAGCGCATCAAAGTCGAAATAGGCCGTGCCCTCACCATAAGCGAAATATATGTCGCCGATGTTGCGCCCGCCGATGACGGTTGCCAACCCGTCTACGGTCATCGACTTGTTGTGCATTCGCCGATTCAGGCGAAAGAAGTCGAACGCGTAGGATAGCAATTTGGGTTTTCGCATGGTGAAGGGGTTGAAGATACGGACCTCGACATTTTCCATCCCGTCGAGATCGGCCAGAACACTGTCGAGGCCGGGGATGCCGTTGTCATCCAGCAGAATGCGAACCCGCACCCCGCGCTCTGCCGCGGCTCTCAGTTCCTCGAGCAACAACCAGCCAGTCGTGTCAGTCTGCCAGATGTAGTATTGCACGTCGATTGACGCTTCCGCCGCGCGCGCAAGAAGTATTCGAGCGGTCAGTGCGTCGCGGCCATCGGCCAAGGGAACAACCCCACTGAGACCTTCATGTTCAGCAATTAGGGGCAGAAGGGCGCCGCCGAGGCGGGTGTCGACGTTGGCGCGAATAGCCGTCGAGGCCTGTTCGGTGGGCGGGTCGGGCAGTGGGTGCGTCAGCCGCAGAACAACGATGACAAGCGCCGCTACAATGACGGTCTTGAGAAGAAATCTCAGGAAGCCCATTGTCCGCCTTTCGTGTAAAAAGACCCGTCGCAATTTATCGCATGGCCCGGCATGGTCGGGCAACCTTCATCAGCGTCCGCAAAAGCATTTGGCCGGCGACGGGTTAAGCTCCGTTCGTCCCCTTGTCCTAGTTAGGATGGACCAAAGCGCCGGATCGTTTTTAAATTGAATGACGAAGTTTTGGCAGGGCGGGAGGGAACCGTCGTGGTCATTAAAGTTATCATTCTGTCACGCGGCGCGCTTCAGGTCGGCGCCATCTATTTTGCCTGGCGGGTAGTTGCCTCGGCTCGGAGGCCGCCGGGGCGGAGTAGGCTGGGCCTTTTTTGCTCAGGGCACCGTATATCAGTGTGCTTCTTTAACTGGCTTTCGGGCGTCATCGCTACCGGCGCTACGCCATGCTGCGCAAGAGGCGCGAGCGGGTCATCAACGGTTTGCGCCATCTTGCGACCGAACATAAGCATGTTACTAAGCTGCCGATTGATCCGCTCCCCTTTTGAGGTGATCGCCAATCTCCTTGCCGTGCGGGGAAATTCGTTGATCCCCTGATCGACGGGTCTGATGGTGTCGATACCATTTTTGCGGCCATCGACAGGGCGGAACGCTACATATTGGTGCAATTCTTTATTGTGCATGACGACGAGTTCGGGCGGGCATCGTCGCGGCACGCGAAAGGGTCTGGATCGCGTCCGCCTATCACGTCCCAGACACAGATATTCTGACGGTGCTGAAACATGCCGCCCTCGCCGCGCGTGATGTGCGGATTCTGGTGCCCGAGATGATCGATCACCAATTCCCATGGCGTGCCGCCTGTGCCTATTTCGACGACCAGCGCGACTCTGGCGCGGCTCCTGGCGCCCTTGCTTTGAGCTCGCATCACTCGTTCGCTGATGTCCCACGCAGACCGGTAAGCATGTCCGCGACAGATTTCCCCAAACTGTCAAAAGCAGAGGTGACTGCTGTTTCAATCAGCGCGTCCGGGTCTGCGCCGAGTGCGGTCACCGCTGCGGTCAACTCGGCAAGTTGCATCTCTGCTCCGGCGATACGCGCCTCGAGCGTCGAGGTGTCTATGCCGCGCGCCATGCTAGGTGTGGCCAGATCGGTGCGGGCGGCGGCGATTTCCTTGGACAAGGTGGTTATGTCGGTTCGCAACGGCAAGACAGCCCTGGCGGCCTCCCCAATCTGTTCCGAGACGCGTTCCGCTGCCGACAGTGCCCCCCAGACGAGCCAAAGGCAAAGCGCTGTCAGGATCAAGGTGGCGTTCAGAAACGCCAGTACGAGGTTTCTGATACTCCGTCCCAAACTGCGATCCGCCATTTGTTGCACCACCGAATTGATTGCGCCCAGATAAACTGGCACATGTCGCCGCGTAGCTACAAGCGTCTTCGTCTTTGAGATGATCGCCGGAAAGTGTGTCACTTAGCGCCGACCGTCACCACCCACGACGCGCAACACCTGCCGGGCATCTCGACCTCATCGACCAGTATTGTCGCGTCCTCTAATGGGCTTTGCAACATCAAGAAAAGGCGGTGCCCGGCACACAATACCCAATGAGACACTGCCGATGCATCAGGTCTTCGTGTGATCGGATACACAGCACGGGTTGCTCCACGAAATCCCAAACAGGTGACCGGTATGAGTATCATCATTCCGGGTCCACCAAGGCCTGCCCGTCGAGCTGTAGAACGGCACAAGTTGTCGAGGCGTGTCGCCGAGATCGACAAAACGATCAATCGACCGCAGCAAGGGGGCTGACGGTAAATGATCCTAATCAAGATCTCGAAGAACAGCGCTCTTGCGCCACAAGCCTCGGCCCTGTCATCGCCAGCTCTCCCTCGCCTCGGGAGCAGTGAATGAGCAGTCAAAGACTCGTTCAAGCGGAGTTTTTCGACAGAATTCGGATATAGCCGACCTTTCTCGCCGCAGTACATCACGTCGACCGGTAATTGAACGAAGACTTCCAAAGACACCGGTTCATCCCCTAAATGCCATTGGCGGAAACCACTGAACGTGAGGAGCCTTGAGATGGAATACACATGGGCGTTTTTCGAAGCATTGTAAGCGGTCGCTGGCCCTCACCTTTTACCCGCTTGTCTGACCTGCGATGCCATGTCCGATGGAGATCGGTGCAGGAGTTTCGCGATGGCGACTACGTTGGAGTTTCTCCGGGATTACGGGGTGGACATAAGGACCAACGGACAGCGACGCTGGCCGGATGAGATAAAGGCTCGGATCGTTGCTGAGAGTTTGCAGCCAGGTGTGAGCGTGAATGCAGTTGCGGCGCGGTATGGTCTTCGGGCGAACCATTTATCGGAATGGCGTAGTCGGGCACGTGATGGCCGGTTGGTTTTGCCTGTGGTTGAAGATGACAGCTTCTGTTTTGCACCGATCGTCGTGTCGGATGGTGGCGGCGGTGCGGATGTGCCGGCTGTCGCCGGGCAGCCCACAAAGCCTGACGGGTTGTCCTGTAAACCCATCGAGATTGCGATAGGTCGTGTGACAATCCGGGTCGATGGCACCACCAGTTCTGACCGGATTGCCGAGATCGTGCGGGCAATCGGGGCGCGGCCATGATGTTCCCGTCAAACCGCGTGCGGGTTCTGGTCTCGACGCAGCCAGTGGACTTCAGGAAAGGTCATGATGGTCTGGCGGCAATCGTGTCATCTGTGCTGCGCAAGGATCCGTTCACCGGCACGGTGTTTGTGTTCCGATCGCGCCGTGCCGATCGGCTGAAGCTTCTTTACTGGGACGGCACCGGTCTGGTGATGGCTTACAAGCGACTGGAGGAGGCAACCTTCACCTGGCCTGCGATCAAGGACGGGGTGATGGCGTTGAACCATGCCCAGTTCGAGGCGCTGTTTGCCGGGCTGGACTGGCGTAAGGTTAAAGCCTTAGAGGCGCGCCCCCCTGCTGCGGCAGAGTGAATCAACCATATGTTTTTGCGTGATTTTACTGGGGCATCTGGGTAGCTATGGCCTATGCAAACTGCCCCGCAACTTGATCTTTCCGCTATCCCGGCTGCGCAACGCGCGGCGGTTCTGGCGTTGATGGAAAAGGTAGCGGCGCTCACAGAAATAACCCAACGGCAAGAGCACCTGATCGCCGAGTTGAACCATGCCCTGCATGGGAAGCGGTCGGAAAAGCTGACCGAGGATGAGCGACAGCTGGCGTTCGAGGATCTGTCCATCGCACTGGCAGAGGTCGAGGTGCAGAAGGAACATCTGGCTGACAGGTCAGGTGACAAGACGACAACCAAGCCTGCGCCGAAGCGCACCATCGGCAATCTGCCGACAGCATTGCCCCGCATCGAAGAGGTCATCGAACCCGAGAGCCTGATTTGCCCTTGTGGCTGTGGCGTCATGCACAAGATCGGTGAAGACCGCAGCGAGCGGCTGGATATCGTGCCAGCGCAGTTGCGCGTCATCGTCACCGTGCGCCCGAAATACGCCTGCCGGACCTGCACCGACGGCGTGACCCAAGCCCCCGCACCATCGCATCTGATCATGGGCGGCCTGCCGACCGAGGCGACCATCGCCCATGTGCTGGTCAGCAAATATGCCGACCACCTGCCACTATACCGCCAAAGCCAGATTCTGGCGCGGGCGGGTCTTGATCTGCACCGCGCTGTGCTGGCCGATTGGGTGGGTAAGGCGGCGTTCCATCTCAAGCCCGTCGTCGACCGGCTGACCGACCATCTGAAGCGATCCAGCAAGCTGTTCATGGATGAAACCACGGCCCCGGTGCTGGACCCAGGGCGCGGCAAAACCAAAACCGGGTATCTCTGGGCACTGGCCCGCGATGACCGACCATGGGGCGGTGAGGACCCGCCAGGCGTGGTCTACTTCTATGCCCCCGGGCGCGCGGGCCAGAATGCCGAAACATTCCTGACAGGCTTTGATGGCATCCTTCAGATCGACGGATACCAGGGCTACAACCGGCTGACCAAGCCTACCCGCAAGGGCGGCAATCCCATTCGCGTGGCCCATTGCTGGGCCCATGCCCGGCGCAAACTGAACGAAGTCTTTGACCGCGATAGATCAGAGATCGCCGCCGAAGGCCTGCGCCGCATCGCCGGGATCTATGCCGTAGAAGCTGACATTCGTGGCATCTCCCCCGGCCAGCGATTGTCTGCCCGCCAGACCCACAGCGCTCCACTGGTCGCGGCCTTCGGTGATTGGCTGCAGGCTGAGCGACGCAAGGTCTCTGCCAAATCCCGCTTGGGCGAAAAGCTGACTTACATCCACAATCACTGGGACGGGCTGCAGACCTTCTTGGCTGATGGTCGCGTCGAGATCGACAACAACCGCGTCGAAAACATGATCCGACCGATCGCTTTGAACCGCAAGAACTCACTCTTCGCGGGTCACGACGAGGGCGGCATCGCTTGGGGCCGCATTGCCTCGCTCATCGAAACCTGCAAAATCAACGGCGTCGAGCCCTTCGCCTATCTCAAGGCAACCCTCACAGCGATCGCCAATGGCCACCCGCAAAACCATATCGAATACTTGCTACCGTGGAACTTCAAGCCGTCAAGCTAAGCCGTCAGTGTTGTCCAGCGAACGCTTACGAAGCATTTATGGATGCCATTGTAGAACTCACGCCGATATTGCTCGCCCTGATTTCTTTGATCGTGGCTAATGGCCTTGCCGTCGGTCGATTGGAGGGATGGTGCGTGGGAGACTCCCTCTATCACGCATTCATCAATGCCACTACGGTAGGCTATGGTGATTTTTGTCCAACGACCGGTTTCAGTAAGTTCCTTACTGTGTTGAACGCATTTGTCGGGCTGCTCCTGACCGGCATTGTGGTTGGTGCTGGGACATTTGCCGTACAAAGAGCTTACCAAGTTGCGTTTTGATCGCGTCCGTGCCGGGGAGTGGTCTCGTCACCCGGAACCAAATTTGCCATCATTGGCACGAAGCAAATTTGGGAGATACGGCATGAAGGACCGGTCATCGGTTGCTTTCAGCGATGAAGAGCGCGGGTTTCTGGAAGCGCAGTTGCGCGGGCACAAGGCGGCGCGGTCGGTGTCCGGCAGGTGACGGATCGTGTTGAGCTGCGCTGACGGTTTGACCAGAAAGGAGATCACCTAAGGTCAGCAACATTATTTTGATGCGTTTGCAAACGTGGTACAAAGCCGGTGACTTTCTCAATGAATTGGTTATCGTCACGTTATATTTTATGCATAAGGAAAGACTCGTTTGATCAAAATTCTTTTTCTTGCATCGATTGTGCTTTCAGCAGGAAGCACCGCTTTTTCACAGGAAGCTGCCCCTCGCGCAGCGGTTGTCGCGGTTGAGGCAACGACCCGAACTCTTGCGGAAACATCTGTGTTCAATGGCCGGCTCGACGCCAATCGGCGCGTTGCGCTTGCTGCGCGTGTGTCCGGAATGATCGAGATGACGGAGTTTACGCCCGGTGCGCAGGTGACGGAGGGGCAACCGCTGTTCGTGATCGAGGATGATCTCTACGCGGCGGCGGTGCGGGAAGCCGAAGGCGCGTTGCGTGCCGCAGAGGCGCAGCGAGATCTGGCCCGGATCGAGCGCGACCGCCAAGCTGAGTTGGTGTCGCGCGATGCAGGCGCGCGGGCACGTCTTGACCAAGCAGAGGCCGCACTCGCCACAGCCGAGGCCGATGTGCTACGGCTTGCGGCCGTGCTGGACCGGGCGGGCACCAACCTGTCTTATACACAGATCAAGGCCCCGTTCGCCGGGCGCATCGGCGACCGTGCTGTGGATGCGGGCGCGCTGGTTGGGCCCGAGACGGGTGCGTTGGCGATGCTTGTCCAGCTTGACCCGATCCATGCCGAATTCGCCGTGCCAACGGCAGTTTTGCGCGATTTCCTCGAACGCGTTGAACGCGGCGAGATCTCCAAAACGGCAGCGGTTACACTGACGCTGGCCAATGGCAGTATCTATGAACAGCCCGGCGATATCGATTTCGTCGATAGCCGTGTGAATTCCGGGACTGACAGCGTGACATTGCGGGCACGATTTGCCAACCCTGAGGGACGTTTGCTGGACGGTGAGCTGGTGCGCGTGACGCTCACATCAGATACGCCTGAGGCCGAATTGGCGATCCCGGCGCAGGCGGTGCAGCGCGACATCCAGGGCGCCTTTGTTCTTGTGGTGGGCGAGGGAGATGTGGCCCAGCAACGCCGTGTGACCGTGCGCCGAAACGCCGAGGGCTTCGCCGTCATCGCCGAGGGGCTGAGCGAAGGCGAGCGCGTCATCACCGAGGGTGTCAACAAGGTCCGCCCCGGCGCAGCCGTCGATGCCATCGCACCCGGGGGCTGATCCATGCTGGCCGATACCTTCATAAAACGCCCCCGCTTTGCCGGGGTTATCTCAATTGTTCTGTTCCTCGCCGGGCTCATCGCGCTGACGCGGATGCCGGTGGAGCAGTTCCCCGATATCGTGCCGCCACAGGTCTCTGTCAGCGCCAGCTATCCGGGCGCAGGCGCCGAAGTGCTGGAACAGACCGTAGCGCAGGTGATCGAGGATCAGATCGTGGGTGTCGACGATATGATCTACATGTCGTCCACCTCCGGCGCTGACGGCACCTACATCCTCAACATCAGTTTCGAGGTGGGGACCGACCCCGATATCGCCACGGTGAATGTGCAGAACCGCGTCTCTCTGGCCGAGCCGCTCTTGCCGTCGGAGGTACGCCAGACCGGCGTGCGCGTGGCCAAGAAATCCTCTTCCCTGCTTATGGGCATAGCGCTCTATGCCGAAAGCGAGGCGTTGGAGGGCAGCGACCTGACCAACTACGCCCGGCTCAACCTCATGGACCGGATCAAGCGAGTCGAGGGGGTGGGCGATGCCTCGATGTTTGGCGCCAACGAATTCGCCATGCGCGTCAATCTGAACGTGGACCGTATGGCGGCGCTTGGTCTTGTGCCATCCGATGTCACCGCCGCCTTGCGCAGCCAGAATCTGCAAGCCGCCATCGGGCGCGTGGGCGGACAGCCTGTGACTGAGGATCCGGGGCTGCAGCTCAACATCTCGACCAAGGGGCGGCTGTCGAGCCCCGAGGACTTCGGCGCGATTATATTGCGCGCGGGCGTGGATGGCAGTGTGGTCCGAATTCGCGACGTCGCCGAGGTGACACTCGGAGAGAAAAATTCCGACGTGGTGACAAGCTTCGACGGCAGGCCCGCCACGCTGATCGGAATTTACCTCGCGCCGGGTGGCAACGCCATCGCGGCAGCCGACAGCGCCAAGGCGATGATGGAAGCGGCGAAGGCGGATTTCCCGGAGGGCATGGCCTACGAAATCGTCTCGGACAGTTCCACCTTCGTCAAGGAAAGCATCGCCGAGGTCGAGCACACGCTGATCGAGGCGTTCATCCTCGTGGTGCTCGTGGTGTTCATCTTCCTTGGCTCGCTGCGCGCCACGATTGTGCCGCTTATCGCCGTTCCGGTGGCGCTGGTGGGTACTTTCGCGGTGATGCTGGCGATGGGCTTCTCGCTCAACACCGTGTCGCTGCTGGCGCTGGTTCTGGCCATCGGGATCGTCGTGGATGATGCCATCGTCGTTGTCGAGGCGGTCGAGGCGAAGATGGAGCAGAACCCGGAGATGACACCCGCCGAGGCGGCCTCGGCGGCGATGTCTGAGATCACCGGCGCGATCCTCGCGATCACCATGGTGCTCTTGTCGGTTTTCGTGCCGGTCGCCTTCATTCCAGGCATCTCGGGGCAGCTCTTCCAGCAATTCGCCGTGGCGGTATCGGTATCGATGGTGATCTCGGCGATCAACGCGTTAACGCTGTCACCTGCGCTCTGCGCAATCATTCTCAAGCCGCATCACGGGCCGAAGAAGGGGATCATGGGTGCCATCTCGCGCGGAATCGACAAGGGGCGTGATGGGTACACCAAGATCGCCGGCGCCATCGCAAGGCGCGCCGTGCTGGGGCTGGCGCTGCTGATCGGGGCCTTCGCGCTCACCGGCGGGCTTTTCAAGGCAGTGCCCACCGGCTTCCTGCCGTCCGAGGATCAAGGCTCCTTCATCGTCGAGACGCGCCTGCCCGAGGCGGCCTCGGTCAACCGCACGCTCGTGGCGCAGCGCGAGGTCGAAGAGATCCTGCTCGGCCTGCCAGGTGTGGAATCGGTCACCTCGGTGACCGGCTTCTCGCTGCTCGATGGCATCACCAAGTCCAACGCTGCCTTCGCCCTGGTATCGATGCAGGAATTTGCAGAGCGGACCACAGAAGAAACCAGTGTCTTCTATGCGATCAACCAGGCGATGCGGCAGGGCGCGGCGATCCGCTCGGCCCAGATCATCGCCTTCAACTTGCCGCCCATCGCTGGGCTTGGCAGTGGATCGGGCTTCGAGATGCAACTGCTCGACACTCAGGGGCGCACGCCACAGGAGTTGGCCGAAACCGCGCGGGGGCTTTCCTTTGCCGCCAACGGCAATCCGACGCTTTCGGGGGTCTATAGCACGTTCTCGGCCAACAGCCCGCAGCTTTTCCTCGAGATCGACCGCGAGCGGCTCTATGCGCTGGGCATTCCCGTATCGGATGTCTTTGCCGCTCTACAACCGACGCTTGGCTCGGCTTATATCAACGATTTCAACCTTTTCGGCCGGTCATGGCAGGTTCGCATGACCGCCGAGCCGGAATATCGCGATGCGATCGACGATATCGCGCGCATCCAGGTGCGCAGCGCCTCCGGGGAGATGGTGCCGGTGGGTGCGTTTGCCCGCGCCGAGTATATTACCGGACCGATGTCGCTCTCGCGCTACAATAATCAGCGCGCGGCCAAGGTCAGCGGCAATCCCGCAGAGGGCTTCTCGTCCGGCGCGGCGCTTTCCGCCATGGAAGAGGTGGCCGCGGCCAACCTGCCGCCGGGCTATGATTTCAAATGGACCGGCACTGCGTTGCAGGAGAAGCAGGCCGCGGGACAGACCACGGTGATCCTCGCGCTGGCGATGCTGTTCGCCTATCTGTTCCTTGTGGCGCTCTATGAGAGCTGGACAATCCCGGTACCGGTGATGCTATCTGTAGTGTTCGGCGTAGCTGGCGCGGTTGCAGCGCTTTTGCTCGCCGGGCTGCCCTTCAACATCTATGCCCAGATCGGGCTGGTGGTGCTTCTGGCGCTTGCGGCAAAGAACGCCATTCTGATCGTGGAATTCGCCAAGGCGCGGCGCGAGGCGGGTGAGGAGATCCTGCAGGCCGCCATCTCTGGCGCGCATGCGCGTTTCCGGGCTGTGATGATGACCTCCTTTGCCTTTATCGCCGGGCTCATCCCGCTGGTCACGGCCGAGGGCGCGTCGATGTTGTCGCGACGCGGCGTTGGTACCGGTGTGGCGGGGGGCATGCTGGCGGCGGCGCTGGTGGGGATATTCGTGATCCCCGCTCTCTACGTCGTGTTCCAATCCTTGCGCGAGCGGGTAAAGGGCCGTGGTCCTTCCGACGCAGAGACCTGATGCCATGACAGGCGCGGCGATCATAAGGGCCTATCGCCGCGCCCTGGATCATCTGTTTCAGCTGTTGGCCCTGCATCTGAGTGTCCGGCTCGCGGTCTCGGTGCTGCTCTTGCCGCTGGCGGGTGTGTTCCTAGGCCTCGTGCTGCGCTGGTCGGGCGA
This sequence comes from Roseobacter sp. AzwK-3b, assembly GCF_000170875.1. Taxonomy (NCBI): domain Bacteria; kingdom Pseudomonadati; phylum Pseudomonadota; class Alphaproteobacteria; order Rhodobacterales; family Roseobacteraceae; genus Roseobacter; species Roseobacter sp. AzwK-3b. The sequence goes on from NZ_ABCR01000002.1 coordinate 70,084, forward strand.
TCCGGCGCTGACCGATCAAGAAATCGCCGGGCTACTGTTCAGCCCCATGGGCGTGCTTGGCGCGCTGGCCGTGGTCGCCGTGCTGATTGTCGCAGCGATCCTCGACCTTGCGCTGATGGCGGCGCTGTGGCGCCGGCCTGTGTCGGGTATCGGGGTGGCTCTGGTCAATGCCTGGAATATGGTGTTGCCGGGTCTGGGTGGGGTATTTCGGTTGGCGCTGCGCCTGCTGTTGCGGATATTGGCAATCTGCCTGCCGTTCCTCGCGCTCGCGGGGTTCGTGGCGGGATTGGGGCTGACCGCGCATGACATAAACTATTACCTAACCTGGCGACCACCGTCCTTTCTGCTGGCAGCGGGAGTAATCGCGGCGCTCGTTTTGATCATGGCGGGCCTGCTGATCTGGCGGCTCGGGGGCTGGGCGCTGGCCCTGCACCTTCGGTTGATCGACGCGATACCGGCGCGCGACTGTCTCGCGCAGAGCGAGGTTTATCTGCGAGCGCGGCGCGGCGCGGTGATCCGGGGCATCCTGATCTGGCTCGTGCTGCGGTTGGCGCTCGGGGCTGGCATCGCGGCGGCACTGGGGGCGCTTGGCGCGGGAGCGCAGGCATTGGTCCTTCCGGATCTGGGCCGAGTTGTGGTGGCGACGGTTTTGACGCTGGCGCTCTGGTCGCTGCTGAACGCGGTGGTGGCCGCCGTGTCGAACGGAGCACTGGCCGCGCTGCTCGACGATCTGCACCGCCGCGCCGCGCCAAGGATATTGGCCCCACGGCCCGATTACGAGCCACGTGGCGGCGTGCTGGTGCTGGGTGGTCTGGCTGTGGTGGCCGGGCTGGCAGGGCTCGGCTCAGCCGTGGTTTTGGGCGATGTGACGACACGCTTGGCGACCCCACACCCCGTCGAGATCATCGCGCATCGGGGCGCGGCGGCGGCCCGGCCCGAGAATACGTTGGCCGCGGTGGAAAAGGCGCTTGAGGATCGCGCTGACTGGGTCGAGATCGACGTGCAGGAAATCGCGGACGGCACTGTTGTCGTGACGCATGACAGTGACTTCATGAAGCAGGCCGGCGTGGCACTGAAAGTCTGGGATGCGGAACTGGACGATCTGGAAAGGATCGATATTGGCAGCTGGTTCGACCCGAGCTTTGCCGCCGCGCGTGTTCCAACGTTGCGCGCGGTTCTGGAGACGGCCAAGGGGCGCGGGCGTATCCTGATCGAACTGAAATATTATGGCCATGACGACCGTCTGGAAGAGCGTGTCGCGCAGATCGTCGAGCAAACCGGAATGGCCGCAGATGTCATGATCATGTCGCTAAAGCGCTCCGGCGTGAACAAGATGCGCGAACTGCGCCCCGATTGGCCGATGGGCATTCTGGCGGCACGTGCGATCGGCGACCTGACGGGACTCGACGCCGAGTTCCTGGCCGTCAATACCGGGCAGGTCTCGGGCAAACTCCTGCGCCGCGCGCATGACGCAGGTCAGAAAGTTTTTGTCTGGACGGTCGACGATCCAAGGGCAATGTCCCGGATGGTCTCGATGGGGGTTGACGGGCTCATTACCAATGAACCCGCCCTTGCGCGGGAGGTGATGGAGGCGCGCGCGGACCTGTCCTTGTCCGAAAGGCTGCTGGTCTGGCTGAGCGACATGTTTAGGCTGGACAGTTTTAACCTGGTGGCGGAGCCAACAGATGCATGAGACCTGTTTTTGATCGAGGAGAAATGCGATGAAATCTTCTGTTTTGCTAATCGGAATAGGCGTGCTGTCCCTGCTGGGCGGTATAGTTGCCTTGCTGAACCCCCTGGCGGCTACGCTGACCGCAGAAATGCTGACCGGATATCTGTTCATGGCCATCGGCGTTCTGATGCTGCTGTCGATATTTTCGGATGACAGTTGGGGATCGCGGCTGCTGTCACTGGTGCTCGGGATTGCTTTGCTGGCTATCGGGGTCAATCTGGTCAGCAACCCGCTTCAGGGCGTGCTGCAACTGACCGTTGTCGTCGCTATCCTGATGCTCATTATCGGCCTTTTGCGTCTTGTCGTTGCCTTCAGAATGAAAAGTGCCGGGCTCAAGGCGTTGCTTATTGTGTCTGGGATTATTTCGCTCGCGCTGGGCACGATGATCCTGACGAGTTTTCCATTTTCAGCGGCAGTGGTGCTGGGTATCCTGCTTGCGATCGAGCTGATCTCCAACGGGATATCCATGATCGCTCTGGGTCTGGCCGCCCGAAAACCGGCAAGTTGAGGAGGCGACGATGAAAAACTGGCTATGGTGGCTCCTGGCGGGGATTGTCGCATTTGCGGGAGGTGTGCTGGGCCTGATCAATCCGAATGCAGCGCAGATCACGTCCACCACCATCACGGGCTGGGCGCTTGTCGTGATGAGCCTCTTGCAGGGCCGCGCCGCCTGGAAATCGGCCGCCTTACGAGAGCGCGCCGGGGCGGGCCTTTTCGCTGTGGCAGGGCTGTTTCTCGGCCTTTCGCTTCTCATGGGGCCCTTCGGTGATGGCACGCTTTTGCGCTGGATGCTGTGCGGGCTGCTTTTGGTCGTGGGGCTTGCGAAACTGTGGATCGGGCGGCACTTCAAGACCGATCCGCTGTTCTGGGTGGTTGCCGTGGCGGGCGGGCTCTCCATCGTCTTGGGACTGATCGTGCTGTTGGGCGTAGGCCTGCAATTGGGTGTCATACTGTCGCTGGAACTTCTGGGCAGCGGAGCGGCGCTCGTGGTGATGGCGTTGCGGTTGGAAAAACCGGTGGCACATTGAACCTTGAGAATTTGTTGTCCTGTGCTGGCGGCTTGGCGGCATCGGTTCGGTCCGATGTTTGAGGCGGAGCTCCGAAAACGCCGAATTTCCGACATGAAATCAAGAAATTGGTGTTTGCATTTGAGCGAGATGTTCGTGAAGACCAACGGGGAGTGTCATTATCTCTGGCGGGCCGTAGACCACGAAGGCGAGGTCCTTGACAGCGTTGTGACGAAGCGCAGAAACATGCCGGTCGCGTTGAAATTGCTCGAAAATAAATTCGGTTGCACACCAAAAAGACGTGCCAAGCCGTCCCGATCCATTACGTCATGCATCATTAATTTTTGTCGCGAGATCCTTCCATGCAGCATGATCCAGTATCTCATGCCGCTAGCATGGGCTTCAGCTTATTGTTCTCATTTTTCAGGGCCCTTCCTTTTCTTGGACGGATTGCCCCCACCTCAATGGGCTTATTTCAGGTGGAGCGGTCGGCCTTCACGTGCTGCTTCAGACAGGGTCATCGGGTCGGCGTAAGGTCCAAGACTGAGTGATCGTCGTATATTCGCGGTAACCGAGCCGAGCGACCGGTGTGGCGGCACTGGTGTCGAAAATACCCTCTTGCAGGAACTCATCCTTAATATGTGTGCGCACCACCTCGCCGATGACAACATAGCGATCCAAGAGCACCCCATGTCGATCCTTTATTTGAAACGCATCTATGGTGACGCATTCCATGGCCGCGGGACTGGCGGCGACAAAGGGCGCCCGTATGACAACAGGCTGGCCCTTTTCAAGACCTGCAAGATCGAACTCGCTGATGCCGTCCGGCACGTTTTCCGATGCTATATTCATCGCATCGACAAGATCGGCGGTCACAAGCGAGAAGGTAAATTCGCCGGTATCACGTGCGTTGATGTAGGAATGTTTTGCGCCCTCGCTTGCAAACATCACCATGTCCGGCCCGGAGCCGACACCATTGAAGAACGAATAGGGCGCGAGATTCGCGACACCATCGGCATTCAGGGTTCCAATCCAACCGATGGGTCTGGGGGCGATGATCGCCTTGAACGGATTGAATGGGAGCACGTCGGGGCGATCGCTTCCATAATGCATGGCAAGTCTGTCCTTTTTCGACGGAAGCGACATGAATGCGCTTCGCTGGCGCGTGTTTGTGACCGGCCTGACGTTGGGAGGCCGGGCCGATCTGATATTACCGCCGGACACGGCTTAGAAAGCGGAGTGCGGGCTTTCTGAGGGGCATCACGATCAACAGAAATGCCAAGCCGAGCATCACCGCGCTTGCTGGGCGTTCGAGAAAGACCGATGGATCGCCGCGAGCGATGACAAGCGACCGGCGCAGGTTTTCTTCCATCATCGGACCCAAGATGAAGCCAAGCAGGACCGGTGCGGGATGAAACCCGCGGCGGACCAACAGATATCCGAGCACTCCGAAAACAAGTGTCACGAAGACATCAAAAATGTTGTTCGAGACACTGTATGATCGTAAGCGTTCGCTGGACAACACTGACGGCTTAGCTTGACGGCTTGAAGTTCCACGGTAGCAAGTCTTCGATATGGTTTTGCGGGTGGCCATTGGCGATCGCTGTGAGGGTTGCCTTGAGATAGGCGAAGGGCTCGACGCCGTTGATTTTGCAGGTTTCGATGAGCGAGGCAATGCGGCCCCAAGCGATGCCGCCCTCGTCGTGACCCGCGAAGAGTGAGTTCTTGCGGTTCAAAGCGATCGGTCGGATCATGTTTTCGACGCGGTTGTTGTCGATCTCGACGCGACCATCAGCCAAGAAGGTCTGCAGCCCGTCCCAGTGATTGTGGATGTAAGTCAGCTTTTCGCCCAAGCGGGATTTGGCAGAGACCTTGCGTCGCTCAGCCTGCAGCCAATCACCGAAGGCCGCGACCAGTGGAGCGCTGTGGGTCTGGCGGGCAGACAATCGCTGGCCGGGGGAGATGCCACGAATGTCAGCTTCTACGGCATAGATCCCGGCGATGCGGCGCAGGCCTTCGGCGGCGATCTCTGATCTATCGCGGTCAAAGACTTCGTTCAGTTTGCGCCGGGCATGGGCCCAGCAATGGGCCACGCGAATGGGATTGCCGCCCTTGCGGGTAGGCTTGGTCAGCCGGTTGTAGCCCTGGTATCCGTCGATCTGAAGGATGCCATCAAAGCCTGTCAGGAATGTTTCGGCATTCTGGCCCGCGCGCCCGGGGGCATAGAAGTAGACCACGCCTGGCGGGTCCTCACCGCCCCATGGTCGGTCATCGCGGGCCAGTGCCCAGAGATACCCGGTTTTGGTTTTGCCGCGCCCTGGGTCCAGCACCGGGGCCGTGGTTTCATCCATGAACAGCTTGCTGGATCGCTTCAGATGGTCGGTCAGCCGGTCGACGACGGGCTTGAGATGGAACGCCGCCTTACCCACCCAATCGGCCAGCACAGCGCGGTGCAGATCAAGACCCGCCCGCGCCAGAATCTGGCTTTGGCGGTATAGTGGCAGGTGGTCGGCATATTTGCTGACCAGCACATGGGCGATGGTCGCCTCGGTCGGCAGGCCGCCCATGATCAGATGCGATGGTGCGGGGGCTTGGGTCACGCCGTCGGTGCAGGTCCGGCAGGCGTATTTCGGGCGCACGGTGACGATGACGCGCAACTGCGCTGGCACGATATCCAGCCGCTCGCTGCGGTCTTCACCGATCTTGTGCATGACGCCACAGCCACAAGGGCAAATCAGCTCTCGGGTTCGATGACCTCTTCGATGCGGGCAATGCTGTCGGCAGATTGCCGATGGTGCGCTTCGGCGCAGGCTTGGTTGTCGTCTTGTCACCTGACCTGTCAGCCAGATGTTCCTTCTGCACCTCGACCTCTGCCAGTGCGATGGACAGATCCTCGAACGCCAGCTGTCGCTCATCCTCGGTCAGCTTTTCCGACCGCTTCCCATGCAGGGCATGGTTCAACTCGGCGATCAGGTGCTCTTGCCGTTGGGTTATTTCTGTGAGCGCCGCTACCTTTTCCATCAACGCCAGAACCGCCGCGCGTTGCGCAGCCGGGATAGCGGAAAGATCAAGTTGCGGGGCAGTTTGCATAGGCCATAGCTACCCAGATGCCCCAGTAAAATCACGCAAAAACATATGGTTGATTCACTCTGCCGCAGCAGGGGGGCGCGCCTCTAAGGCTTTAACCTTACGCCAGTCCAGCCCGGCAAACAGCGCCTCGAACTGGGCATGGTTCAACGCCATCACCCCGTCCTTGATCGCAGGCCAGGTGAAGGTTGCCTCCTCCAGTCGCTTGTAAGCCATCACCAGACCGGTGCCGTCCCAGTAAAGAAGCTTCAGCCGATCGGCACGGCGCGATCGGAACACAAACACCGTGCCGGTGAACGGATCCTTGCGCAGCACAGATGACACGATTGCCGCCAGACCATCATGACCTTTCCTGAAGTCCACTGGCTGCGTCGAGACCAGAACCCGCACGCGGTTTGACGGGAACATCATGGCCGCGCCCCGATTGCCCGCACGATCTCGGCAATCCGGTCAGAACTGGTGGTGCCATCGACCCGGATTGTCACACGACCTATCGCAATCTCGATGGGTTTACAGGACAACCCGTCAGGCTTTGTGGGCTGCCCGGCGACAGCCGGCACATCCGCACCGCCGCCACCATCCGACACGACGATCGGTGCAAAACAGAAGCTGTCATCTTCAACCACAGGCAAAACCAACCGGCCATCACGTGCCCGACTACGCCATTCCGATAAATGGTTCGCCCGAAGACCATACCGCGCCGCAACTGCATTCACGCTCACACCTGGCTGCAAACTCTCAGCAACGATCCGAGCCTTTATCTCATCCGGCCAGCGTCGCTGTCCGTTGGTCCTTATGTCCACCCCGTAATCCCGGAGAAACTCCAACGTAGTCGCCATCGCGAAACTCCTGCACCGATCTCCATCGGACATGGCATCGCAGGTCAGACAAGCGGGTAAAAGGTGAGGGCCAGCGACCGCTTACGTATGATCCGAGGCAGATGAAAAAGATCACGACAGGGTGCAGAATGCGGGACGGTACCGTGATGATCCTTACAAGCAGGCCGATCAGGGGCAGATTAAGGAACAACAGGATGAGATTACCGATCCAGAAGCTCACTAGAAGACCCCAGAACATCGCCGGTTCGTTGGCGATGAACTGTGGGCCGGGAATGACGCCGTGCATGATCATGGCGCCGAGCAGGATCGCCATTACAACGTCGCCCGGGATCCCAAGGCTCAATGTCGGAATGAAGGCCGCTTGAACGGCAGCATTGTTGGCAGCTTCGGGCGCCGCCACGCCTTCGGGTGCACCTTTTCCAAAGCGATCCGGGTCGCGGCTTGCCTTCTTCTCTGCGGCGTAGGCCATGAAGGAAGCCACCGTCGGTCCGGCACCGGGCAGAGCGCCGATCATCGAGCCGATGGACGTTCCGCGCAGAATTGGCAGCCAGAGGCGTGACAGATCCTCACGACTTGGCAACATCGAGGCGAGCGACAGGTCCTGGATCATCGTTTTGGACGTGTGCGTGGAGGGCCCGGCCATTTTCCTTACAATTTCGGCAACACCGAACAGACCCATCGCGACCGAAATCAGGCTGATTCCATCCGTCAATTCGAGAAAGCCAAAGGTATAGCGCATGGCCCCGGAATTGATATCCATGCCGACAATTCCGAAGATGAGGCCAAACACCACCATCACCAACGACTTGAGAGGCGATCCGCCCCCGATGGTGCAGGCTGCGACAAGTCCGAGCACCATGACGGCGAAGTATTCCGTGGATTTGAACCGCAGGGCGATTTCAGCGATCGCCGGGGCGAATGCCATCACCACGAGGATGGACAAAGTGCTGCCGCAGAAGGAGGCGACGGCGTTGATGAACAGAGCAAAGCCCGCCCTGCCGGATTGTGCTAACGGATATCCGTCAAGCGCAGTCACGGCCGTCGACGCTGTGCCGGGCAAGTTCAGAAGAATGGAAGAGATGGACCCTCCGTATTGCGCACCGTAGAAAATACCGGCCAGCATGATCAGAGCGACGGTCGGATCGAGACCAAAGGTCAGCGGCAGCGCAACCGAGATGGTCACCATGGGTCCAATCCCCGGAAGCGCGCCCACAAACGTTCCTATGCAGCACCCCAGAAAACAGTAAAACAGGGCCTCTACCGTAAAGGCTGTTTGAAAACCGAGCGCGATATTCGAGAAAAGATCCATTGCCTACATCATCGTCCAGATTTCAGGTGCCAAAGGTTGCAACGGAAGCCTGAGCACCACCACGAACAGCAGATATCCTACGGCCCATAGCCCTGCGATCAGTCCCACAACCGTTGGCAGACTTACGCGTTCAGGTTCCGCAGCCACGACCAACAGAACCATGGCCGCCGTAGCAGGAAAGAGCCCCAGAGTTTCCAGCAGACCGGCGAACGCAGCGAGGGCAAGCGAGATAAATATCAGGCCCCGCGGATTGCGCGTATCATCCCGGTTTTCGTCCTGGCGTTCGAAAAGGAGGCCAACACCCAAAATCGCCATGATCGTCCCAAGCCCGAGCGGAAAAAATCCGGGACCGATGCGGCGCATGGTGCCGATCGAAAGTTCAAGGCCGCCATAGATGACGAAAAATCCGAACCCTATGATCGTCAGGCAAAAAAGATCATGGGCGAAATTCCGATGACGCAACATGCAGCAAGCCTTCCATGGCGGATCAGTGCAAGAAGCCTGATGTGACGCATGCTAAGCGTCACATCCGGCACCGGAGACAAACTGGATATCAGTTTGCTTGCGCGTTGGCGGCGCTGGCTATGTCGCCCCATTTCTTCACTTCCGACGAAATGAAGCCTTCCAGCTCCGCGAAAGGGATCTCGCCCTTCGAGATGCCGCTTTTGACGAAATGCTCGCTCACCGCATCGGACGCGAGCGCGTTCGTGACGGCAGCGTTGAGTTTTTCCGTAACATCTGTGGGCATATCTGCGGGGCCATGCATCAACCACCATGCAATAAGATCGAACCCTTCGTAGCTGTCATTGATCGGCGGCACTTCGGGGGCCACTTCGGACCCCGCGGCCCCACTCACACCGAGTGCCCGGAGTTTTCCTGCATCCACGTTTTGCTTGGCGGAGACTGGATGATTGAACATGAAATCCACCTCGCCCGACATGACGGCGGCCAGGCCGACGGCACCCGAGCCGAATGGGACGTGGATCATGTTGGTGTCGCTGAGCGTTTTCAACAATTCGCCGGCCAGGTGAGTCGAGGTGCCGTTGCCGGTCGAAGCGAAGGTCACACCGTCCTCTGATCTGGCGGCTTCGACCAGATCATCGAGCGACTGGAAACTGGACTCAGCACTGACCACCAGAAGGGTTGGCGTGTAGCCGACAAACGCAATTGGCGTCACGTCACTCTCGGGGTCGTATGGCAGTTCAGGGAAAATCGACTTGTTGATCGCCAGCGTGCCAACTGTGGCCATGGCAATGGTGTAGCCGTCCGAGTCGGAGGACACCACGTCCTGAGTTCCGACGCTGCCGCCGGCGCCAGCACGGTTCTCGACGACGACGGTCTGGCCCAATTCCTGCGACATGCCCTCGGCGATGAGCCGACTTACGGTGTCCGTAGATGTCCCGGCGGCAAATGGGACGATCATGGTTATGGGCTTGTCGGGAAAGGACTGCGCCGAAACGCTTCCCGCCAAGCCAAGCATGGCGGCAACCGATACCGCCATCATGTTGCGAATAGTTGTCATTGTAGTTCCTCCCTCGCGCTTTTTTCTGCGCGCTCCGCAATCGGCGCACGGGTGTGTGCACCTTGTTTCGTCCTGCAGTGCGACAGGTCGTCACTGCTGCAGGTGGAATTCTACGAGCGCCCGTTCGTGAGTCAATTAAAATCGATATTTTTGAAAATGTATTGAGAAAGTATTTTTTATCGATAATAGTCGCGACAAGTTGCAGACTGCTTTTGATCGAAGACATGCAAGCGAGGGAAGATGCGCTACGCAAGGTATGAAACAGATGGACGCGTTCGGCTGGGCGCTATTGTTGGTGCGGATATCATTGATATCGCGAGCCTTTCTTCAAAAGCCCCGGAAACGATGCTAGAGTTCATCGGCGCGGAGCCTGACCTGCATGAGGCGCTTGGACAGCGTTTGTCCGACCCAGGTGTCGAGCGCGTTTCTCTGAAAGATTGCAGGCTGCTGTCGCCGCTCCCCAATCCCGGCAAGATCATCTGTCTTGGCCTGAACTATGCGGATCACGCCAAGGAAGGCGGGCATGCCGTCCCGGATTACCCGGCCTTGTTCCTGCGCGCGGCAAGCTCGATGATCGGGCCAAAAGATCCGATGATCCTGCCGGAATGTTCCGAGCAATTGGATTATGAAGCGGAGCTGGTCATCGTTGTTGGCCGCCGTTGCCGACATGTGGCCGCCGCTGACGCTGGTTCGGTGATTTTTGGCTACACGGCGTTCAACGATGGCAGCATCCGAGAGTATCAGCGGCTGACCGCACAGTGGACAGCGGGCAAGAATTTTGATGGCACCGGCGCGCTTGGCCCCTGCATCGTCACGGCGGACGAGTTGCCGCAGGAAGCGAGCGGTTTGCGGATACAGACGCGGCTCAACGGTAAGATCATGCAGGACTCGAATACCGATCAAATGATCTTCAGCTCATTCCGGACCATCGAGATCCTGTCGCAGATCATGACCTTGGAACCTGGCGATCTGATCGCCATGGGGACACCGAGGGGTGTCGGCCATGCGCGTCGCCCTCAGGTTTGGATGCGCGATGGCGACACCGTCGAGGTAGAGATTGAAGGGATCGGAACGATCAGCAATCCTGTGGTGGCAGAGCGGATCAGTGCATGAGGACGTCCAACTGCGGTGACACGCAGCCGGGCCAAAACGAAAATCGAGGGTGATATGCGATTGGAGCAAAAGGTTTCGGAAAATCCCCGTGCGTTCCGCTCACGGACCAGCGAGACGCATATGCGCATCCGGGATGCCGTCATCAGCGGCAAACTTAAGCCGGGGACGAAACTCAAGATTGAACATCTTTCCCGGGAGATCGGGGTTGGGGCGACGCCTATTCGTGAAGCGTTGAGTTCCTTGGTATCCGATGGCCTTGTCGTCCGCGAGGATCAGCGTGGGTTCCGTGTGGCCGGCATCAGTGGCCGCGAGTTTGACGAGCTGCTTCATGTGCGATCCTTTGTCGAAGAACGCGCGTTGCGCCTTTCCATCGAACGTGGTGGCCCTGAATGGGAAGAGGGTATCGTTGTTGCCTTGTACAGACTGCAGTCCATAGCACCTTCGGAGACCTACGATCCGGCATGGGAGGGATGTCACCGCGAGTTTCACCTGGCGCTCAATGCGGGTTCGGGCTCAGAGACGTTGCTTCGTCTGTGCAGTCAGTTCTTTGACGAAAACAGCCGCTACCGGCATCTTTCGCGATATGGCGGCACCGCGCCGCGAAGTGTAACGGACGAGCATGAAGGCATTGCAGAGGCGGCGCTGGCTCGGGATGCGGATCTGGCCGTCGAAAAGCTGATGACCCACTACAATCGCACCGGCAAGCTGTTGCGTCAGGCGTTGCAGGATGCCGACGAGGCGGCTGACTGATGCCAAAGCGATTGACCCTGACCTTTGACAATGGGCCATGGCTTGGCGCGACCGAGACGGTTCTGGCCTTTCTGGCCGAGCGCAAGTTTCTTGCGACATTCTTTATGGTGGGCGCGCGTCTTGACGATCCGAACGCGCGTGCACTTGCCGAGCGGGCCATGTCCGAAGGTCATTGGATCGGCAACCACACCCTTACGCATGGTGCTCCGCTTGGTGGCGAAGAAGGCGCAAGCCGATTTGCGGATGAGATTGGCCTGGCACAGCAGAAGCTTGGCACGCTGGCGCATCCGCGCAAATTTTTCCGGCCGAATGGGGGAGGCGCTTTGGGAACGCATCTCTTGTGTCCCGAGGCGGTCGAATATCTTGCACAGAATGGCTTTACCGTCGTCACCTGGACGTCGGCGCCCGGAGACTGGCAGCCGCCGCACAGGCACTGGATGGAGCGTGCGCTTGCCGATCTTGCGCGTGACGACTGGACGGTTCTTGTGCTGCACGACCGGTTCATCGCCCCTCAGATCGACGTCCTCGCAAGGTTTTGTGATGAGGCCCGGTCCATGGGCGTGGAGTTCGTTCAGGATTTCCCCAAAAGCTGCCTGCCGATCGAGAACGGGATCGTGCGTGAGGCGACAGAAAAAATCAGCACCTTCGCGTGAAACGACACTGCGACCTGAGCCAAATTTGAAGCGATAGGATGGCCTTCATGTACGATAAACTCTTCCCGACGAGCCTCGTTGGCAGCTACCCTCAGCCGGACTGGCTGATTGATCGCGCGAAGCTGCGCTCCAAGGGCCCGCCGCGTGTGCGCGACCTTTCGCTTTGGAAGGTGGCCGAGGCTGATCTGGCTGAGGCGCAAGATGCGGCCACGCGTCTGGCTGTTCTCGATCAGGAAGAGGTTGGTCTTGATATTATAACCGATGGCGAGGTGCGCCGCGAGAGTTACTCGAACCATTTCGCCACGTCACTGGATGGCCGTGACCTCGATAATCCAGGCACGAAGACGGGTCGAAGCGGACGTCCGATGGTGGTGCCGCGTGTCGTTGGCCCGATCCGGCGGCGCGAGCAGGTGATGGCCCGCGAGGCTGCTTTCCTGCGTCGCTGCACCAAACACCTGACGAAAATGACCTTGCCCGGGCCGTTCACGATGGCGATGCAGGCCTTGAACGAACACTACCCTGACGAAGAAGCGTTGGCGCTTGCCTATGCGGATGTCTTGCGGGATGAGATCGCAGACATCTTCGCAAGCGGGATCGATATCGTTCAGCTTGATGAACCCTATATGCAGGCGGAGCCGGAATCTGCCCGCCTATTTGCCATCAAGGCCATCAACAAGGCGCTTGAAGGGGCGGCCGGGCGAACGGTGGTCCATATGTGTTTCGGCTATGCCTACATCATGGATCAGACGAAACCTCAGGGCTATTCGTTCCTGCGCGAGCTTGACGATTGCGCGGCTGACGAGCTTTCCATCGAAGTATCGCAGCCACGGCTGGACCTGTCCCTGATCGCCGGAATGAAGAAAGGGTTTCTGATCGGGGCGCTTGACCTTGGCAGAGACACCGCCGAGACCCCGGAAGAGGTGCGAGACACATTGGTTGCGGCCGCGTCCGTGATTCCTGCTGCGAATATCGTGGCGGCACCGGATTGCGGTATGAAGTACCTGACACAAGAGCTGTCACAGGCAAAATTGGCCGCGCTTGTGGAAGGCGCCGCCATGGCGCGCTCCATGTTCAATTGAGGTCCAGCTATCGGATACCTTGGGCGTCGCTTGTTTGAGGCATAGCCGTAGATGTGGCCTGTTGTGGTCTCCCACAGGTCTACCGGTTCGCGCCAAGCAAGCGACGCAGGAAAGCATAATCGTCACAAAAGCAAAGCCCCAAGTCGGAACCGCCACCGCACACCTTTTTCGCAATCGAGAGAACCGCCGCGCGACCCGAAGGGGCCGCCGCTTCACCCGCGCCAATCGGCATATCAAGCCAAATAGGCTCCGGTTCGAAACCGAGGAAAGTTCAGTGGCTGCTCCCTACCTCTGACCAACCGTTGCATTCTTGAAGAGCGCCTTATACTGGCGCGGCTGAGACCGCCAGTATTGCGGCGAGGCCTCGATCTCCGCCCCGAGTTGCGCTGCGGCGTGCCACGGCCAGCGCGGATCATAGAGCATACCTCGCGCAAGAGCGATGGCATCAGCCTCGCCTTTCTCCAGGATCGCTTCTGCATGGGCCGGGTCGGTGATGAGGCCTACGGCTATGGTCGGTAATCCCACGGCCTCCTTCACTCTCGCAGCGAGAGGGACCTGATAACCGTCGGACAGTGGGATTTGCTGTTTGGGAGACACGCCTCCTGAAGAGACATGAATGGCCGCGCAGCCGCGCTCCTTCATGCGGTGGGCCAGAGCAACTGTGTCCTCTATGTCCCAGCCACCCGGGACCCAGTCCGTTGCGGATACGCGAACCCAGACCGGGATATCGTCCGGGATGGCGGCCTTGATCGCGTCGAAAACCTCCAACGGAAAGCGCATCCGGTTTTCAAGGCTCCCGCCATAGTCATCCAGGCGTTCGTTTGCGATCGGAGACAGGAACTGATGCAGCAGGTATCCATGCGCCATATGCACTTCGATCCCGCGAAAACCGAGGGCCACTGCGCGGCAGGCAGACGCGGCGAAATCTTTCCGAACCTTCTCCAGACCCGCTTCGTCGAGCGCCAGCGGCACGTCCTCTCCTGATGCATGGGGCAAGGCCGAGGGGGCGACCGTTTTCCAGCCACCGGGCTCATCCGGGCGGATCTGTGCTCCGCCCTCCCATGGCGTCTGACTGGAAGCCTTACGCCCTGCATGGGCAAGCTGTATGACCATGGGCGAGATCGCGTGCTTTGTGACCGCGTCCATCACGCGTTTCAGCGCAGTTTCGTTCTCGTCGGAATACAGGCCCAAATCACTCGGTGTAATCCGCCCTTCTGGTGAGACGGCCGTTGCCTCGATCACAAGCACTCCGGCGCCCGACAGGGCCAGGTTGCCCAGATGGATGATATGCCAATCCTGAGCGTTCCCGTCGACGGCGGAGTATTGACACATCGGCGCAATGACGATCCGGTTCTCAAGCTTCATCGGCCCAAGCATCCACGGCGAGAAGAGTTTGCTCATTCGATCTATTCCTTGTCAGTCAGCGCCAGCAACGGCCGTCACTTAAACTGCATTTCTCTGGATTGTCACGGGCTGTGACCCTTGGCCTGCACGCGCGTCAGCAACCTGTTGCACGATCCACCCCAGCTCAGCCGTCAATCCAGCAATGTGGTCGGTCGATCGGCCTTTATATCCGCGACAATGTCCAGGTCGGATATATCTGCGACCGGCTGCAATAGGTGCTGGCGTCGTGACCTGAAAACAGCCCGTCCATCTCCACAAGAACGGTTTTCCACCCGCGGGCGGCCGCACCCAGAATGTCGGTATGCAGGGTGTCGCCACACATCACGATACGATCCGGCGCGATTCCGGGCAGAGAGGCTTCGATCATGTCGTAGACTTGTGCAAAAGGCTTCCCAAAGAACCGGATGTCGTCAAAGCCCTGATCCGCCAGCAGGTGCCCGAAATAGCCGGGTTCGAGGGAAAAACCATGTTCACGCGGTGCAACAAGGTCGGCATTCGCGATGATGAGTGGCCTTGGGGTCTTTCGCAGCGATGCTTCCAGGGTTTCCTGCCTGCCGGCCGACCATGCTTCGGTCGACAGGAACAGAAACCCGTCGACCAGATCATAGCAGGCGGGATCATCCACCAAGCGGCGAGTTGGCACCGGGATGTCCGACAGATCATCCTGTGGCGCGGCGATGCAGCCCCAAAGCCCGGTCTCAA
The DNA here is from genome assembly GCF_000170875.1 of Roseobacter sp. AzwK-3b. Classification (NCBI taxonomy): domain Bacteria; kingdom Pseudomonadati; phylum Pseudomonadota; class Alphaproteobacteria; order Rhodobacterales; family Roseobacteraceae; genus Roseobacter; species Roseobacter sp. AzwK-3b. The sequence continues at coordinate 85,281 of NZ_ABCR01000002.1, forward strand.
GTCTTGCCAAGGCGGCATCACGGCTCGTGACGATCTCGTTGCTTCGAACATGCATCGCCAGCTTCTGAAATTTGGTGAGCGCCCCCTCGTGATTGTAGCTTGCCGCATTGGACAGAATGCGAATCTGGTGCCCGGACTTGCGCAGATCGGCCAGACGGTCCGACGCGCCCGGAATGGCGCTTTCCCCGATATTGAGCACCCCATAGGCATCGAAAATGAAGGCGTCCGCCTGGTCGGCGATGTCACGCAAGGAGGTGATCGCCGTCGTTCCCGGGGAAAACTCGGCAGACGGCAGACGGTGTCGAACGGCTTCGTAGCGATCGAATATGGTGGCGACATTATCCATATGAGTGGCGCATCCCCTTCAAGCGTCGAAAGATCGCGACGCGACGTTTGCACGTGCCTGCCCTGACCTTTTCAAACTTACAACGCCTTCTGGAAAATAAAAGTGAAAACCACAAAGCTACATTTAATATTGTTGTTACATCCATAATGTATCCCCCGAGTCGCAGGGTGCAGCGCAATAAAATAGCGTACTTCGGATAAATGGTGTGTCTGGGTAACGGCGGGCGATCCAAATAAATGTTGCTTTGTGGTTTTTATTCGCCAACAATCAATCAAAACGGGGGGAGTCGGTCATGGCGTCGAAGAAAATCCGGCGACGCGATTTGATACAGCAGGTCGTGCAAGAGCAGGGCGGCATGAGCGTTGGCGCGCTGGCCGAGATGTTCGGCGTGTCCATGCAGACGATCCGGCGTGACCTTGATACGCTCTGCGACGGGCAGGCCCTTCAGCGCTCGCATGGGCGCATCGAGCTGGCAGAGGGTCGGGGGAATACCCCTTTCGATCAGCGCGCTGGCACCAATCTTGTCGGCAAGCGTGCCATCGCCAGCAGTGCCGCTGCGCTGATCCCTGATGGCTCCACCATCTTCATCTCGATCGGCTCAACGGCCCTAAGCGTCGCGCGTGCGCTGCACCGCAAGAAGGAACTGACGGTCATCACCAACAACCTGAGCGTGGCGATGGCGCTCAGCGAAGAGATATCAAACCGCATCATCGTGCCTGGCGGTGAAATCCGTCTTCCTGACCGTGATTTCGTCGGAGAGGAGGTCGTGGAGTTCTTCAGCCGTTACAGGGCCGAGTTCGCGATCTTCGGCACCGCCGGCATCGACCCTGATGGCAGGCTTCTGGAGTTTCACCAGGCCGAGGTTCGCGCCACCTATCAGATGTGGCGCAACGCGCAAAAATCCATCCTCGTGATCGACCGCAGCAAGTTCGGACGGCTTGCCCCGTCCGTTGGCGGAAGTCTTTCGGAGTTGGACACCATCATCTGCGACCGCCCGCCGTCTGACCAGTTTCACCATCTGATCGAGCCTTTGGGCGGGCGGATCGTGTTTGCAGAGGAGGCCGAATGATGGAAGACGCGTTCGTTCAATTGGATGGCGTGGCCAAACGCTGGAATGGCCAGCTTGGTGTCGAGGACATTTCCCTTTCCATTCCGCGCGGGTCTTTCGTGGCGCTTCTCGGGCCGTCGGGCTGTGGCAAGTCCACGACCCTACGGCTGCTGTCGGGGTTGGAGCTCGCGGATGAGGGGCGGATCATCATCGACGGGAAGGACGTGACCACGGCCGCGCCATCCGAGCGTAACCTGTCCATGGTGTTCCAGTCCTATGCGCTTTTTCCGCATCTCAGTGTCGCCGAAAACGTGATCTTCGGCCTCAAGGTCCGCAAGGTCGCAGCTGCGGAACGGCGCGAAAAGCTGCGTCGCGCGCTCGAGATTACCGGCTTGCTCGGCTATGAGGCGCGCAAGCCCGGCGAGCTGTCGGGTGGCCAGCGTCAGCGCGTGGCACTGGCCCGCGCGATCGTGGCAAACCAGCCGCTTTGCCTGATGGATGAGCCGCTGTCGAACCTCGATGCAAAGCTGCGCGCTTCGGTGCGCAAGGACATCAAGAAACTGCAGGTCGATCTGGGGATCACCGTGATCTACGTCACCCACGATCAGACCGAGGCCATGAGCATGGCCGATATCGTTGTCCTGATGAAGGACGGGCGTATTCAGCAAGTCGGCGCACCGGAGAGCCTGTATTACCGCTCCGCCAACACCTTTGTCGCCGAATTTGTCGGGTCCCCGCCGATGGCGCTTGTCGAAGGCTCGGCTCTGCCCGGCTTTGAAGGCGCCGCAAAGATCGGCCTGCGCGCCGAGAGCCTGAGCTTGGCCAAGGCGGGTCAGGGCCGGCTGAAATGCCTCGTTTCAGAATGCGAGTTCCTCGGATCCGAGACATTCGTGGGGCTGACGCATCCCGCGGCCAAGGGACTGACCATTTCGATGCCCGGGCTGCAGACCATTCCAACTGGAGAGGAGCTGGAAATAGATTTTGCCGACGAGGATCTGCATTTTTTCGACGCAGACGGAAATCGAACCAACCACGTAAAACGCGTGTCGGCCTGACGGCCGGCGCACCCGCACGTGTTCAATCCAAGGGAGACCATCATGAACACTATCAGGAAGATCGGACTGTCCACTGCCATGGCAACCATGATTGCCGCACCGGTTGCTGCCGAAACCGAACTGACGATGTATTACCCCATCGCCGTCGGCGGCGCGCTGACCGAAGTCGTCGATGGAATCGTCGCGAAATTCGAAGAGGCAAACCCCGATATCAAGGTCAACGCGATCTATTCGGGCAATTACGACGACACCCGTGTGCGCGCCCTTTCGGCCATCGCCTCGGGCGAGCCTGCGCAATTGGCGGTCATGTTCTCGATCGACGCCTATGATCTGATCGAACAGGAAACGATTGTCGCCTTCGAGGACATCGAAGGTGTGGATACGGCATGGCTCGACAGCTTCTACCCCGCCTTGATGGCCAATAGCCGGATCGAAGGCAAAACATGGGGTATCCCGTTCCAGCGGTCGACGATCGTGGCCTATTACAACAAGGACATGTTCCGCGAGGCAGGCCTTGACCCCGAAGCCCCGCCCACAAGCTGGGAGGAACTGGTCAGCATGGGCAAGGCACTGACCAAGGGTGACACATATGGCCTGATGATCCCGTCCACGGGCTACCCCTATTGGATGTTCCAGGCCCTTGCCATTCAGAACGGCAAGGAGCTGATGTCCGGGGATGGCCTCGAAACCTATTTCGCCGATCCTGCCGTGGTTGAGACGCTGGAGTTCTGGAAGTCCCTGTCGGCGGAACATGGCATCATGCCGACCGGCACGGTCGAGTGGGGCACCCTGCGTCAGGCTTTCCTCGAAGGTCAGACGGCTATGATGTGGCACTCCACAGGCAACCTGACCGCAGTCAAGAACAGCGCAAGCTTTGATTTCGGCGTTGCCGAACTTCCGGCAAATGTGCGTCCCGGATCGCCGACCGGCGGTGGAAACTTCTATGTTTTCCAGGACACGACCGACGAAGAGCGCGCCGCCGCCCTCAAACTGATCGAGTTCATGACCGCGCCCGAGCAGGCCGCGGAATGGTCGATTGCCACGGGCTATATGGGCGTGTCGCCCGCCGCTTACGAGACGGAAGCGCTCAAAGCCTATACGGTGGAATTCCCGCCCGCTCTGGTCGCGCGCAATCAGCTTGAAAACGCCGTTGCCGAATTCTCGACCTTCGAAACGGCGCGGGTCCGCGATGGGCTGAACAATGCAATCCAGGCAGCGCTGACGGATGCCAAGTCGCCAGCTGACGCCCTGGCCGAAGCGCAGGCCGCCGCCGAGCGTCTTCTCAAGGACTACCGTTAATCTTCATCGGGCGCCAGGTTACGGCCTGGCGCCCGTTCCCGTCAGGGCGAAAGGCCGGATTGCATGGCAAAGCACGTGAATATCGAACGCCGCAGACAGGCCATTTACGGCTGGCTGTTGCTGTCGCCCGCCATGATCCTTCTCACGGCTTTCGCCTTCTATCCGTCCCTTGCCACCCTCTGGACAAGCGTGTTCAGCCGTGGAACCCGCCGCCGCCCAAGCGAATTCGTCGGAACCGAGAATTACACCGACCTTTTTGCCGACCCCACGTTCTGGAAGGTGGTCACGAACAATCTCATCTACGCCGGGGCGACGATCCCGCTGTCCATCGCCATTGCGCTTGGAATGGCTCTGTGGGCCAATTCCAAGATCCCGGCGCGCAGTTTCGTGCGAACCGCCTATTTCACGCCGACGGTTCTGCCGATGATCGCCGCGGCGAACCTTTGGCTGTTTTTCTACACGCCGGGGCTTGGCGTTCTGGATCAGATCGGGTCGCTGTTCGGCCTGCCAACGGTCAATTGGCTGGGCCAGCCTGAAACGGCGCTTTGGGCCGTGATCATCGTGACGATCTGGAAAGAAGCCGGGTTCTTCATGATCTTCTACCTCGCGGCCCTGCAGACCATTCCCGAAGACCTCAAGGAAGCCGCCGATATCGAAGGGGCCAGCCGATTTACCTATACGCGCAGGATCGTGCTGCCGCTGCTGATGCCGACAACCTTGTTCATCATGGTAAACGCGTTGATCAATTCCGTGAAGCTGATCGACCACCTGTTCATCCTGACCAAGGGTGGCCCGAACGATGCATCCAAGCTGATCCTCTATTATATCTGGGAGATGGCCTTTGCCTTCTTCGATGCGCCTCAGGCCGCTGCCATGACGATCATGATCCTTGTGGTGCTCGGCGTCGTCGCAGGTATCAAATTCACCATTCTCGACAAACGGACACATTACCAATGAGCGGCCTGTCACGATATATCGAGAGTTTTGGCGCCCTGTTGCTGGCAGTGATCTGGATTTCGCCCTTGGTGTTCGCATTCTGGGCAGCGTTTCACACCACGTCGGACGCGGTGAATTTCAACCTCGCGGCGCCCTGGACGCTCGACAATTTCAGGACGGCATGGGACGGGGCGCCGTGGCTGCGGTATTTCCTCAATACCTTCTTGCTGGTGACCGTCATTCTGATCGGGCAGTTCTTCGTCACGACCCTTGCCGGTTTCGCCTTTGCGCAGGTGCGCTTTCCGGGCCGGGACATCGTGTTCATTCTCGTGCTCATGCAACTGTTCATTCTGCCCGAGGTTCTGATCGTCGAGAATTACGTCATGGTCTCGCGGCTTGGCATGTTCGATACGATCCTGGGCGTTGGCATGCCCTACATGGCGTCCGCCTTCGGTATCTTCCTGATGCGGCAGGCCTTCAAGGGCGTCCCGATCGAGCTGCACGAGGCTGCCCGCGTCGAAGGCTGCGGCTGGTTCGGTATCCTGTGGCGGGTCTATGTGCCCTTGGCACGCCCCACCTACCTTGCGTATGCCCTTGTGTCCGTGTCGACCCATTGGAACAATTTCCTCTGGCCGCTGATCGTGACCAACTCGCCGGATACACGGCCGCTGACCGTCGGTCTGTCGATCTTCGCAGCACCCGAGAACGGCGTGGATATCAGCGTGATCTCGGCGGCAACGATCATGTCGGTGGCCCCGCTTTTGATTGCGTTCCTCGTCTTCCAGCGGCAATTCGTCCAGGCGTTCCTGCGCGCGGGGATCAAATAGCGATGGCGCGCCTCCTGCAAATATCGGACCTGCATATCGTGGCCCCCGGTGCTCTGGCGTCCGGGCGGCTTGACACACCGGGCCTGCTGCGCGGTGCGATCGACACGATCGCTGCTCGGCTCGACGCCATTGGCCCGATCGAAGCATTGCTGGTGACGGGTGACATCAGCGATGACGGCAGTGCCGAAAGCTATGATCTTGCGCGCTCCGAGCTGGACAGGCTGGGTCTGCCGCTGCTTGTCGTTCCCGGTAACCATGATTGCAGGGACACCTTGCGCAGTGCCTTTGGCGACTTGCCGACGATGCCGCCCACCGGCCTCATCGACTGGCATTTCGACATGGGTGGCACCACGGTCATCGGTCTCGATACGCTGGTCGAAGGGCAGGGCGGCGGACGACTGCGCCCCGAAAGCTTTTCGGTGCTGGCCAACGCGCTCGATGCATCAGGGAACCGTCCTGTTTTGGTGGCGCTGCATCATCCGCCCTTGCGCACAGGCATTCGCTTCATGGATGCGATCGGGCTGGAAAACTCCGATGAGCTTGCGGCGGTCCTTGAACGGCGCACCGCGCCGGTGCGGATCGTGGCCGGCCATGTGCATGGCGTCCATCACGGCGCGCTTGGTCCGCACACGGTCGTCACCGCGCCATCGACCTGCAGCGCCTTCGCGCTCGACCGCCGCGAGGACGCCCCCATCGGCTTCATGACGGGGCCCACAGGCTTTGCGGTGATCGACATCGGCCCTGACTGGGTCTGGACCGCAGTGCCGCTTGATCATGGTACCGGCCCGTTCAAGTTCTGAGACGACCCGAAAACAAGGCACACGAGGCCAGAACCCGGAGATATAATGGCGAGTACACCCGCCCTGTTCATCATCAACATGGCCGCCGCTGCGGCACTCTTGATATGGGCGGTGCGCCTTGTCCGAACCGGGTTCGAACGTGCCTTCGGCGGGCAATTGCGGCTCTGGCTGCGCCGATCCACCTCCAACCGCTTTGCCGCCGCGTTGTCAGGCGCGTCAACGGCCGTGCTGATGCAAAGTTCCACGGCTGTGGCGGTTCTCATGGCCGGCTTCGTGTCCACTGGGGCCATGGGAAGCGTCGCGGGCCTGTCGATCATGCTTGGCGCGGATCTTGGTTCATCGCTCGTGGCACTGATGCTCAATTCCCGGATCGCGATCGTGACACCGCTTCTGCTGCTGGCCGGGGTGATGATTTTCCTGCGTAGCTCGGCCCGCCGCATGCGTCAGATCGGCCGTATTCTGATCGGGCTGTCGCTGATCTTCCTGTCGCTCGACCTGATCCGTGATGCCAGCTTGCCGCTGACCGATCTCGCGGGCGCCGAGACCCTGGTGCTCTATCTTGCCAAAGATGTGACGGTCGCATTCCTTCTCGCGGCCATGTTCGCCTGGCTTGTGCATTCAAGCGTCGCGGCGGTGCTTCTTTTCGCCACTTTGGCCACGCAAGGGCTTTTGCCGCTCGAGGCGGCTCTGGCCATGGTGCTCGGCGCCAATCTGGGGGGATCGGTGGTTGCATTCGTGCTCACGCTGAAGGCCAACAGCGCAGTGCGAAGGGTGGTTTGGTGCAATCTGTTTCTGCGCGGTGGCGGTGCCGCTGCGGCTTTGGCCCTGCTGGTCAAGTTCGATGCAGCAACCGGACTGCAGGGCGCGGATGCGGGTCAACTTGCCTTGTACCTCCATGTGCTCTTCAATCTGGCGCTGCTCCTGATCAGCCTTCCGTTTGTCGGTCCGTTGATGCGGATCGCGACAACACTCGTGCGCGACCCTGCCCAAAACCCGTCGCCCGGCGAATGGCGTTCAGCCCTTGATATGTCGGTCTTGCATCAGCCGGTGCGGGCTTTCGGCTGCGCCCAACGCGAACTTGTCGAGATGGGCCACCGATGCGAGATCATGCTGCGTGACGCCCTGCGGCTCTTTGAGACCTATGATGAGACGACCGCAAAGGGATACCGTGCCGAATTTCAGAATGTCAGCCGCATCTCGCTTGATATCCGAACCTATCTGTCACGTGTCCGCAGCAAGGATGACGTCACCGGAAACCGTGCCTTCGATCTCTCGACGATCGCGGTCAATCTCGAGGCCGGCGCGGATGTCGTTGCGCGTAAGATGGTCGAACTTGCGCGGTCCAAGGACATCGAGGATCTGCAATTTTCCGCGGATGGATGGCGCGAACTGACCGATTTTCATGACGTGGTGCTGCGCAATGCGCAGCATGCGATTTCCGTGCTGATGTCCGAGGATGTCGGTCTGGCCCGAGAACTCGTCGAGCAGAAAGAACGGGTGCGCGATCTCGAGCAACGACTCCAGCGCGCCCATCTGCAACGGCTCCGCAAGGGCCTGACCGAGACCTTTGAGACCAGCGCCATTCACCTCGATCTGTTGCGCTCTCTGAAGATGCTCAACACCAGCTTTGCGATGGTCGCCTATCCCCTGCTCGAGGAACGCGGCGAACTTCTGGAAAGCCGTCTGGCGACATCGTGACCACCGGTTTTTGATCTCTTCACAACCTTGTGGGTGGCCGACAAGCCATGATGCCGAACCGCCGATTTGCACTATCATGCGGTGAATGAACCTGTTCAAACCAAAGAGGCTTACCCATGACCAAAGACAGGATTGGCCGCCGGACCCTCATGAAGACAGGGGCCGCGACACTGATGGCAACCGGCACAGGCCTGATGTCGCCCGTTTGGGCGCAGGGTCTTGCTCCAACGGACTCAATGCGCGGCGGATCGAACAATTACTTGCCCGGAGCGCCCATTGTCGAACGGATCGGTGGCGGGGGCTTCCTGATGTCAGGCACCGTGCGCCGTGCGGGTGATGGTGCGCCGCTCGAGGGCATTCGCATCCAGATCTGGGCGCATACCACCGAAGGGTTCGAGCGTGACCCCCACAGCCACGGCGCAACGCTGACCAACGCGGACGGTGAATTCCAACTCGAGATGCCGCAGATCGTGCCGGCATTCGGACAACCTCACGCGCATCTTGCCTATGACAGCGGCACGTTCGAGACGGTGTTTCTGCGCCCTGTCATGCCAAGCCCCCGCGATACCAGCCTCAGCGCGCATTTCGTGCTGAAACCTGCCTGATCGTGACTGTCCTCAGGGCGCTTCTGGTCTGGAGCCTGCTTGCCGGTGTGATGGTCGTGCCCGTGATCGTCGCGACGGGCAGCGAGTTCCTGCAATACCGAAGCGCCACTTATGTCGTGGCGGGGTTCGCCGGCGTCATCGCCTTGTCGATCCTGCTTTTGCAGCCATTGCTGGCCTCCGGGCTTCTTCCCGGTTTGCCGATGGCCGTCGGGCGCAGGGTGCATCGCTGGACCGGCGTGGCGCTGTTGTTCGCCATCGCCGTGCATGTCGTGGGCCTGTGGATCACAAGCCCTCCGGACATGATCGATGCGCTGACATTCACGGCGCCGACGGCGTTCTCGGTGTTCGGCGTGATCGCGATGTGGGCCTTGATCGCGGCCGCGCTCTTGGCCGGGTTTCGCAAGAAACTGCGCCTGCGCCCACAGCTATGGCGCCTTGCCCATGTCACATGGGCTTTGGTTGTGGTCGTCGGCAGCGTGGCCCATGCGATCCTGATCGAGGGCACGATGGGCACCGTTTCCAAGATCCTGATATGCACGGTGTTGATCGCCGCCATGGCGCTGACAGTGCATCGGCTGCAGCCCTGGATAGGGGCGTGGCGCAGGGGGGCGGCCAATCTGCGGCGATGACCTTATAATCATGCTCTTCCGCGATCCGTGTTTGTGAACCTCCGCGCCATGCGCGGATCATGGGAGCACGAAATCAGCAACCTTGAATAACTTGTCAAACATGTATGCAGACAAACAAGATAAATAATCATCAGTCGCTTGGGTCGTCCCGTATTCCCTCTCTTTTTCGGTCAAAATCACTTTCAAAAAGGGCCATATCCACTGCTCAAAACATCATCAGATCAAAAGTCGATGCATATATTGTTGGTATGGGATCGAAAAATATCTTGTCGGAATCCTGAGGCTCTGTAAGATTTAAGCAAGGCTGAGGCGGCAGGCGCGCCCCGAAACGCGCCGAATCCTGCCCGGGCCAGAATGGGACGGCCAGAATGGGAGAAGTATCCTTGACGCAGTATCTTCGTCCGCAAACGCTGCCCGAGGCGCTGGCCGCCCTGCAGGCAAATCCCGAGCTGAGGATCGTTGCGGGCGGGACCGATATCTACCCTTCCCTGGCTGAAGACGTTCAGCATGCCAACCTGCTGGATATCACCGGACTGTCTGCGCTACGCGATATCACCCGCCCCCAAGGCGGTCTGCGCATCGGCGCATTGGCCACCTGGTCGGATCTGCAGGCGGCGGATCTGGGCCCGGCCTTTTTGGCTTTGCAAGAAGCCGGGCGCGAAGTCGGCTCGCCGCAGATCCAGAATGCCGCGACGGTGGTCGGCAATCTGTGCAATGCCTCGCCTGCTGCGGATGGCACCGTGGCGCTGATGGCTCTGGGGGCCGAGGTCGAAATCGCAGGTCCCGAAGGTCAAAGGCGCCTGCCGCTGGAGGCTTTCGTGACCGGAGTGCGCCGTGTGGACCTCAACAAGGGCGAGATCGTCACGGCCTTGCATCTGCCCGCATTGCCCGGGCGCTCCGCTTTCGTGAAGCTCGGCGCGCGCAAATACCTCGTCATCTCGATCGCAATGGTCGCCGCCCATGTGCAGCTCGACGCGTCCAGCCGTATCGCGCGCGCGGCGATCGCGGTCGGCTCCTGTGCGCCGGTGGCGCAGCGGCTGCGGGCGCTCGAAGCGGCACTGGTGGGCGCGCGAACCAAGGATTTGACAAGCGCGGTGCGCCCCGAATTGATCGAAGGCCTGACCCCGATCACCGATGTGCGGGGTGAGGCAGCCTATCGTGAAGCGGTTGTGCCGGTGCTTGTGCGCAGGGCGCTTGCGCGCTGCATGGACAACTGAGACAGGAGAGCGCCGATGAACAGGATCGCCCCCGCGACGCCCGCCGCTGACACGGACAATCGCATCACCCTGTCCCTGACCCTCAACGGCGCGCCGCGCGAGGGCGTCGTTGCCCCCGCGGCACGGCTGAGTGCGGCCTTGCGCGATGCCTTTGACTGCGAAGAGATCAAGGTGGGGTGCGATGCGGGCGATTGCGGCGCCTGCACGGTGCTGTTGGATGGTGCGCCGATCTGTGCCTGCCTCATGCCCGCCGCCCGCGCCGAGGGTCGCGTGGTCGAGACGGTCAAGGCGCTCGCCCCGTCCAGCGGTGTGCCGGGCAAGCTGCAGCGCGCGTTTCAGCGCCACGGCGCGGCGCAATGCGGCATCTGCACGCCGGGGATGCTTATGGCGGCCGAAGGCTTGCTGCGTCGTGTGCCGCACCCAACCCGGCCAGAGGTCGAAGAGGCGCTGTCGGGCGTCCTGTGTCGCTGCACCGGTTACAGCAAGATCGTTTCCGCCGTCATGGATTGCGGCGGCGCGGATGTCACCCCGCCCGATGGGGCCGTGGGCGCGCGGATCGAGCGGCTCGATGGATTGCCCAAGGTTCTTGGGACCGATCTTTTCGGGGCGGATGGCTGGCCCGAGGGAACGCTCGCGGTGCGTCTGGTGCGCAGCCCGCATCACCATGCGGGCTTCGCCTTCGGCGATATCGCGGCCTGGGCTTCGGCCCACCCGGACCTGCGCGCAGTCCTGACCGCCGCGGATATTCCCGGTCGCAACTGCCATGGCGTCATTCCGCCCTTCGCCGATCAGCCCGTCTTCGCCGAGGATGTCGCGCGCTTCAAGGGAGAGCCGGTCGCCGCCATCATCGGCCCGCGCGATGTGGTCGAGCGTCTCGATCTGTGTCACTTCCCCGTCACATGGGAGGAACAGCCTGCCGTGCTCGATATTCCCTCGGCCCGCGCCGAAGGGGCGCCGTTGCTGCATGAGGGGCGGCCCGGCAACCTGCTGACCGAAGGCTTCGTGCGGCGTGGTGCGCCCGAAGACGCCCTCCAGCAAGCGGCGGCGGTGGTCGAGGCCACATTTACCACCGGTTTCATCGAACACGCCTATATCGAACCCGAAGCCGGCTATGCCCGCCGCGTCGGAGACCGGATCGAGGTTTGGGCCTGCACGCAGGCGCCCCATATGGACCTCGAGGATCTGGCGCTCATCATGGACCTGCCGCGCGAGGCGATCCGCATCCTGCCTTCTTCGGTCGGCGGGGGCTTCGGGGCCAAGCTGGATCTTTCGCTTCAGCCCTATCTCGCGCTGGCGGCCTGGGTCACGGGCGCACCTTGCGGCATGGTCTATAGCCGCCGGGAGTCGATGATGACGACCACCAAAAGGCACCCGTCGCAGATCACCGCGCGCATCGGCGCCGATGCCGAAGGCCGGTTGCTGGGCATGACGGTTGCGGCAAGTTTCAACACGGGCGCCTATGCGTCCTGGGGGCCGACCGTGGCCAACCGGGTGCCGGTGCATGCCTCCGGCCCCTATTTTCTGCCCGCCTACGAGGCGCGCGCCGCGGCCATTCATAGCCATTGCGCGCCAGCGGGTGCCTTCCGGGGCTTCGGCGTCCCGCAAGGCTCCATCGCGCAAGAGGCGCTTTTTGATGAACTTGCCGATGCACTGGGTCATGACCGGCTCGAATTCCGCATCCGGAACGCCTTGGAGACGGGTCAGCCCACGGTGACCGGACAGGTCTTTTCCCAAGGTGTCGGGATCCGCGCCTGTCTTGAAGCTCTGCGCCCTGCATGGGCCGAAAGGCGCGCGGCGGCGGCTGCGTTCAATGCGGCGCAAAGTGCCGAAGGCGGCGCGCTGCGGCGCGGTGTCGGTGTCGCGGGCATGTGGTATGGCTGCGGCAACACCTCGCTGCCCAATCCGTCCACGATCCGCGTGGGCATCAAGGCCGACGGCACACTGGTTCTGCATCAGGGCGCGATGGATATCGGGCAGGGGGCCAACACGGTCATCACCCAGATCTGTGCCGAGGCGCTTGGCCTGCCGGTCTCGGCCTTCACGCTGGTGGGCGCCGATACCGATCTGACGCCCGATGCGGGCAAGACATCCGCTTCGCGGCAGACTTTCGTTTCGGGGGCGGCATCGCTCAGGGCCGGGGCGGCGCTCAGGGCGCAGCTCCTGCGCAGGCTCAATGCGGGCGATGATGCGCAGTTGCAGCTTGCCGGCAGCGTGATTTCCGCCGGATCTGCGGCTTTCGATCTGGCGACGCTGGCGGGTCAGGAAAACGCCTTCGGTTATGTGCTGATGGCCGAGGAAACCTTTGATCCGCCCACCTCGCCGCTTGATGAGAACGGACAGGGCGAACCCTATGCCGCCTATGGCTGGGGCGCGCATCTTGCGGAAATCGACGTCGATATCGAACTGGGCACCATCCGCGTCCGCGATCTGGTCTGCGCGCATGACGTGGGCCGCGCGATCAACCCGACGCTTCTCGAAGGCCAGATCGAGGGCGGATCGGCCCAGGGGATCGGCCTTGCCCTGATGGAAGAGTTCATTCCCGGGCGCACCGAGAACCTGCATGATTACCTGATCCCGACCGTGGGCGATGTGCCCCGGGTGGACTCGATCCTGATCGAAGACCCGGACGCGCATGGCCCGTTCGGTGCCAAGGGGATCGGCGAGCAGGTGCTGATTCCCACCGCGCCCGCGATCCTGAACGCATTGCGTGATGCGACCGGCGCCGTGGTCCGCGATATGCCGGCGACACCTGACAAGGTGCTGCGTGCCCTGCAGTCCGCCAGAAGATGAGCGCAGCATGAGTGACACCCCCGCACCCCCGCCCGTCTCGGGCCGTCCGCGCCGCGAGAAGCCCGAAAAGATCCGCTGCGATGCCTGTCCTGTCCTGTGCTACATCGCCGAAGGGCGGGCCGGCGCCTGTGATCGCTACGCCAATGTCGATGGGATTCTGACCCGCGTCGATCCTCTGGTGATCCTGGATCGCATGGCCTCTGATGGCGGCGAACTGGTCAGCTTTCTTGATAACGGCCGCGACTGGGGTGGCGAGATCGTCAACACCTCGGACCGTTTCGTGACCGCCGTGGGCGCAGGCACCACCTATCCCGATTACAAGCCCGCGCCCTTCATCGTCTCGAGCCAGATGGATGGCATCGACATGGTGACCGTGGTCACCGAAGGCATTTTTTCCTATTGCGGCGTCAAGCTCAAGATCGACACCGACCGCCATCTTGGCCCCGAAACCGCCTCGGTGCGCTATAACGGCGAAGTGGTAGGCCATGTCAGCACGGCGGAATACGGCAGCCAGATGATGAGCCTCGGGGGGGTGCATCATCTCACCGGCGGCAGCAAGAAAGAGGGCCGCGCCACCTGCGAGGCGTTGCTCCACCTGTGCAACCGTCAGGCGGTGGAACTGACCGTGGATGACGGTGTCAGCCTCGTGGTCGAGGCCGGCAAGCCGCCCGTGATCGACGGCGAGCGCGAAGAGCGGATGCGTGTCGGGTGCGGATCGGCGGCCATCGGGATGTTTGCCCAGCAATGGTTCCGGCATCTCGACGAGGTGGTTGTCGTGGACGACCACATCACCGGGGTTCTCTCCGAGCACCAGGCCGGCAAGCTTCTGGACGTGCCGCCCACGGGTATTCGCATCAAGGGCCACAAAAGCACCCCGGGCCGCTATTTCCGCGTGGCCGAGCCGGGGCAGGGCTGGGGCGGCACCGACATTGTCGACCCCCTGTCGATCATCGACCGTTTCGACGCCAAGACCGCATGGCCGGGACTGCGGATGCTGATGGTCTCGACCACCGGCGATCACGCCGCCTATTACGAGCTCGACGCCGATCTGCGGCCCGTTCCCAGCCCGATGCCCGATCCTGTCGCAGCCTCGGTGGCCCGTGTGCAGGAAAATTGCGAACCCGCCCTCTGTTCGGTGGTGTTCATCGGTGGCGCGGGCGGATCTCTCCGGGCCGGGGTCACGGAAAACCCTGTCAAGCTGACCCGCTCGGTGCGCGAGACCCTGACCCATGTCACCTCCGGCGGCGCCGAGGTCTATATCTGGCCGGGTGGTGGGATCACCTATATGGTCGATGTGATGCAAATGCCGGAAAATTCCTTCGGCTACGTGCCCACCCCCGCACTTGTCGCTCCGATCGAATTCACCCTGCGCCTGTCTGACTACGCGGCCCTTGGCGGCCATATGGAGTCGGTCCGTGCGCTGGATGACGTGACCGGGGTGGCGCAGGGTGGGCTTCGCCATCTTGGCCGCGCAAGCGATCCCGCACGCTGGCCGGTGCTGCCTCACCGCTTCGGCTGGACCGCCGAATGACCGGCACAGGCCCTGTCCACCGGCACTTTGCCGACGGGCGGCTGCATCTGCAGCACGGGCCGATCGACATGATCGTGGACGCAGACGGCCCAGCCCTCTCGGTCCAGACTGCCTATGGTCAGGCCATCACCCGCTTCGACAGCCTCCTGTCCGAGCTTGTGTCCGAACTGCCGCTTTTACGCCAACCCGTCAGACCCTTGCCAGAGTGCCCTTTGCAAGGCCGGGTGGCGCGCGCCATGGCCCGTGCCGCGCGCGCGCATCTGCCCGCTTTCGTCACGCCAATGGCGGCTGTGGCCGGGGCCGGGGCTTCGGCCATACTTGCGGCGATGACCGACGTTCCGGGACTTGGGCGCGCCTATGTCAATAATGGGGGCGATATCGCACTCTTTCTGGCGCAAGGGGCAGCTCCTTACAGGC
This sequence comes from Roseobacter sp. AzwK-3b, assembly GCF_000170875.1. NCBI lineage: Bacteria > Pseudomonadati > Pseudomonadota > Alphaproteobacteria > Rhodobacterales > Roseobacteraceae > Roseobacter > Roseobacter sp. AzwK-3b. The sequence continues at coordinate 100,479 of NZ_ABCR01000002.1, forward strand.
TTGGCATCGTGGTCGATCCCGCAGCACCTGAGTCACCGGGGCGGCTCATGATCGGGCCTCAAACCCCTTGGCGCGGGGTGGCCACCAGTGGCGCGCGGGGGCGCAGCCATTCGATGGGCATCGCCGACAGTGTCACCGTGCTCGCCCGTGATGCCGAATCCGCCGATGTGGCGGCAACGCTCATCGCCAATGCCGTTGACCTGCCCGGCGACCCGGCGGTGACCCGCGCTCCGGCGCATGCTCTGTCGCCCGACAGCGATCTGGGGGCGCGCCTTGTGACGCAGCATGTCGCCCCGCTCTCGCCTGACCGGATTTCGGCAGCCCTCGACGCGGGCGAGACGGCGGCCCGCTCGATGCTGGCGCGCGGCCTGATCGGCGGCGCGCTCATCGTTCTTCAGGGCACCGTGCGTATTGTCGGCGATCTGCCGCTATCCGCGACTATTTCACAGCCCAACAGGGAGGCGCTTGCACATGCCTGATCTCACCTTGCGCAAACAGGCGCTCCTGACCGAAGAGATCTTTCACGAATTCGGCCCTCCCGCGGATGTGCCTCTGCGCCGGGTCGCCATGGTGTCGGTCATCGAAAACCCCTTCGCCGGCCGCTACGAGCCCGACATCGCGCCCTTCATGGACACGCTCAAACCCTTGGGCGAGGCGATGGCCCGCCGGATGCTCGACGCCCTTGGGGGCGATCCCGCGCAGGTGCAGGGCTATGGCAAGGGCGCCATCGTCGGTGCTGCGGGCGAGCTGGAGCATGGCGCGCTGTGGCATGTGCCGGGGGGATGGGCGATGCGCGAAGTTCTGGGCGACGCCATGGCGATCGTGCCCTCCACCAAGAAGGTGGGCGGGCCGGGCACCCGGCTTGATGTGCCGATCACCCATGTGAACGCCTCTTATGTGCGCAGTCATTTCGACGCGATGGAAGTCGGGCTCACAGATGCACCTCGTGCTGCCGAACTGGCCTTGATACTGGTCATGACGACCGGGCCTCGCATCCACGCGCGTGTCGGAGGCCTTGCCGCCGCCGACATAGAGGGAAAGGATGGATTGCGATAGAATGCTGGCGCGGACCGCGCCGCCATACCGACCCGGGGAAAACCGGGCTTGAACAAGTAACCGATAGGGAGACCGAGAATGTTTTTGAAGCCGATGATGGCAACAGTTGTGGCGCTTGGGCTGGCCTTGCCGGCCATGGCACAAGAGCGTGAATTCCGCCTGGGGCTGATTACGCCCCCGGTGCATGTCTGGAACAAAGAGGTGGACGCGATGTCCGAAACGCTCAAGGAGCGGTCGGATGGGCGTTTTTCGATCACCGCCTTCCCCTCGGGCCAGCTGGGTAACGAATCCGCCATGTTGCAGCAATTGCAGACCGGGGCGCTCGACATGGCGTGGCTTACCACCGCCGAGCTGACCTTCCGCGTGCCGGACATGGCCGCGCTGCACGCCCCCTTCCTCGTGGACAATATCGAAGATGCCGCGCGTGTCCTGCGCTCGGACGAGGCGCGCGAGATCCTCGACACGCTGCCAGCCGCTACCGGCACGGTCGGCGTCTGTTATGCGATGATCGGGATGCGTCAGATGGTTCTGCGCGAGAACATCGACTCCGCCGCCGATCTTGCCGGCAAGCGGATCCGGATCACGCCCGCCCCGGCGATCAGCACCTTCTTCGAGATGTTCGGCGCCGCACCCGCGCCGATGCCGCTTCCGGCGATCTACGACTCGCTCGCCAATGGTCAGATCGACGGGCTGGACATGGATTACGAATCCATCATCAACTTCCGCTACTACGAACATGCGCCGCATATCCTCGAGACCAACCACCATATGTTCGGCATGGTGGCCCTGATTTCGGCGCCGGTCTGGGCAACGCTCTCCGAAGAGGATCGTGCCCTCATCAGCGAGGTGACGCAGATGCATTGCGACCGCACCATCGACCGTTTCGTGACGGAAGAAGATAAAAAGCTCGCCAGCCTGCGGGAAGTGGCGGGCATCCAGATCACCGAGGATGTGGGTCAGGACTTCTTTGGCGATATCGTCGAACGTTGGGATGCCGAATGGGGGGCCAAGACCTCTTATGTCGCCCGCCTGCGCGAGCTGGTCGCCTCGTTCTGATCTGGTAAACCCGGGTGGTGCGGCCTTCTCGCCGCGCCACCTTACAGGCCCCGAGACCCAAGGAAGAACCGCATGCCGCTGATACGCCTGTTGCGCGCCCTGTCCGATGGCATTGTCCGGATCGAGCGCATTCTGTTGATGCTGCTTGTCTTTGCGGTCGTCTCTCTTGTTCTCTTGAACGTGGGGTTTCGCCTCTTCGAGATCACTCTGGCATGGGCGGATGAGCTGGCCGTGCTGGCGATGGCATGGTCCGGCTTCGTGGGGGCCTCGTTGATGCTGCGGGCCCGCATCGATCCGGCCGTCCGCCTGCTGCATGAGGCGGTTGGTCCGCTCGGCGTGCGCGCGCTTCGGGTGTCCGTCTCGGTGCTGGCCTCCGTCTTCGGCATTATCCTTATCTGGCTCAACTGGATTTGGTTCAATCCGCCCGGACTTATTGCCGCCGGTTTCGACATCTCGACATTCGAAGCCACGACTTTCAACTTCATCTATTCCGGCAAGACACCCGTGCTGGTCTGGCCGGTGTTCTGGTTCTATCTCGTGATGCCGTGGTTCGCCCTGACGCTGAGTGTTCACGCGCTCACCAATCTGGCCGAGGATCTGGGCCTGATCCCGCAACGCAACCTCGCCCGTGAACTCGATCCGTCCGAGGACGATGTTCCCCTCCCGGAGACGTCCCGATGACGCTGGCCGCTTTCCTGCTGCTTCTGGTGATCGGCTTGCCGATCGGATTGATCCTGTGCGTGGCGGCACTGGTCTTCATCTACGACACGAACAACCTCATTCTCCTGCAAAGCTACCCGCTCAAACTGTTCACGTCGCTCGACAATTTCAGCCTGCTGGCCATCCCGCTCTTCATTCTGGTGGGCGAGCTGATGAACGGGGCGGGCATCACGCAGCGGCTGGTCCAACTGGCGGCGGCCTTTGTCGGGGCGCTCAAGGGCGGGCTGGCCTATATCAATCTTCTGGCCAACATGATGGTGGCGTCGATCCTTGGGTCCGCCACGGCACAGATCGCGATGATGAGCCAGGTCATGGTCCCCGAGATGCAGCGCGCAGGCTATGATCGCGCCTTCGCCGCCGGCCTCACGGCCTATGGCGGGCTTCTGGGGCCGATCATCCCGCCCTCGATCGTCTTCGTGGTCTATGCGGTGCTGGCGCAGGTGGCCGTGCGTGACATGCTAGTAGCGGGCATCCTGCCGGGCCTGATGCTCACCGGCCTCTTTATTCTGGTCGTGGCCCTTCTGGGCCGCAAGCACGCCTATCCGGTCGGCACGCGACAGACATGGCCCGCGCGCTTCGCCGCGCTGCGCAATGCCGTGCCGATGCTGGCCATTCCTCTGGTAATCATCGGCACCATCCTGGGCGGCTTCGGCTCTCCGACCGAGGCTGCGGCGGTGGGCGCTGTGCTCGCCGTGCTGATCGGCCTCTTTTATACCCGCTCGCTCCGGCTGCGTGATTTCCCCCTTATCCTTATCCGTACCGGGATCAACAGCGCGCTGGTGCTGTTTCTCGTGGCGGCGGCGGGGGTGTTCTCCTGGGTGCTGATCTTCGGGCAGGTGCCGCAGACCGCCGCGGCCTGGATTCAATCCGTTGCCACAACGCCCATGGCCTTCATGCTGCTGGTGCTTGTGGCGCTGCTGGTGGTGGGCACAGTGATCGACGGCATTCCGGGGCTCATCATGGTGGTGCCGATCCTGCTGCCGATCGCAACGGATGTCTACGGCATCCACCCTTTGCATTTCGGGGTCGTCGTTTCGATCAACCTGATCCTCGGGTTGCTGTCGCCACCTGTGGGCATCGGCCTTTACGTGGCAGCCCAAGTCAGCAATGTCAGCCCGCTTCGGGTGTTCTGGGTGACCGCGCCCTTCTTTGTGGCGGCCTGCCTTGCACTGTTGGTTCTCGCACTGGTCCCATGGTTCAGCCTTGCCCTGCTCTAGCCGTGCCTCCCAACGGGCTTGTCAGCTCAAACGGTGCGCAGTATCGTTTCCACACAAACAAGATTGGGGATTTTGAATGGCTGTTGAAATCAAGGATACACCGGCCACGGGCCGCTGCCTGATCCGCAATATCGGCCGCTTGCTCACTGGCGATCTGAACGCCCCTCTGGCCGACAGCGACTGCCTTCTGATCGAGGATGGTGTGATCGCGGGCTTCACCGCCGAACCCGCCGATCACGAAATCGACGCCGCCGGGTGCGCCGTGGCTCCGGGGTTGATCGACGGCCATTGCCACCCGGTCTTCGGCGACTGGACCCCTCGCCAGAACCAGACCGGCTGGATCGAGATGAACGTGAACGGCGGCGTCACCACCTTCATTTCTGCGGGCGAAGTGCACCTGCCGGGCCGCCCAAAGGATGCCGAAGGCGTCAAGGCGCTGGCGATGGTCGCACAGCGCTGCTTTACCAATTTCCGCGCCGTGGGTGCCAAGGTCATCGCGGGCGCCCCGGTGCCTGAACTGGACTTTGACCGCGACTTCTATGTCGCCCTGAAAGATGCCGGTATCCGCCATATCGGCGAGATCGGCCTTGGCACCGTCGCCAAGGGGCCGGACGCCGCCCGTGTCACCGCATGGTGCCGCGAGTTGGGCATCGAGACGATCATGCACACGGGCGGGCCGTCGATTGCCGGCTCGCATCTCGTTGGCGCGGCTGATGTGCTCGAGGCGCAGCCCGATATCGTGAGCCACATCAATGGCGGCCCCACCTCAATCCCGCATGACGATATCCGCGAGCTGTGCCGCCATGCCACCGGCGCGCTCGAGGCGGTGCACAATGGCAACGAGAAATCCGCCATCGTCGCGCTCGAAGGGGCGATGGCGAATGACCGGCTGGCCGATTTCCTGATCGGCACCGATGCGCCTGCCGGATCGGGTGTCCAGCCCAACGGCATGTTGCGCATGGCAACCCTTCTGGCCAGCTTCGGGGGCCTGCCGGCCGAGCTTGCGTGGTGCTGCGGCACAGGCAACGTGGCCCATCGGCGCGGACTGAGCCAGGGCATCCTCGCGCCCGGCCGCCCGGCCGATCTGGTCTTCATGGACCGGCCCGGCGGCTCGCCGGGTGACGACGTTCTGGGTGCCATGGCCATGGGCAACATCCCCGGCATCGCCGCTGTCATGATCGACGGCAAGATGCGCACCGGGCGTTCGCGCTCGACCCCGCCTTCGGCCCGCGTGCCGGTCATCTGAAGGAGCACGAAAATGCAGGCGAAAATCCGCAAGATTGCCGTCTTTCTCGACGAAACCCACATTGAAATGGGCCAGACCATCGCGCCGCCGACGCGCCGCGCTGCCGCGGTAGCGGTCATCGAAAACCCCTTTGCGGGCCGCTTCGAGGCGGATCTCGAGCCGCTGATGGATATCGGCGCCGAGCTTGGTGATCTTCTGGGCCGGCGCTGCGTCGAGGCTTTGGGGATCACGCCAGCCGAGGCCGAAAGCTATGGCAAGGCCGCGATGGTCGGCGAAAATGGCGAGTTGGAACATGCCGCCGCGATCCTGCATCCAAAGCTGGGCGCGCCCCTTCGGACTGCGGTCGAAAAGGGGGCAGCGCTTGTGCCGTCATCGAAAAAGATGGGGGGTCCTGGCCAACCGCTTGACGTGCCGCTTGGCCACAAGGACGCGGCCTATGTGCGCAGCCATTTCGATGGGATCGAAGTGCGTTTGAACGATGCGCCCCGTGCAGGCGAGATCATGGTCGCCGTCGCTGTCACCGATAGCGGGCGTCCCTTGCCCCGGGTCGGCGGGTTGACAGCTGCCGAGGCGATCGGCAAAGACGGGCTGCGCTGACCTGAAAGGACCCGCATTTTGACCCGGAGCGAGCCTTCAAACGAGGTCCATGACGACGACGCAACCACGAAACGTGTGCGCCGTCGCTATGTGCTGGACACGCAGGCGGGGTTTCTTTTGCGCAAGGCGCAACAGCGGCACCTCAGCATCTTCACCGCACATATGGGCGAAGGGCTCACCGCTCAGCAATTCGCCGCACTGGTCAAGCTGGCCGAGGTCGAGCCATCGTCGCAAAACTCTCTCGGGCGGCAGACGGCCATGGACAACTCGACCATCAACGGTGTCGTGCGTCGTCTGACGCAGCGCGGCCTGATCGAAAAGTTCCCCTCCGAAGAAGATCACCGTCTTCATATGCTGCGCCTCACCCCCGAAGGCTGGCGCGTGCATGACCGTGTTCTGCCCTTGGCCACCGAGATCACCCGCCTGACCCTCGCCCCCCTGACACGCAGCGAACAGACGACCCTCCAAAGGCTTCTGCGCAAGATCGGCTGAATTTTTCGGCATCTGCGACCACGCCTGAGCGAGCGGATGCAAAAGCCCTTTGCCCGTCGAAAATTTGTTCGCATACAAACAAAAAAATTGCTACCTTTTGTGGACCGAATTTCAAAGGACGCCCCGATGACAGTGCACTCCGCAACCGCCCCCATGCCGCCTGTTCCCGCCAATTGCTTTGCCGAAACCGTGACCGAGGTCGAACACTACACCGATCGTCTGTTTCGCTTTCGCATGACGCGCCCGGCCAGCTTTCGGTTTCGTTCGGGCGAATTCGTGATGATCGGTCTGCCGAATGCCGAACGCCCGGTCTTTCGCGCCTATTCCATCGCGTCGCCCGCCTGGGATGACAGCCTGGAATTCTATTCGATCAAGGTGCCGGACGGTCCACTGACCGAACATCTGCAACGGATCACACCGGGGGATACCGTCCTGATGCGCAAGAAACCCACAGGCACGCTCGTTCTTGATGCGCTTTTGCCCGGGCGCAGGCTCTATATGCTCTCGACCGGCACCGGCATCGCACCGTTCGCCAGCCTCGTCCGCGATCCGGAAACCTATGAGAAATTCGAAACGGTCGTTCTGATGCATGGCTGTCGCCAGCAGGCCGAGCTGACCTATGGTGAACAGCTGGTGGCCGCCACGCAAGACGATCCTCTCGTGGGCGAACTGGCCGCCGATCGGTTGCGGCACTACACTTGCGTCACCCGCGAAGACCATCCCCGCCGTCTCCGGGTGACCGATGCGATCACATCGGGCCGTGTGTTCGACGACCTGGACTTGCCCGCGCTCGATCCGGCGACAGACCGGGTGATGATCTGCGGCTCGATGGAGATGCTGCGCGACAGCAAATCCCTGTGCGAGGCGGCCGGTCTGGAAGAAGGTTCCAACAGCGTGCCCGGAACCTATGTGGTCGAGCGTGCTTTCGTGGATTGATTGGAACAACCTGGCGACAATTTTGTACAAATCTTACACAATTTTGGCGAGTATCTGGCGGCGCCTTGGTCAGGGTCTGATGCCGAAAACCCGGGAAATCGCCCCGGAAACCGTGCGTCCTTGATATGGAAATAATCCGGATCCGCCCCTTGCATCACCGTTAAATTCTGCCCCTAAAGATTTGAAAAAAATGTAAAAAATGAATTTTAGCCAATTTTTCCACGCAACCTAAAGCAGTACCTCGCATCCCGCCGATCTCGCTTCCCGGGCGCACGAACGCCCCCAATCCCCCGACCCCTTTTTCGCCATCTTTACACCCAAATTTGTCACGAATTTTCCCGGATCAACGACCCCAGCTGAAAATCAGCCCCAAAAGCCCGGCTGGGTGGCATGGCAGTGGTTCGGAGGGACCATGAGGTGTTTTGCGTCTGAAATGGCGCACAAGACGATGCCTGCCCTCTGACGATCAGTCAGCCGCGGTTCTGTGCCCGTTTGCCGGAGATTGGCAGCGGAATTCGTGTTCGGTCGCATCAGGTCAGGTGCAGCCGGAATTGTATGAGTGCGGTGGTGATACCGCCTGTGTAGGAGTGTGCAAGTTGACCTTTTTCGATCCCAAGACTGCCGTTATCGGCGGTCGCGTCTTCTCAGACAGCAATGCAGACAATACCGAGTTTTCGGCCTCGGGCGGCTTCGAAGCCGGGCTTGACGGACAGCTCGTTCAGCTGCTCGATGCACATGGTAATGTCATCAAAGCAACCCATACCGATCATTACGGGTTCTATTCGTTCACGCATCTGGCAAGTGGGGATTACTTCGTCCAATTCCCAAATCAGGTTGATGACCTGACTTTGGCTGAAAAGGACATTGGTGGCTTCCGTGCAGACAGCGACGCGAACGTAGACACCGGGCGAACTGATCCAATTCACGTGCAGCCGGGTGAAAGCAAGACCGAGGTCGATGCAGGGTACAGCCTGAAACCGCAACAGGATGGCACGGTCGACGGGGCCGAAACGGGTGAGTTCATGCCCGTGGGCTATGCGGATACGCAGGGCGAAGTCGTCACCGAAGGGAATGACCGCATCTTCGGCAACGGGGGCGATGATGATATCCGCTCGGGCGGTGGTGATGATTTCATCGATGGCGGCACCGGCAATGACAACATCTTCGGCGGGACCGGCAATGACTTCGTCCTCGCGGGAGACGGCGACGACACCGTGCGCGGTCGCGAAGGCGATGACTACATCGACGCAGGCGCCGGCAATGACAACATCATGGGCGAAGACGGCGACGACGTGCTGCGGGGTCGTGCGGGCGACGATTTCGTGGCTGGCGGCTCGGGCAATGATGATATCCTCGGCGAGGATGGCAACGATTCGCTTTATGGTGACACCGGTGACGACTTCATCGGCGGTGGCGCAGGTGACGACATTATAAGCGACGCGCTCGAAGGGTTTGTCGGTGGCGGCAATGACCAGTTCTATGGCGATGACGGCAACGACACCCTGCTTGGCGGCGACGGCCATGACACGCTTGTGGGCGGTGCCGATGCCGACAGGATCGAAGGCGGCGCGGGCGATGACCTGATCACCTTCGACAATCCGTTCGTGGATAACGAAGACCCCACCACCGATGGCGCGGGCGACATGATCTTCGGCGGAGCCGAAGGCGCGCTGGACAACGACACGCTCGATCTGCGTGGTGCAGGCCCGGTCACCATCGATCAGCAGATCGACGAGAATGACGAGGGCGCCACCAAGGGCACCGTCACCTTCGCCGATGGCAGCACCCTGACCTTCGAAGGGATCGAGACGATCCTCAGCGATGGCGATGGCACGGTCGACGGGGCCGAAACGGGTGAGTTCATGCCCGTGGGCTATGCGGATACGCAGGGCGACGTCGTCACCGAAGGGAATGACCGCATCTTCGGCAACGGGGGCGATGATGATATCCGCTCGGGCGGTGGTGATGATTTCATCGATGGCGGCACCGGCAATGACAACATCTTCGGCGGGACCGGCAATGACTTCGTCCTCGCGGGAGACGGCGACGACACCGTGCGTGGCCGCGAAGGCGATGACTACATCGACGCAGGCGCCGGCAATGACAACATCATGGGCGAAGACGGCGACGACGTGCTGCGGGGTCGTGCGGGCGACGATTTCGTGGCTGGCGGCTCGGGCAATGATGACATCCTCGGCGAGGATGGCAACGACTCGCTTTATGGCGACACCGGTGACGACTTCATCGGCGGTGGCGCAGGTGACGACATTATAAGCGACGCGCTCGAAGGGTTTGTCGGTGGCGGCAATGACCAGTTCTATGGCGATGACGGCAACGACACCCTGCTTGGCGGCGACGGCCACGACACGCTTGTGGGCGGTGCCGATGCCGACAGGATCGAAGGCGGCGCGGGCGATGACCTGATCACCTTCGACAATCCGTTCGTGGATAACGAAGACCCCACCACCGATGGCGCGGGCGACATGATCTTCGGCGGAGCCGAAGGCGCGCTGGACAACGACACGCTCGATCTGCGTGGTGCAGGCCCGGTCACCATCGATCAGCAGATCGACGAGAATGACGAGGGCGCCACCAAGGGCACCGTCACCTTCGCCGATGGCGGCACCCTGACCTTCGAAGGGATCGAGACAATCCTCAGCGATGGCGAGGCGAATGCCGCACCTGTTGCCGTTGATGATGCCGCCGTCGTGCTCGAGGATGGATCGGTTACGATCGACGTGCTGTCGAACGATGTCGACCCCGAAGAGGACCCGCTGACGGTAACGCAGGCCAGCGCCGAGAACGGGACGGTGACCGTAAACGACGACAACAGCCTCGAATATACCCCCGATCCCGGGTTCTTCGGGACCGACATCATCACCTACGAGATCTCGGACGGGTTCGGGAACACCGATACCGGCGAGGTGACCGTCGAAGTGGAAGAAGTGCCGGATGCGCCGGTGGTTGATGGAACGGCGGGAGACGATGTGCTGCTGTCGGACTTCGTCGATGAAGACGGCGACCAGATCGACGGAACCGACGGTCTGAACGACACGATCGACGCGGGCCCTGGCAACGATTTCGTCGATGGCGGTGCCGGGGATGACACGTTCCTCGATAACGCTGGCAACGATGTCTACTTCGGCAATGAAGGCAACGATACCTATGTTGCTCAGGACACCGGCAATGTCTTTGTCACGGTCAGCCAGGAAGGAAACGGTCAGGTGCAAAACGTGCCATCCGGCGAGGTGGACGAGGTGTTCAGCGTCGAGTCCTTCGTCGCTGGTGAAGATGAAAGCGGATTTGACGGTATTGCCTTCGATGAAGCTATCCCCGAGGATGAAATCGCCACCCAGCTTCAGGGCATTTCCGACAATGCCTTCGGTCAGTTCTTCCCCGACGCGGCGCCCCCCGTTGCCTTTGGGCCGGAAGTCGGTCTTTTGCTGTCGGACGTCCTTGGCGGGGCAGTCGGAGGATCGCCTGTCGGTGGCTACCTGATCGAGGGTGGCGACGAGGACGGCCAGATCGGAGAGATTTCCTTCGAAAACTTCGAACAGATTTTCTTCGGCGTTGAAATGGCGAGTGACCGTGAGACCGAGGAACGAGCCTTCGAGGAAATGCGCATGCGCGAAGATCTCCGCGAAGAGGAAGAAGAACTGGACCGTATGGGCATGACCATGTGAACAGTCCTCTTGCAGACAGTCAAAGCGCCCCGTCAGGGGCGCTTTTTCCGTTTTGGGTCAGGCCATTTCAGGGCCTTGGCCTAACGGCCACCAATGCATCTGCGCAAAGCGGTCAGGATTTGGTGCGTGGCTTGCGCGGCTTGGCCGTGGCGGCACTGGCAGCGGCCTTGGCCGCTTGCCTCGCGCGGTTTTTCTTGCTGCTTGGTTTCCCGGCAGGCGGTTTCGGTCCGCGCGCTGGTGCATCGCCACTTGGAGCCCCGGCGCTGGTTCTGGGTTTGCGCTTGGTCAGGCCCGCTACCCCAAGCCGGGCCGGGCGGTCTTCGGTCTTGCGTGTGTCATCGCGCTTGGGCTTGGGCTTTGTCCCCGGCTTGGGCTTCTTGGCGCGCGGCTTGGGATCGTCGTTCCAATCCACAGGCGTCGTCGTACCGGGCGCGGCGGGCTTGTCCTGCCGCATATCCGCCGGCGGCGTGGGCCGTGTGGCAGGCTTGCCCTTGGGGCTGACAGGTTTCTCGGCGCGCGGTGCGCGGTCGGATGCGGGCGCGCTGTCCAGCCGGGTCAGCTTCGCGCCGCCCTCCAGCGTCATCGCGGACCCGACATTTGCCAGGAACCCCTGCACCGCACTTTGCCGGATTTCGACCAGCGACACATCGTTCTGAATGCGGATGGCGCCGATATCTTCACGCGACAGGGCCCCGATCTTGCACAGCATCGGCAAGAGCCTGCGCGGCTCGGCCCCGGCGGCACGCCCCCCCTCGACCGAGAACCAGACGCTTGGCCCGAAGGCCGCGCGCGGCTCGGGCGGGGCCGAAACATCCGATAGCTCTTCGGGCGCCGAATGCCTTTCGCGGAACAGCCGCACGAATGCCGCCGCCAGTTGTTCGGCCGAAAATCTTTCGGTCAGCTTGGCGACCGTCGCGCGGTTCGAATCCTCGATCTCCGCATCCCATTCGGTGCCGGCCAACATACGCTCGTCATCCCTCGCGGTGACTTCATCGGCCGAGGGCGCATCGGCCCATTCCGCTTTCACCTTGGCCCAGCCCAGAAGCCGCTGCGCCTTTTTGCGCGCGGCGGGCGGCACGATCAGCGCGCTGACCCCCTTGCGCCCGGCGCGACCCGTCCGGCCCGAGCGGTGCAGCAGCGTGTCCTGATTGGTGGGCAATTCGGCATGGATCACCAGTTCGAGATTCGGCAGATCGATCCCGCGTGCGGCGACATCCGTGGCCACGCAGACGCGGGCCCGCCCGTCGCGCATCGCTTGCAGCGCATGGGTTCGTTCGCTCTGTGACAGCTCGCCCGACAGGGCCACGACCGAAAAGCTGCGGTTCGACAGCCGGGTGGTCAGACGATTGACCATCGCGCGGGTGTTGCAAAACACGATGGCATTGGGCGCTTCGTAATAGCGCAGAACGTTGATGATCGCATTTTCGGCATCCCGCGCCGACACATTCAGCGCGCGATATTCAATATCGGCATGCTGCGTGGTGCCCGAGGCGGTGGAAATCCGGATCGCGTCCTTCTGGTAATTGCTGGCGAGCTTCGCGATCGCCGCGGGCACCGTGGCCGAGAACAGCAATGTCTGACGCTCGATTGGCGCCTGCTCGAGAATGAATTCAAGATCTTCGCGAAATCCGAGATCCAGCATCTCGTCGGCCTCATCCAGAACCACCGCCTTCAAGGCGCTCAGATCAATGCTGCCCCGCATGATGTGATCGCGCAGACGGCCCGGCGTGGCGACAACGATATGCGCACCGCGCTCCAGCGCCCGACGCTCGTCGCGCATGTCCATGCCCCCAACAGTCGAGGCCAGAACGGCGTTGGCCTGCCCGAAGAGCCACGCCAGCTCGCGCTTGACCTGCAGGGCCAGTTCGCGCGTCGGCGCAATCACCAGGGCCAGGGGCGCCGCGGCTGGCCCGAAACTCTCGGCCTCTCCGAACAGACCCGGCGCGATGGCAAGCCCGAATCCAAGCGTCTTGCCCGATCCGGTCTGCGCCGAGACCAGAAGATCCTTGCCCGCCAGTTCCGGGGCGCTTACGGCCTCCTGCACGGCGGTGAGCGAGGTATATCCCTGAGCTTTCAGGGCGTTTGCAAGAGCTTGTTTCAAAGGCGGTTCACTTTTCGGATGCGAGGAGGGCCACAGGCGCCCGAAGGATGGCCCCGGACAGCTAAACCCCCGCGTTATCCTTTCAGACCGTGGATGTATAGACTGCAATCACGCCTTCGACACCTGGCAGGCGCCGGACCGCGCAGCATCGATCTTGCGCAACCTGCCTTGTCGCACTGTGCACAATTTATGCGCATGTCGGGCAAGTCTGCCGGAAAAACAGTCTATTTGCGCTGGACACTCGCCCGCATGAAACCTTTTATTGGCAGATGCGCAAATTGTCTTTACCATTTGGTCAAACATCGAGGCGCGCCTCGTCCAACAGGGGAAATAGGTCATGAAGACATCACTCACCAACGCAGCATCCGGCATCACGCGCCGGCGCTTTCTCGGCACCACCGCGGGCACGGCGCTTGTCGTGGCGGCGGGTGCTCCGGGCAGTCTGCGCGCTGCTGAACCGCTGAAGGTGGCGGGCATCTACACCGTCCCGGTCGAGCAGCAATGGGTCAGCCGGATCCACAAGGCCGCCGGGATCGCACAGGACCGTGGCGATATCGCCTATGTCTTCTCCGAGAATGCCTCGAATACCGACTATGCCCGCGTGATGCGCGAATATGCAGAGCAGGGGTACCAGCTCATCATCGGTGAAGTGTTCGCCGTCGAACAGGAGGCGCGCGAGGTCGCAGCCGAATATCCCGACATCGCCTTCCTCATGGGCTCCAGCTTCAAGCAGGATGATGCGCTGCCCAACTTCGCCGTGTTCGACAACTACATTCAGGACGCGTCCTATCTGACCGGCATCATTGCAGGCTCCATGACCGAGACCGCGAATATCGGCATGGTCGGCGGCTTCCCCATCCCCGAGGTCAACCGCCTGATGCATGCCTTCATGGCCGGCGCCCGCGAGATGAACCCCGACATCTCCTTCCAGGTCAGCTTCATCGGCAGCTGGTTTGACCCGCCCAAGGCCAAGGAAACCGCCTTCGCCATGATCGAAAACGGCGCGGACATGCTTTATGCCGAACGCTTCGGTGTGTCGGATGCCGCGCAGGAAAAGGGCATTCTGGCCATCGGCAACGTGATCGACACACAGGCCGACTATCCCGATACGGTCGTCGCCTCGGCGATCTGGCATTTCGAGCCGACGCTCGACAAGGCCATCGCCGAAGTGCAGGCGGGCACCTTCAAGGCCGCGGACTATGGCGTTTATTCCTTCATGCAGGAAGGCGGCTGCTCGATCGCGCCGCTCGGCACGTTCGAAGGCAAGATGCCACAGGCGGCGATGGATCTGGTCAAGCAGCGCACCGATGAGATCATGTCGGGCGCCTATGTGGTCGAGATCAACGACGAAGAACCCAAGTCTTCCTGAATGCTGCGCCCAGAGACGGCGCGGGTTGTCCTGCGCCTTGACGGCATAACAAAGCGTTTTGGCAAGCTGGTCGCGAACGACGCGATCAGCTTGTCGCTGCATGAAGGCGAGGTGATCGCCCTTCTGGGCGAAAACGGCGCCGGTAAGACCACGCTGATGAACATCCTCTTCGGCCAGTACACGGCCGATGAAGGCACGGTCGAGGTGTTCGGCCACACCCTTCCGCCGGGCAACCCCCGCGCGGCGCTCGATGCGGGCGTGGGCATGGTGCACCAGCATTTCACCCTCGCCGACAACATGACCGTTCTGGAAAACGTGACCCTCGGCACACAACCGCTTTTCGCCCCCCGGCTGGATCGTGGCGCCGCCCGAGACAAGCTGGCCCGACTGGCGGCGGATTTCGGGCTTCTGGTGCATCCCGATGCCCGGGTCGGCAGCCTCACGGTCGGCGAACGCCAGCGGGTCGAAATCCTCAAGGCGCTTTACCGCGATGCCCGTATCCTGATCCTCGACGAGCCCACCGCCGTTCTCACCCCGCAGGAAACCGACGATCTGTTCGCGACCTTGCGCAAGGCCGTGAAACTGGGCCTGTCGGTCGTCTTCATCTCGCACAAGCTGCATGAGGTCATGGCTATTTCCGACCGCGTGCTGATCCTGCGCCATGGTCGGCTTGTCGCCGAACGCCCCATCGCCGAGGTCGACAAGGCGAAACTCGCCGCCCTCATGGTCGGCTCCGAAGTGGCCGCGCCCAAGGTTGAACAGGGCCGGCCCGGCGCCGTGCTCATGCGCCTGCAGGATGTCACCACGCCGGACCGGGGCAGCGCGCCGGGTCTGAACCGCGTGTCGCTCGCACTCCATTCCGGTCAGATCGTGGGGCTTGCGGGCGTGTCTGGCAACGGACAGGCGGCGCTGGCCGATCTGATCGGCGGGCTGATCCGCCCCGCCACGGGCCGGCTCGACCTGAACGACGCCGAAATGCAGGACTGGTCCCCGCGCAAGGCGGTGCAGTCGGGCATCGCCCGCATCCCCGAAGACCGTCACAAGACCGGCACCATCGCCGAGTTCGACCTGACCGAAAACGCCATTCTCGAATCCTATGCCGATCCGCCCTATAGCCGTGCGGGCTGGATGAGCTGGGGCGTGGCCGAGGCGTTCACCCGCCAGATCATCGACACCTACGACGTGCGCTGCCCCGGTCCCGGCACGCGTATCCGCCTGCTGTCGGGCGGCAACATGCAAAAACTGATCCTTGGCCGAGTGCTGGAAAAGGCGCCCTCGATCATTCTCGCCAATCAGCCGGTTCGCGGTCTGGATATCGGTGCTGTGAACTACGTGCATTCGCAACTTCTGGCCGCGCGCGACCGTGGGGCCGCGGTGCTCCTGATCTCCGAGGATCTCGACGAGATCATGGCCCTGTCGGATGTGATCCACGTCATGTCCGAAGGTCGGCTGTCGCCCGGTTTCGCGCGCGGCAGCATGACACCCGCCGAACTGGGCGTCTGGATGGCGGGGCAGGGCTTCGACGAAGCGGAGACGGCCCATGCGTCTTGAACCTGTCGCCAACCCTTCGTTTCTGCGCACCACGGTGCCGCCCGCCATCGCCATCGGCTCGACCGTGGTGATCGCCTCGCTTCTGGCCATGGCCGCAGGGGCCAACCCGTTTTCCGTGCTGGGGCTTATCATCAAGGGGGCATTCGGCTCGAAATTCGCGCTTCTGGAAACGCTCAACCGGGCGACGCCGCTCATCTTCACCGGCCTGTCGGTCGCTGTCGCCTTCCGCGCCCGTCTTTGGAACATCGGCGCCGAGGCGCAGCTTTACGCAGGCGCGCTCATGACCGTGATCCTTGGTACGGGGATGCTGCAATGGGGGGCTTTTGCTCTCATTCCAACGCTGGCCATTGCGTCGATGCTGGCGGGGGCACTGGTGCTCTTGGTCCCGGCACTGCTCAAGGTGCGCTTCGGTGTCGATGAGGTCGTCACGACGCTTCTCTTCAACTTCATTTTCCTCCTGTTCGTATCGATGCTTCTGGAAGGGCCGCTCAAGGATCCGATGGGCATGGGCTGGCCGAAATCCGAACGCCTGATCGCCGAGGCGCGCCTGCCGCGCATCGTCGAAGGGTTGCGCCTGCATTGGGGCTTCGCATTGGCGCTGATCGCGGCGGTGGTGGTCTGGGTGATCCAGCGCCGCACCACGCTCGGCTACGAGATGCGCGCGGTCGGTCTCAACCGCGAGGCGGCGGCGTTTGCGGGCATCCCGGTCAACCTCGTGCTCGTCAAGACGGCGCTTCTGGCAGGCGGTCTGGCGGCGCTTGCAGGCTTCTCCGAGGTGGCGGGCCTCAAGGGCAACCTTACCCTCGATCTCAGCCCTGGCTTTGGCTACACCGGGATCATCGTTGCGATGCTGGCGTTGCTCAATCCGCTTGGCGTGATCGCGGCGGCCCTGTTCGTGGCGGGCATCTTCGTCGGTGCCGACAGCATGAGCCGCGCCGTGGGCGTTCCCAGCTATCTGGCCGACATCATGCTGGCCACGGCACTTTTGCTGATGGTGCTGGCGATCCTGCTGACCCGGTTCCGCGTGGTGAGGGAATAGGCCATGGACATCCTCGAAATCCTCCTCTCCGCCAGTTTCTGGACAGCGGCCATCCGCATCGCCAGCCCGCTGATCTTCGCCACTCTGGGCGAGCTGATCTGCGAACGCGCGGGCGTGCTCAATCTCGGGATCGAGGGGATCATGGTCGCCGGCGCCTTCGCGGGCTGGATGGCGGTCTATTCCGGCACCGGGCTATGGATGGGTGTTGCTGTGGCCATGGCTGTGGGCATGCTCTTTGGGCTGGTGCACAGCCTGCTGACCGTCCCGTTCGGACTGTCGCAGCATGTGGTCGGGCTTGGCGTCACGCTGTTGGCTACGTCGCTGACCTATTACGCCTATCGCCTTGCGCTGCCCGAAGTGACCAGCCCGCCCAAGATCGACGCGTTCCAGCCCTATGAAATCCCGCTGCTGTCTGATCTGCCGCTGATCGGCCCGGCGCTGTTTTCCCAGACGCCGCTGACCTATCTCGCGTTCATCCTCGTCGGTGTGGTGGCCTTCGTGCTCTACCGCACGCCGCTTGGCCTTGCCTTGCGTGCCGCGGGCGAAAACCCCTCGGCCGTGGCCGCTCAGGGGCTTTCGGTCACCGGCATCCGCATGGGTGCGGTGATCGTCGGCAGCGGCTTCATGGCGGTGGGGGGGGCCTTCCTGACCATGTCCGCCTTTGACAGCTTCTTCTTCGAGATGGTCAACGGGCGCGGCTGGATCTGCATTGCGCTGGTGGTGTTCGGGGCATGGCGGCCGGGCAAGGCGCTTCTGGGCGCGATCCTGTTCGCGGCCTTCGACGCGCTGCAAATCCGCATCCAGCAGACGCCGCTTGGGGCCGACATTCCCTATCAGGTGTTCCTGATGATGCCCTATTTCCTGTCCATACTGGCGCTCATCGTCATGTCGCGCCGGGCCGAGGTGCCCGCCGCTCTGATGGTGCCGTTCAACAAGGGAGAACGCTGATGTTCGATCTGATCGTCCGAGGCGGCACGCTGGCCGATGGCCG
The DNA here is from genome assembly GCF_000170875.1 of Roseobacter sp. AzwK-3b. Classification (NCBI taxonomy): domain Bacteria; kingdom Pseudomonadati; phylum Pseudomonadota; class Alphaproteobacteria; order Rhodobacterales; family Roseobacteraceae; genus Roseobacter; species Roseobacter sp. AzwK-3b. The sequence continues at coordinate 118,533 of NZ_ABCR01000002.1, forward strand.
CATCGCCGATATCGGTATCACCGGCGACACCATCGCCGCGGTCGAGGATCTTTCCGGCGCCGAAGCGGGCTTGGTGATCGACGCTGCGGGCGATCTGGTCGCACCGCCTTTCGTCGATCCCCATTTTCACCTTGATGCGACCCTGTCCTATGGCCTGCCGCGCATCAACGCCTCGGGCACCTTGCTCGAAGGCATCGGGCTCTGGGGTGAACTCAAGCAGATCGTCACCCAGGACGAGATGATCGAGCGTGCTCTGGCCTATTGCGATTGGGCCGTCAGCCAGGGGCTTCTGGCGATCCGCAGCCATGTCGATACCTGCGATGACCGCCTTCTCGGGGTCGAGGCGATGCTCGAAGTGCGCGAACGTGTCCGCCCCTATCTGGATTTGCAACTGGTGGCCTTCCCGCAGGATGGCCTCTACCGCGACCCCACCGCGCGCGACAATACGATCCGCGCGCTCGACATGGGTCTCGATGTGGTCGGTGGCATCCCGCATTTCGAACGGACGATGGCCGATGGCGCCGCCTCGCTGCGCGAGCTCTGCGAAATCGCCGCCGCGCGCGGGCTGATGGTCGACATCCATTGCGACGAATCCGACGACCCACTCAGTCGGCATATCGAAACACTGGTCTTCGAGACGCAGCGCCTTGGCCTTCAGGGCCGGGTCGCAGGCTCTCACCTGACCTCGATGCATTCGATGGACAATTACTACGTCTCGAAACTTCTGCCCCTGATGGCCGAGGCGCAGGTCGCCGCGATCTCAAACCCGCTGATCAATATCGTCCTGCAGGGACGCCACGATACCTATCCCAAGCGTCGTGGTCTGACCCGCGTGAGGGAAATGCAGGCCCATGGCATCACCGTTGGCTGGGGGCAGGATTGCGTGCTCGACCCGTGGTATTCGCTCGGCACCGCCGACATGCTCGATGTGGCCTTCATGGGGATGCATGTGGCGCAGATGACCAGCCCCGAAGAGATGGCGCGCAGTTTCGACATGGTCACCACCCAGAACGCCCGCATCATGGGCCTTGATGGCTATGGCATCGCGCCGGGCAAGACCGCGTCACTGGTGGTGCTCGATGCCGGCAATCCGATCGAGGCTCTGCGCCTGCGCCCCGCGCGTCTGGCGGTGGTCTCCAAGGGCAAGGTGGTGTCGCGGATGCCGCGCGAGGATGCGGGCCTGTCCCTGCCGGGCCGTCCCGACACCGTGCGCCGCCGTCACACCTTGGGCTGATCGGACGTCACGCCCGTCCCGCACTGGCCGACAGCGCCAGCGCGTCCACGCCAAGCGATTTCAGCGCGGCTTCCCACTTTTCGGCATCGGGCGTTTCGAACACGATCTGCTTGCCGGCCTCGCAGGTCAGCCAGCCATTCTGGGCGATCTCGGACTCAAGCTGTCCCGGCCCCCATCCGGCATAGCCAAGCGCCATCACCACATGCCGCGGCCCGCGCCCATCCGCCAGATCCTCAAGGATATCCAGCGTCGCGGTCATCGCGAAATCCTCGTTCACATCCAGCGTGGAAATCGACGAATGATACCCGTAATCATGCAGAACGAACCCCCGCCCATGCTCCACCGGGCCGCCGAAATGCACCGCCACATTCCGCATGTCCTGTCCCGGCGTGATCGACAGCTGCTCCAGAAGATCCCGCAGCTTCAGATCCACGGTCGGCTTGTTTATGATGATCCCCATCGCGCCCTCTCCGGAATGCGCGCACATGAAGATCACCGAATGTTCGAAGCGGGGATCTCCCATGCCGGGCATGGCGATCAGCAGTTTTCCGGTCAGATCGATATCCGAGGTCAATCCCGTTCTCCATTGGCCATGTTTCAAGAATGGGGCGCTCAGCCACTCAGTTCAAGCAGTCCAGTGCCTTGATTGTGACAATTCTCGCTGGAAAGTGAGTTGGCATTTCCCGCCTGATACCCCATTTGAAAGATCATGATAACGCGCATCCTTGTCCTTTTCGCCCTGCTTTGCGGCCCTGTCTCGCTGGCTCCCATGGCCCGTGCTGACAGCTCCATGATCGAAGCCCGTATCCTGACCGGCTGGCGTCAGGACGATGGCAGCCATGTCGCCGCATTGCAATTGTCGATGCTGGATGGTTGGAAAACCTACTGGCGTGCGCCGGGTGATGCGGGCATTCCTCCGCGCTTCGACTGGGCAGGCTCCGACAACCTCGCTGCCGTGCAGATCACCTGGCCCACCCCTCGATCGATCGATCAAGGCGGGCTGCGCACCATCGGGTATTCCGACACCGTCATCTGGCCGCTGACCCTGACACCGGCCCGCGCCGGTCAGCCGATCACGCTCGCCGGCAAGATCGAACTCGGCGTCTGCAAGGATATCTGCGTGCCGGTCACGCTCATCCTGTCGCAGGATTTGCCCAAGGCGACACAGCGCGATCCCCGGATCGTCTCGGCGCTGGCCGCGCGCCCCTATTCCGCGCAGGAGGCCGGGGTGACATCGGTCCGCTGCAGCGTCAGCCCCGTCGAAGGCGGGCTTCGCCTGCGTGCGGATGTGAAACTGCCCCATACCGGCGGCGAGGAAATCGCCGTGATCGAGACATCGAACCCCGCGATCTGGGTGGCGCAAGCCGCCACCACGCGCCAAAACGGAACCCTCACCGCCGAAACCGAGATGTATCACGTCGAAGGCGGGGCCTTCGCGCTGGATCGCTCGGGCCTCCGGATCACGGTGATCGGCGACAACCAGGCCGTCGATATCCAAGGCTGCCCGTCGAAGTAACGGCGGTCACTTGCGCCGCTTGTGCTCATCGAGCCGGGGCAGGATCTCCACGAAATTGCAGGGCCGGTGCCGATAATCCAGCTGCAGGCTAAGGATCTCGTCCCAGGCATCCTTGCAGGCGCCGGGACTGCCGGGCAGGGCGAAAAGATAGGTGCCGTTCGCAACACCGCCCGTGGCGCGCGACTGCACGGCACTCGTGCCGATCTTCTGGAACGAGATCATGGTAAACACCGTCCCGAAGGCGTCGATCTCCTTTTCATAGACATCGCGATGCGCCTCGACGGTGACATCCCGGCCGGTCAATCCGGTGCCGCCCGTCGAAATCACCACATCCACCTGATCCGACGCGATCCATTCGCGCAGCTGATCGGCGATCTGGTCGCGCTCGTCGCGCACGATCATCCGGTCGGCAAGCACATGGCCCGCCGCCTCGATCCGGTTCACCAGCACCTCGCCTGAACGATCCTCCGAGATGTCGCGGCTGTCGCTCACGGTCAGCACCGCGATCCGAACCGGGATGAAGTCCTTTGTTTCGTCGATACGGCCCATTCGGGTCAACTCCTCTGAAGAAGGGCAAGCCGCACGGCTAACCCCGCGAATATCAGCGCACTCGCATAGCCAAGCCCGCGTGTAAACCGGGCCGAGGTGGCCAGCCGCTGCCCGACGCCCCCGGCACACAGGCCGACAGCGCCGTTGATGACAAAGCCCCCCACCGCCAGAACCAGCCCGCAGATCAGAAACTGCCCTAGAACCGATCCTTGCGCCGGATTGACGAATTGCGGCACGAAGGCCAGCACGAACAGGATCACCTTGGGATTGAGCAGGTTGACGATCAGCCCCTCCCGAAAGGCCCGCGCCGCAGGCATCGCCAACGGCGTGACATCCCGCGCCGGCCCGCGCCGCAGCGCGCCCGCCGCCAGCCACAGAAGATAGGCCACGCCGACCCATCGGATCGCGTCGAAAAGCCATGGTAGCGCCGCCACCGCCGCCCCAAGGCCCAGACCCGCCAGCGTGACATGCACAAGACCACCCGCCGAAATACCCGCAGCGGCCGCCAGCGCGGCCTTGCCCCCCGACCGCAGGCCAAGCCCCAGACAGAACATCATGTCCGCCCCCGGCGTCAGGTTCAGCGCCAGAGCCGCAGGGATGAACGCCAGCAGCACAAGCGGGTCCATCATGCCCCGACCTCGAACCAGTTGACCGTGGGGCCCAGATTGACCACGCGGGTCTTCCCGATCATGCCGCTCTGGCCCCAGCTGTCGTGAATATGCCCGCAAACCGCCAGTGTCGGCTGCAGGCGCTCTATCGCGTCGCGGATCGCGGTGGAGCCGACGGAAACCCCCTGCGAGGTGACATCGGCAAGCCCCTTGGGCGGGGAATGGGTGACAAGGATATCCGCGCCGGTGCAGGTCCCCAGCATTCTGTCGGCATCCTCTTCGGTCAGATCGCAGGACCATGCGCCGAACGGCGTGACCGGCACGCCATATCCCAGACCGAACAGGCGCAGCCCTTCGACCTCGTGACCCTGCCCATGCAGAACGGTGATCCCGTCGCCCGCGGCAGCCCGCAGCTCTTCGGCGCTTTCCGCATTGCCCGGCACCACCACCATTGGCGCTGTGATCCCATCCAGCAGCGCCATGGCCTGATCCAGCCCGCGCCGCCCGTTGCAGAAATCGCCCGCCCCGATCACCAGATTGGCCTGCCGCGCCGCTTGGGTCAGCGCCTCGGCATGGCGGGCCGACTGGTGCAGATCGGAAAAGGCAAGGATCTTCATGCCCCGCCCCGCAGCCGCGCCTGCAATTCCAGCAGATCGGCCCAGGCCTCGCGCTTGGCATTCGGGTTGCGCAGCAGATAGGCGGGATGGACCATCGGCAGGGTCGGCCTGCCATAGCTTTCGGTCCATTGCCCGCGCAGCCGCGTGATGCCCTGACGGCCCAGACCTGCCTGACAGCTGATATTGCCCATCAGAACGACGATCTCGGGATCGACCAGATCGACATGGCGCTGCACGAAAGGCAGCATCATGGCGATCTCTTCGGGCTTGGGATCGCGATTCTGCGGAGGGCGCCACGGCATCACGTTGGTGATATAGACGGCCTGTCCGGCCTCGGGCGCGGTGCGGCTCATGTCGATCGCCTCCAGCATCCGGTCCAGCAATTGTCCCGCGCGCCCCACGAAAGGCCGGCCCTGCAGGTCCTCGTCGCGGCCCGGCGCTTCGCCGATGATCATCACCCGCGCCGATGGCTGGCCATCCGCGAACACCAGGTTGCGCGCGCCGCGCTTGAGATCGCAATGCTCGTAGCCTGCCAGAGCCTCTCGCAGCGCATCAAGCGTCCCCGCCGCCCCGGCGGCAGCGCGCGCCTCGGCCAGCGGATCGGCGGCTGGGGCGGGCGCCACCGATGCTGCAACGGCCTGTGCCGCACGCGGCTTGGTCGCCGCCGCGGCGGCAGGTGGCGTGTCGGGCAGCTCATAGCGATTGACCGGCAGATCTCCGATCGCCTCGGTCGCCCCAAGCTCGATCTGCCAGTCCAGAAGCGCCTTCGCGGCATGAGGATCAAATGTCGATTCCATTGCTCCGCCAAGCTACCTCCCCGTCGCGCCGGTGGAAAGGCGACAAAGCGATCCCTTGCCCCTCCGCGCGCCGCTTTCTATAAGCGGGCAGGATCACGGAACGGAGCGGCGGATGACCTTTTCACACTCCCACCTTCTGGGGATCGAGCCCCTTGCCCCGCCCGAGATCACCACGATTCTGGACCTCGCCGATCAATACGTGGATCTCAACCGGCGGGACGTGAAACATGCCGATGCCTTGGCCGGGCTCACCCAGATCAACATGTTCTTCGAAAACTCCACCCGTACGCAGGCGAGTTTCGAACTCGCGGGCAAGCGGCTTGGCGCGGACGTGATGAACATGGCGATGCAGGCCAGCTCGATCAAGAAAGGCGAAACGCTGATCGACACGGCGATGACGCTCAACGCCATGCACCCCGATCTGCTGGTCGTGCGCCATCCCCAATCGGGCGCCGTGGATCTCTTGTCGCAGAAGGTGAACTGCGCCGTGCTCAACGCAGGCGACGGCCGCCACGAACACCCCACCCAGGCCCTGCTCGATGCGCTCACCATCCGCCGCGCCAAGGGCCGGCTTCACCGTCTCAACATCGCGATCTGCGGCGACATCGCCCATAGCCGGGTGGCGCGCTCGAACATAATGCTTCTGGGCAAGATGGAGAACCGCATCCGCCTGATCGGCCCGCCCACACTCATGCCCTCGGGCATCCGCGATTTCGGGGTCGAGGTGTTCGACGACATGAAAGAGGGCCTGCAAGATGTGGATGTCGTCATGATGCTGCGCCTGCAACGCGAACGCATGGACGGCGGCTTCATCCCCTCCGAGCGTGAATACTATTTCCGCTACGGTCTGGATGCCGAAAAGCTGGCCTATGCCAAACCCGATGCCATCGTCATGCATCCCGGACCGATGAATCGCGGCGTCGAGATCGACGGCGAGATCGCCGACGACATCAACCGCAGCGTCATTCAGGAACAGGTGGAAATGGGCGTCGCGGTGCGCATGGCCGCGATGGACCTTCTGGCCCGCAACCTGCGCGCGCGCCCCAAGGCGGTGATGGCATGACCGACAGCATCCACATCAAACCCACCGAACATGGCGTCGTGCGTGTCTTCGATGTCGATCTGCCCGCCGAGCAGATCAAGGCCTTCAACCGTCGCAACGGCACATGGCCGCTGCAGGATGCACTTGGCGCAGGCAGGCTCGATCCCGCCCATGTCGATCTCATCGCGGTCGAGGATCTGGGTGAGCTGGGCCTCGCGGGCTATCTGGCCGAGGGACATGGGATTTCCCCGGACGATCTGCGCGACATGCGCGGGCGGCTCGCGGCCCTGTCCGGCCATGTGCTGATCGTCACCTCCCGCGCCTTCGGCGGTGAGGAACAGACGCTCTCGCCCCGTGCGCCGCTGCACCTTGTCGCCACCTTCACCGAAGACCGCCCCCCGGTCTCTTTCGATCCGCTGCCCTCGCAGGCGGCGCGTGGCGTCACGGGCGGCAAGCCCCCTCCCAGTGACGCGGCGATGTCCGGGCGCGTGGCCTCGATCGCGCTGCTGGTCCTGTTCCTCTTGGTGGCGCTGGTCGTCTGGGTGGCGTCCTGATGGATGGCCTGATGCACTCCATGACCCCGACCACACCCTTGGCCGAGGGCGAAGTGGTGCTGCACAGCTTCCATCCTGACCGGGCGACCTATTGGCGCGATCACGCTTGGCTTGCCGCCGCGGCGATGGCGATCGGCATGGCGATCCTCTGGGTCATGGGCAATCCGCATGTCTGGACCGGGGCCGTGGGCGGGCTGGCCGCCGTTGCCGTGCGCGCCTTCTACGTCGCCTCCGACGAGATGCAGGCCCGATGGGATCTGACCGACAGGCGCCTTCTGGGGCCGCAAACCCGCGCCGTTCTCCTGACCGATATCGCCCGCGTCCGCACCCTCGGGTCGGCGGTCCAGATCGTCACCCGGTCCGGCGACAAGCACCTTCTAAAATATCAGCCCGACCGCGACGCCACCCGTCAGCGTATCCAGACCGCCATGACCGGAGCCCGCCCATGAGCCGCACCACGCTTTTCACCAATGCCCGCCTGATCGACCCTGAACAGGGCACCGACGCGCCCGGCTGGCTGCTGATCGAGGGGACCACGATCAAGGCGCTCGGCACCGAAGATGCGGCACCCGCCGCCGACGCGGTGATCGATTGCGGCGGCCATTGTCTTGCGCCGGGCATCGTGGATATCGGCGTCAAGGTCTGCGAGCCGGGCGAACGGCACAAGGAATCCTATCGCTCTGCCGGGCTTGCGGCGGCGGCGGGCGGGGTCACCACCATGATCACCCGTCCCGACACCTTGCCCGCCATCGACACCCCCGAGGCGCTGGAATTCGTCGCCCGCCGCGCCAATGCCGCCGGCCCCGTGAATGTCCGCCCCATGGCGGCGTTGACCAAGGGCCGCGAAGGCCGCGAGATGACCGAGATCGGGTTCCTGCTGGATGCTGGCGCCGTGGCCTTCACCGATTGCGACCATGTCATCACCAACACAAAGGTGTTCCAGCGCGCGCTGACCTATGCCCGTGGCCTTGGCGCGCTGATCATCGCCCATCCTCAGGAACCGGGCCTCAGCGCCGGGGCCTCGGCCACCTCGGGCAAATTCGCCTCGCTGCGCGGGCTGCCATCGGTCTCGCCCATGGCCGAACGCATGGGGCTGGATCGCGATATCGCTCTGCTGGAAATGACCGGCGCGCGCTATCACGCCGATCAGATCACCACCGCCCGCGCGCTGCCCGCGCTGGAGCGTGCCAAGCGCAACGGGCTGGACATCACCGCAGGCACCTCGATCCACCATCTGACCTTGAACGAGTTGGACGTGGCTGATTATCGCACCTTCTTCAAGGTCAAGCCGCCGCTGCGCTCCGAGGATGACAGGCAAGCGGTGATCGAAGCCGTGCGCTCTGGTCTGATCGATGTGATCTGCTCGATGCACACGCCGCAGGATGTGGAATCCAAACGCCTGCCGTTTGAAGAGGCCGCGTCCGGCGCCGTCGCTCTGGAAACCCTGCTGCCCGCGGCGCTCCGGCTTTATCATTCCGGCGATCTGGACCTGCCCACGCTGTTCCGGGCGATGGTGTTCAATCCCGCGCAACGGCTGGGGCTGGCCTCGGGGCGGCTTGCGTCGGGGGCGCCTGCCGATCTGCTGGTCTTCGATCCCGACAAGCCTTTCGTCATGGATCGCACCACGCTCCACTCCAAGTCCAAGAACACGCCGTTTGACGGTCAGCGCCTTCAGGGTAAGGTGCGCTTGACCTATGTCGCCGGAACCTGCGTCTACGAGGCCGCCTGATGCCAATGATCGAAACCGGATCCACCCTGCTGATCGTCTGGGCCGTCATCGGCTATCTTCTGGGGTCGATCCCCTTCGGGCTTCTGCTGACGCGCGCGATGAATCTCGGCAATCTGCGCGAGATCGGATCGGGCAATATCGGCGCCACGAATGTCCTTCGCACCGGCTCCAAGGGGGCGGCGGCGGCGACGCTGCTGCTGGATGGCGGCAAGGGGGCCTTGGCGGCCCTGCTGGCGCGCTACCTGACCGGCGAGGATGCCGCGCAATTGGCCGGGCTGATGGCATTTCTCGGCCATTGCTATCCGGTCTGGCTCAAGTTCAAGGGCGGCAAGGGGGTGGCGACGTTCCTTGGCCTTCTGCTGGCGCTGGCTTGGCCGGTCGGTGCGGCCTGCTGCCTGACATGGCTGGTCGCTGCCGCGCTCAAGCGGATGTCGTCCTTTGCCGCGATCACGGCTGCGGCGCTGTCGTCGATCTGGGCCTTCGTGCTGGGACGGCCCGATGCGTTCCTGCTCTGCGTGATCCTGACCCTTGTGATCTATTGGCGCCACCGAGACAATATCGCCCGCATAAAAGCCGGAACCGAGCCTCGGATCGGGCAGAAGTGATCCTGGGGTTGGTTTGGGTGACCCCTGTCTGACCGCGCTCTTCCGGCCTTCCGGTTACTCCGATCCTGCACCGACGCAATACCGACGTTATACCGACGTGATACCGACGTGATACCGATGCCGTTTTTCGCTGTTTTTCGGGTGTCTGGGATCAGTAGGAATACTGCGCGTAAATCCGGCTCAGATCGCCGCTCCAGTCGCCTTCGTAATGCTCCAGAAGCTCGTCGGCGGGAACTTTTCCGCTCTCCACGCTTTCCTTCAGCGCGTTCAGGAAATGGGTCTCGTCCGGGATCATCCCGTTGGCCCCGGCCCGCGCCCGCGCCTTCAGTCCCGCTTCCGAAAGGTCCAGAACCTCGCGCGCCAGATCATGCATGGAAATGCCCATCACATTGGCCTGCAACGCTTTTTCGCTCGCCTCGATCCTCAGTGCCTCGCGGGTTTCCGCGTCCCAGTCCTTGACGATATCCCATGCCGCATCCAGCGACGACTGGTCATACATCAGCCCCACCCAGAACGCCGGTAGCGCGCAAAGCCTGCGCCATGGCCCGCCATCGGCTCCGCGCATTTCAAGGTATTTCTTGATACGCGCCTCGGGGAAGATGGTCGTCAAATGATCCGCCCAGTCCGACAGCGTCGGCTTTTCCCCCGGCAACGCCGGCAGCTCCCCCTTCAGGAAGTCCCGGAAAGACTGCCCCAAAGCGTCAATGTATTTCCCGTCGCGATAGACAAAATACATAGGTACATCAAGGGCATAGTCGGCCCATGCCTCAAAGCCGAATCCCTCGTCGAAGACGAAGGGCAGCATCCCGGTCCGGGCGTTATCCAGATCCCGCCAGACCCGCGCGCGCCATGATTTCAGACCCGTCGGCTTGCCATCGAAAAACGGTGAATTGGCGAAAAGGGCCGTCGCCACCGGCTGCAACGCCAGCGCCACGCGCAGCTTGCGCACCATGTCCGCCTCAGATCCGAAATCAAGGTTCACCTGCACGGTGCAGGTCCGGTACATCATGGATTTGCCCATGGTGCCGACACGGTCCATGTAGTCCGTCATCAGCTTGTAGCGGCCCTTGGGCATGCGCGGCATGTCCTCGTGGCTCCAGATCGGCGCGGCGCCCAATCCGATAAAGCCCACGCCCACCTTGTCTGCGATGTCCTTGACGTCCCTCAGATGGGCGTTCACCTCGTCGCATGTTTCGTGGATCGTTTCCAGCGGCGCGCCCGAAAGTTCCAGCTGCCCGCCGGGTTCAAGGCTGACATTCGCGCCATCCTTGGCAAGACCGATCAGCTTTCCACCTTCTTCAAGCGGGGCCCAGCCGTGCAGGTCGCGCAATCCTTCAAGCACGGCCAAAACGCTGCGTTCCCCTTCGTAGGGGATCGGCTTGAGCGTGTCCTTGCAATACCCGAACTTCTCGTGCTCGGTGCCGATGCGCCATTCATCGCGCGGTTTGCAGCCGCTTGCCAGATATTCGGCCAGTTGTTCATGCCGCTCGATCGGCCCGCCACCGGACTGGGGTATGGACATGACCGTTTCTCCTGCCTTGTCGCGTCTTGCTGGCTGCCACAAGTGGCGGCATTCGCACGGGGTGTCAATGTAGCCGGGGGTATGATTTTTGCCAGATGATCACGGGGGTATTTCCATGCCGTTTCATCTGAGCCAGCATATGCTCGGTCCGGATGCCCGGCAAAGTTGCAAATGCATCGAACAGCGCATCCGCGCCGCTGGCCGTCAGGGGAATCGCAAGATCGGGTTGTCCGGGCTGGCTCAAGATCCAGTGCGGCGGTCTTCCAGTGGGGTCAAGCGACACTTGCGACAGCTCGCCCAAAGCCACCATGCCGCCGGTCAATGGGCCAAAATAGGCGATTTGACCCTCGACCACATTGACGACGCCCGGACCATCCTGACCAGAGCGAAAGCGTCCGCGCTGGACCCCTGCGGCAACCAGAACCGCCCCTGCTGCGGCGATCACATAGCCCAGCCAGTGCAACAATCCGACCGTCCCAAAGGCCCACCAGAGGCCGACAGCCAGAACTGCGCCCCCGGCCAGCACCTCGCGCCACCGCCACAGCGCCGCCGTGGCCTCAGGGCGCACAAAACTCATGTCCAATCCCCCAAGGCCATCTGCCAGACCGTCATCGCCGCCACCGCGGCGGTATCCGCCCGCAGGATGCGTGGGCCAAGACTGACCGGATGCGCGAAGGGCAGAGCGTGCAGGCGGGCGCGCTCGGCCTCGGAAAATCCGCCCTCCGGGCCGATCAGGATCGCCCATGCCGGGCCACCCACGGCCCCGAGATTCTGTGCCGCTCCGGCCAATGCCTCGTCACAGAACATCAATTGCCGCCCCTCGGGCCAGTCCTGCAGCAACTGGTCGAGCTTTTGCAGATCGGCGACCTCAGGCACGTAAGTGCCGCCGCATTGCTCGGCGGCCTCGATGGCATGGGCCTGCAGACGGTCCTGCCGGATACGCTCGGAATTGGTGAAATCCGTCTGCACAGGCAGGATGCGCGCGGCCCCCATCTCGGCGGCTTTCTCGACGATGAAATCGGTGCGCGCCTTCTTGATCGGAGCGAATAGCACCCACAGATCGGGCGGATTTCGCTGCGGGGCCGTCTGCTTTTCGACCCGCAGAACCCCACCCTTTTTCGAGGCCTCCTGCACGGTGACAAGCCATTCGCCATCACGCCCGTTGAACGCCAGAAGCGCATCGCCCGCGCCGCGACGCATCACCGCGAACAGGTAATGTGCCTGATCGCGGTTCAGAGGAACCGTTTGCCCTTCCCCCAAGGGGTGCTCTACATAAAGCCTGATCTTCGCATCTGCCATGGGGGCACCATATGACCGGCAAGAACCAGACGCCAGAGGCCGCAGGCATGGTGGCCGATGCGGTCAAGGGCAACTGGGTGGACCGGTTCGCGCCAGCGGCCACGCGGCCTTATCTGCGACTGGCGCGCGCGGATAGGCCTATCGGCACATGGCTGCTGTTGCTCCCTTGTTGGTGGGGGTTGTTGCTGGCGATGCTCCATGACGGGCGCGCCCATTGGCATGATCTGTGGATCTTTGCGGGCTGCGGCATCGGGGCGTGGTTGATGCGAGGGGCGGGCTGCACATGGAACGACATCACCGATCGCGATATTGATGGCAGCGTGGCCCGCACCGCATCGCGCCCCATCCCCTCGGGTCAGGTGAGCGTGACGGGTGCGCTTGTCTGGCTGGTTGCACAGGCGCTCGTGGCGTTCTGCATCTTGCTGACGTTCAACGCGGCTGCAATCGCGCTTGGTGTTCTGGCTCTATTGCCGGTGGCCATCTACCCTTTTGCCAAGCGGTTCACTTGGTGGCCTCAGGTGTTTCTTGGGCTGGCGTTCAACTGGGGGGCTTTGCTGGCCTGGACCGCGCATGCCGGACAGCTCGAATGGCCGGCAGTCCTTCTGTATCTGGCGGGTATTTCCTGGACGCTGTTCTACGATACGATCTATGCGCATCAGGACAAGGAAGATGATGCCCTGATCGGTGTCAAATCGACCGCGCGCCTGTTCGGAGACCGGACACCCAGATGGCTGGCCATTTTTCTTGTCCTGACGGTTGCGCTGCAGTCTCTGGCGGTGATTATCGCGGCCATCGGCGGGAGTTCGCCGGCCCTGCTGGTGGCGCTTCTGGGTCCGTGGGCGATGGGCTGGCATATGCAATGGCAGCTGCGAAAACTGGACTTGAACGACAACGAGAGACTGCTCGGGCTGTTCCGGTCGAACCGGGATGCGGGGCTGCTGCCTTTGCCGTTTTTCGCATTTGCGCTGCTGCTGTGATTGAACATCCCGCCTGCACGGCCTAAACACGGCGAGAGCAATAACCTGCGGGCCTGAACGCCATGCGCCTGTCTTCGATCTTCACCATAGTCGGCACGTTTCTGGCAGCAGCCGTATTTTGCGTGCTGATGGCCAGTTTTGCCGTGCGCATCATTGAGGACAATTCAAGTTTGTCCGTCAGGAACACGCTGGAGCAAAACGGCTTGTCCTGGGCCGAGGTGGACGCGGACGGGCTGCAGGTCTTTCTGGCTGGAACCGCCCCGTCCGAAGCCTCTCGGTTCAAGGCGCTTTCGGTCGCGGGCACGGTCGTGGATGCGGCACGCGTCATAGATCAGATGTTGGTCGAGGACGCAAAGATCATGACGCCGCCGCGCTTTTCGATCGAAATTCTGCGAAATGACAGCGGTCTTTCCCTGATCGGCCTTTTGCCCGCCTCGACGGATCGCGAAGCGCTGATGGCGGCAATCGCCAAGGCCACGGACGGTGCGCCGGCCAAGGATCTTCTTGAATCCGCCGATTATCCTGAGCCCGAGACATGGGAGGATGCGCTGGATTTCGCCGTCGACTCGCTCAGTCTGTTGCCGCGCACGAAGATTTCGGTCGATTCAACGCGTGTGGTCGTGAAAGCCATGGTCGACAGTCCTGCCGACAAGCGCAGACTGGAAACCGAACTTGCCCGAGCGGCACCTGACGATGTGAGGCTGTCGCTGGACATCTCTGCGCCGCGTCCGGTCATAACCCCCTTCAACCTGCGGTTTTTGATTGAGAACGGGGTCGCGAAATTCGACGCCTGTTCCGCCGATACCGAAGAGACGCGGGCCCGCATTCTCAGGGCGGCTGGACGGGCAGGGCTCGAAACCAAAGCGGATTGCACCATCGGATTGGGCGTGCCCTCGCCGAAATGGGGTGAGGCCGTCGAGCAGTCGATCGCGGCACTTGCCGAACTGGGGGGCGGTAGCCTGACCTTTTCGGATGCGGATATTTCACTTCTGGTGCAGCAGGGCACGCCGCAAAACGTCTTTGACGATGTGGTGGGTAAGCTTGAAAGCTCTTTGCCAGATGTTTTCGCACTGCACGCGGTCCTTCTGGAACCCGAGGATAAATCCGACGCGGCACAACCCGAATTCGTGGCGACCTTGTCGCCAGAAGGTCTGGTGCAGTTGCGTGGGCGCGTGGGCAGCGAATTGGCGCGCCAGACCCTCGACAGTTTCGCCAAGGCCCGGTTTTCGTCCCGGTCCGTCCATATGACTGCGCGCGTGGCCGAAGGCTTGCCTCGTGACTGGTCCCTGCGCACGCTGACGGGGCTCGAGGCGCTGACCCATCTTTCGAACGGGGCGGTCACCGTGACCCCGGACGAGTTGACCGTCACTGGCGATACAGGCCAGGCGGACGCATCTGCGGCGATTTCAGGGTTCCTGGCCGACAAGCTGGGCGAGGGTTCGCAGTTTTCGATCAACGTCACCTACAGAGAAGAGCTGGACCCGATCGCCAGCATCCCGACGCCCGAAAAGTGCGAAGCGAAAATCGCCTCGGTGCAGTCTGGGCGCAAGATCAACTTCGAGCCGGGCTCTTCGACAATCGACGGCAATGGCGCCGCGATCATGGACGACATCGCCGAGATCTTGCGCGAATGCGGTGATATCCGCATCGAGATTGGCGGTCACACCGACAGTCAGGGCCGCGAAGAGATGAACGAGCGGTTGAGCCAGGAGCGGGCGCAGGCAGTCCTGAACGAATTGCGTGCGCGCCGGGTGCTGACATCGTCTTTCACGGCCAAGGGATATGGCGAAAGCCAGCCCATCGCCGACAACGATACCGAAGAGGGCCGGGAAGCCAATCGCAGGATCGAATTCCGGCTTTTGCGCCCGCAACCTGTCGAAGAAGTTGCGACGACGCTTGAAAGCCTTGAAGAACCGGGCGAAGAAGAAAGCGGAGCGACAAGCGCAGAGCAGGAAGAACCAGCGGATGAACAGAACTGAGTTTATCATTGCCACCGCGATCATCCTGTTCGTGGCTTTCTGTATGGGATGGTTCGCCAATTGGCTGGTGCATCGTTTCATTCGTGTGAATCAGTCCGATGTCGGTGAGCTGGAGCGCCTTGCGCAGGAGTTGCACGAGGCCGAGGAAACCCGCGATCAGGCGATCACCTACCTGCAGCAGCGTGAGGCCGAGTTGACCAATCAACTTGCTCAATCCGAGGCCGAACTGGCCGCGACGATGGATGGTCTGCGAGAAGCCCGCTACGAGGCCGAACAATTACGCACGCATCTTGAACGCGTGACCTCGGGCTGACATCTGGACCACCGCCGCCGATCGCTATGCGGGCCGGGGCGCCCTTGCGCATTTTTGCTTCACGTCGGGGAAAGAACGCGCTACACGCGCTGCATGACCGCATGCTTCACATATCGCACGACCCGACGAGGACGCTGACGCGTCTGACGTTCCCGTTTGCGATCTCTGGCGCTCGGTGCCGTTCCCCTTCCTGAAACATTGACTCGCCCGCGCCTCTAAGGCACTCAAAGGGCTTCTTAATAAAGGATACGCACATGTTTCCGTCCGTTCTGCCGACATACAACCGGGCACCGCTGACTTTCGTCAAGGGCGAAGGCAGCTGGCTGGTCGAGGCGGATGGGCGCCGATTTCTGGATATGGGAGCCGGTATCGCGGTGAACGCCCTTGGCCATGCGCATCCGGCGCTGATTGCAGCGCTGACCGAGCAGGCTGGCAAATTGTGGCATACCTCGAACCTGTATAACATCCCGCAGCAGCAGGCTCTGGCGGACAAGCTGGTGGATGCGACTTTTGCGGATACTGTGTTTTTCACCAACTCTGGCACCGAGTCCTGCGAATTGGCCGTGAAAATGGCCCGCAAGTATTTCTATGAGAAGGGTCAGCCCGACCGGATCGGTATCGTCGCCTTCGAAGGCGCGTTCCATGGCCGGTCTCATGCCGCGATTGCCGCGGCGGGATCCGAGAAGATGGTCAAGGGGTTCGGGCCTCTTCTGCCCGGGTTCACTCAGGTTGCTTGGGGCGATCACGGCGGGCTTCATGCCGCAATCACCGACACCACCGCCGCCATCCTGATCGAGCCGGTTCAGGGCGAGGGCGGGATCCGCCCGGTGCCGGATCAGTGCCTCAAGGGGTTGCGCGATCTGTGCGACGAAAAGGGCATACTGCTGATTTTCGACGAGGTTCAGTGCGGCATGGGCCGTACCGGCAAGCTCTTTGCGCATGAATGGGCGGGTGTCGAGCCTGACATCATGATGGTCGCCAAGGGGATCGGCGGGGGGTTCCCGCTTGGTGCGGTGCTCGCCACCCAAGACGCCGCCAGCGGCATGACGGCGGGCACGCATGGATCCACCTATGGCGGCAATCCGCTGGCTTGTGCAGTGGGGGCCAAGGTCATGGATATCGTGGCAGAGCCCGACTTCCTGAGCGCGGTCAACGCCAAGGCCGGAAAATTGCGCCATGGTCTCGACGGGCTGGTGGCCAGTCACCCGGACGTCTTCGAAGGCGTGCGCGGTTTGGGTCTCATGATCGGGCTGAAATGCAAGGTCGCCAATATGGATGTGGTCACGGCAGGCTATGACGCCGGGGTCATCACCGTACCGGCCGCCGATAATGTCGTCCGGCTTTTGCCACCCCTCAATCTGAGCGATGAGGAGATTGCCGAAGCGCTGTCCCGCTTGCAGGCGAGCGCCGTGGCGATCGAAACCGCAATCGCGTCCTGACCACCGGACGTTTTTCATCATTCCGGGGATCAGGGTTCCACTCCGACTGCAGTCCACGTCGACACTCGCGCAGCCTTCCCCTCAGCCAAGGGCTCAAAATGGAAAATTTTCTCGATATTCACAAAACCGATCCTGAGGCGCTGCGGCACATCATCGACAGTGCGAAAGCGATGAAGGATGCCCGCAAGGACCGTCCGCGCGGTGCGACTGATGATGAATTGCCTCTGGCCGGGCATATGGTGGCGCTGATCTTCGAAAAGCCGTCAACCCGGACGCGGACCAGCTTTGATGTCGGTGTGCGCCAGATGGGCGGTCAGACCATGGTTCTTTCAGGCACGGACATGCAGCTTGGCCATGGTGAAACCATCGCCGATACAGCCCGTGTGCTGAGCCGCTATGTCGATCTCATCATGATCCGTACATTCGATGAATCCGTCCTGCTGGAGATGGCGGACTATGCGGATGTGCCGGTCATCAACGGCCTGACCAACCGGACGCATCCCTGCCAGATCATGGCCGATATCATGACGTACGAAGAGCATCGCGGGCCAATTGCAGGTCGCAAGGTGGTCTGGTCCGGGGATGGCAACAATGTCTGTGCTTCGCTTCTGCATGCGGCGGGCCAGTTCGGCTTCGACGTCACCTTCACCGGCCCCGCGCAACTCGATCCCGAAGACGCGTTCGTCGGCTTCGCCCGTCAGAAAGGCAGCACCATTCAGATCGAGCGTGATCCGGTCAAGGCGGTCAGCGGTGCCGATCTGGTGGTCACGGATACATGGGTCAGTATGCATGACAGCCAATCCACCAAGGAGCGGCGTCACAACATGCTGCGGCCCTATCAGGTGAACGAAGAGCTTATGGCCCATGCCAAGCCGGATGCCTTGTTCATGCATTGCCTGCCGGCCCATCGCGAGGAAGAGGTCACCAGTCAGGTCATGGATGGACCGCATTCGGTAATCTGGGATGAGGCCGAGAACCGCCTTCATGCCCAGAAAGCCATCATGCGATGGTGTCTCGACCGGTGATCGTTGCGTTCTGCGCGTTTTCCCCGGGCAATGCACACGGACCGGATGCTGTCCTGCGGTTACAGCCGTAGCAGGATTTTCTTCAACTCCGGCTCTTGCACGGCCTCGGCTGCGTCCGAGGGCCGGAACCATGCCCGCTCGCGTTCCTGCGCCTCGGGAAAGTCATCGGCCAGTTCCGTGACATCAAGGCGAAACACTTCTACCTCGACCAGAAGATCGCACCCGTCCTCGGCAGATTTCTCATAGCAGAACTTGCCCAGACCGGTCTCATGAAGGACGCCGGATTTTACCCCGGCCTCCTCCCACGCTTCCTTCTGCGCGGACTGTGCGGGCGACATGTCTTTCTCCAGCCAGCCCTTGGGCAGGATCCAGCGACCGGTATCGCGGCTGGTGATCAACAAAACCTCAGTTCCATCCGCGCCGGTCCGGCAGCATAGCGCCGCGGATTGTTCTTCTTCCGGCAGACGGAAAAACGGCTGGAGGGCGCCAGACCACGCTTTTTTCAGACCTTCAATCATGAGAGTACCGTACCTGCTCGATTTTCATTGTTTTTATGACTTCAATATACGCGTTAAACGCGAAATTACAATTCACGTTGGATTTCGGCGATTGGCGCGCAACGTGGGGTCTGCCTTGGTGGGGTCTTCGGGCCATGGATGTTTGGGGTACCGCCCGCGCATATCCTTGCGCACATCGGCATAACTGTTTGCCCAGAATCCCGGAATATCCGTCGTGGTCTGCACGGGCCTGCCCGCCGGCGACAGAAGGGTGACCCGCAACGGTGTGCTGCCGACACGGGGATGGGTCGTTTGGCCGAACATCTCTTGCAGGCGCAACTGGATCTCAGGGGCATCGCCGGAATAATCGATCGGTATCTTCCGACCCAGTGGCGTTGTAAAATGCGCTGGCGCGCCTTGGTCGAGACGCTGCATCTGCTCGAAATCCAGCCGCGCGCGCAGCGCATCCAGCATGTCGAAGCGTTTCCAGTCCTGTGCAGTCCTGACCTCTGCCAGATAGGGCAGCAACCAGTCCTCCAATTGCTCCAGCAGCGCGGTTTCGGTCATGGCAGGCAAATCCTCGCCTGCGCGTCGCAGCAATTCGACCCGCGCGGCAAAGCGTCTTGCGGCATCGCTCCAGATCAGCCCAAGATCGCGCACCCCGTCCAGCATGGCACGCGCCATGACTTCGGCAGGGGCGGCTTTCCAGACACGGTCATCCAGAACCAGCGCGCCGAAGCGTTCCTGCTGGCGCGCGATCACCCGGCGCTCGCGTCGATCCCACACGCACAGGTCGTGCCAGTCGATCTGATCCGCGAAAACCCCACGGATTTCGGCCTCGGTTATCTGGATCGCCTGCCGGATGCGGGCCTCTCGGGGGTTGCCGTCCAGATCTGTCGCCACGATCAATCGGGCGGCTGACAGATCATCGCCTTCTGGAAGAACCGCGCCCTTGCCACCTGACAGTATATAGCGTGGTGCATTCCCCTTACGCCGCATCCCCACCCGGTCCGGATAGGCCAGCGCGGCCATTTCGGCATCGCTGAAAGGGGTTTCGGCAGTCTTGCCGACCTGCCGGGTAAGGCGCTTGGCTTCGGTTCGTATCCGTTCCAACACGCCGCGATTGGCAATATGGGGGTGCCGCTGCGCATAGTCGCGCGGATCGCGCGCCGCCATCAGCCGCAAATGCAGGTCGACCGGCGCCTTGCGTGGCAGGGGGTCACGGTCCGACAAAAGCGCCGCAAGCGTTGCGCCTTGCGCGCCTGCCAGGGCCATCACATGGGCCAGCCTCGGATGCAGTGGAAGTGCGGCAATCACCTTGCCATGCGGTGTGATCCGGTTGTCGTCATCCAGTGCGCCCAGCATCCGCAAAAGCGCCTGCGCCTCGGCATAGGCGCCCGGATTGGGCGGTGTCAGAAAGGCCAGATCCCCCGGCGCGGCGCCCCAGACCGCCAGCTCCAGCGCAAGTGCCGAGAGATCCGCCTCTTCGATCTCGGCCGGGGGATAGGCGGGCAGCGCGCCTTCCTCGCCCTTGGTCCACATCCGGTAGCACAGCCCTTCGCTCACCCGTCCAGCGCGCCCCGCACGCTGTGTCGCCTCGGCGCGCGTCACCGGGTCCGTCACCAGCCGGGACATGCCGCTGGCGGGATCGAACCGCGCGCGCCGCGCCCGCCCGCAATCGATCACCACACGGATATCTTCGATGGTCAACGACGTTTCAGCGATTGCGGTGGCCAGCACGATCTTGCGCCCGTCCATGACCGGGGAAATCGCGCTGCGCTGCATGGCAAAGTCCATGGCACCGAACAAGGGCCGCACATGGCAGCAAGGCGGCAGACGATCCGCGATCAACGCCTCGACGCGACGGATCTCGGCTTCACCGGGCAAAAAGACCAGCACGCCGCCTTGCGTTTCTGCCACGGCCCGCAGCACCAGCTCGGCCGCTATATCCTCGAAGCGCCGCTCCTTCGGTATCGGGCGATCCAGCCAGCGGATCTCGACTGGAAAACTGCGCCCTTCCGAGGTGATCACCGGCACACCGCCCATGAGCTCGGCCACCGGGGCGGCATCCAGCGTGGCGGACATCGCCAGCAGGATCAGATCAGGGCGCAGCGCCTCGCGGATCTCGATGCACAGGGCCAGGCCCAGATCGGCATTCAACGACCGTTCGTGAAACTCATCGAAAATGACGGCGCCGACGCCGGAAAGCTCCGGGTCTGTTTGCAGCATACGGGTCAGGATGCCTTCGGTCACGACTTCGATGCGCGTGACGCCTGACAGCTTGGCTTCGCCGCGCATGCGGTATCCGACCGTTTGACCCGGTGCCTCGCCAAGGCTTTGTGCCATGCGTTCGGCTGCGGCGCGCGCGGCAAGGCGGCGCGGCTCCAACATCAGGATGCGCCCTTCGGTCAGGCCCGCCGCCAGCATCTCGAGCGGTACAATGGTGGTCTTGCCGGCACCGGGCGGAGCCTGCAGCACCGCGCCGCCGTGGTCGCGTAGCGCCGCGATCAGCGGGGCGATGGCGTCATGGATGGGCAATTGCGTCGACATGATCCGCCTTATCGACCAAGTCCGATCACTTTTCCATAGCCGCCTCTGGTCGCCCACTCTGGACAATGCGGGTCACGCCAAGGCATGAAGGCAGGCAGTATGCAAAAGAACGGACCCGCCGCCGCGATGGATATCGAAACTTTCAGCCAGGCGATCACCTCTGGCGACCGTCGCGCCTTGTCGCGCGCCATCACCCTGATCGAAAGCTCGCGTGCCGATCATCGCGAACAGGCTGTGCAACTGATCGAACATTTGAAAACCGCGAACCGTCAGGCGATCCGTATCGGGCTGTCAGGAACGCCCGGCGTGGGTAAATCCACTTTCATCGAAAGTTTCGGCAAGATGCTGACGGGGCAGGGACTGAAAGTGGCGGTGCTTGCGGTGGATCCGTCCAGCGCGCGCTCTGGAGGCTCGATCCTTGGCGACAAGACGCGGATGGAGGAACTCAGCCGCGATCCGAATGCGTTCATCCGCCCCTCTCCATCGCGCTCGCATCTCGGCGGTGTGGCCCGCCGGACGCGCGAAGCCGTCAGCCTGTGCGAAGCCGCAGGCTTCGACGTGGTCCTGATCGAGACCGTGGGCGTGGGGCAGTCGGAAACCGTGGTTGCGGAAATGTCGGACGTGTTCGTTCTGCTGCTGGCCCCGGCAGGCGGGGATGAATTGCAGGGCGTCAAGCGCGGCATCATGGAAATCGCTGACATCATCCTTGTGAACAAGGCCGATGGCGATCTCAAACCGGCGGCGACACGCACCTGCAGCGATTACGCCGGAGCATTGCGTCTGCTGCGCAAGCGGCCTCAGGATCCCGAAGGCTTTCCCAAGGCGATGATGGTGTCGGCCATGCAGCAGGAGGGGCTACAAACCGCGTGGTCCGAGATGACCTCATTGATCGGCTGGCGGCGAGATAACGGATTTTTCGATGCCCGCCGCGAGGATCAGGCGCGCTACTGGTTCGAGCAGGAGGTGCGCAACGGGCTTCTGGCGCAGCTCGACACGCCACAGGCGCGCGCCATGATGCAGGACTATGCCAGCCGCGTGGCCCAAGGCGCAATCACACCCACCGTGGCGGCACAGGACCTGCTGCTCGGCCTGCAGGAACAGACCTAGCCCTTCGCAAAGGCCACGATACCACCCACGAGGCAATCCAGACTGTCGGTCCATGATGTGCCACCGGGCAGCGCATCGGTCAGCAGGGACAACTCGGTGCAGGCGACCAGCAGATGATCTGCCCCTTCGGCGACAAGCGCATTGGCTTGCTCTGCAAGCCGCGGCGCCAGACCTTCGGGATCCTCTCCCGCCTTCACGGCCCGGATGATGGCCAGCAACCCGCTGTCATCGGGCAGGGTCACCGGCTCGAGACCTTGCGCCGCAAAGGGCGCTTCGAACACCCCCGTCAACCGGGTCGCGGGAGATGCGAGCAGGCCCACACGCCTTGCACCGGCGCGCGCCAGCTCCGCCGCCGTCAGCTCCAGCATGTCGAGAAACGGCAGATCACTGGCCTCTTCGACCGCCTTGGCATAGTGATGCGCGGTGTTGCACGGCATCGCCAGAGCCGCCGCCCCTGCGGCCTCGAGATCGCGGGCCATCTTTGCCAGGACCGGCCCGGGATCCTCGCCCGTGCCCTCGATCAGCGCCTTGATGCGGCTTGGCACCTGGGGGTTCTGATGCACGATCAGCGGAATATGATCCGCATCGTCCTTTGCAGGGACGGCATCCAGCACCTTTTGCATGAGAAGAATGGTGGCCTCTGGCCCCATGCCGCCCAAAATGCCCACGGTTTTCATGATCCGGCAATCCTTCCTGGCGCGTGTGTTGCCGGCGGCTTTCAGCCCCCGGCGCGGACCTGTATCTTGCGGTCTGCGGCGAGCTTGTCCAGCCGAATGTCGGCGGACCGGGCATGGCCTTCCATCCGTTCCTCGCGGCTGATCCGTGCGCTGACGCGGGCAAGATCGGGCAGGGCACGCGCATCCACCTGTTGCCAGGTGACGGTCTTGAGAAACTTGTGCACGCTCAGCCCCCCGGTATAGCGCGCCGCGCCCGAGGTGGGCAGCACATGGTTCGGCCCCGCCGCCTTGTCGCCGAAGGCCACGGTGGTTTCCGCGCCAAGAAAGAGCGAGCCATAAGCCCGCAATCTCTCGCGCCACCATGCAAGATCGCGCGCCTGCACATGGAGATGTTCGGGTGCCTTGTCATCGGCGAAACGCGCCATCTCCTCGCGGTCATTGCACAGCACGATCTCACCCAGATCGCGCCATGCCGCCTCGGCGGCGCTGCGGTTCGGCTCGGGAAGGGCGGCGATCACCCGGGGGATGCGGGAAAGAACGCTCTCGGCCAGATCTCTTGATGTCGTGGCCAGCCAGACGGGGCTTGTCGCGCCATGTTCGGCCTGTCCGATCAGATCGACGGCGACAGTCTCGGGGTCTGCACTGTCATCGGCCAACACAAGGCTGTCGGTGGGACCGGCGAACATGTCGATCCCGATGGGGCCGAACAATTGCCGCTTGGCTTCGGCCACAAAGGCATTGCCCGGTCCGACCAGAATATCCACAGGCGGCGCACCGAAGAGCCCGAAGGCCATGGCCGCAACCCCCTGCACTCCGCCGATGCACAGGACGCGCGTGGCCCCGGCCAGATGCATCGCATAGAGCATCGGGGCGGGAATGCCCTCTGCGCCATTGGGCGGCGAGCAGGCGGTGATATCGGCCACCCCGGCCTCGCGTGCCGTGGCGATGGACATCAGCGCGCTGGCGATATGTGTATAGCGCCCGCCCGGCACATAGCAGCCCGCCGCCGACAGCGGGATCTGGCGCTGTCCCGCGATCAGACCGGGGCGGAGCTCGATCTCCATGTCCTCGGCGGTGGCGCGCTGTGCTGCGGCAAAGCGGCTGATATTGTCATGCGCCCAAGCGATGTCATCCTTCAGATCCTGCGGCACCCGGTCTATCGCCTCGGCGATGCTTGCGCCGGACACAGCGATGTTCCCCTCCCAGCCGTCGAGGGTACGGGCATATTCCAGCGCCACCTGTGCACCTCCTGCGCGCAGGCGCGCGAGCATGATCTGCACGGTATCCACGATATCCGCGGCGGCCTGGGGCGGCTGTCCGGGCGCTGACTTGATATGATCGAGGGGCATGAACACTCTCCTTGTCGTCTCCTGCATGAAGCGCAAGGTGACATTGCGGCAAGCGCTTTGCTGCCGGCCCGCACCGGTTTTTCCGGTGGCCGAAACTCGGCTTCGGCATTTCCGAAAAATGGCGCGGCTTCTTCTGGCCGGAAATATCCCGGGGGAGTCGATCAAATCCCCCCGGGATTTGATCGGCGGGGGCAGGGCCCCCTTGCCACGGTCCCGCCGGCGCCTCCTTGGGCAAAAAGCGCTTCTCGCCCACCTGAATGACCGGGATGACCTTGGCCAAACGAGGCATTTTGAGGCATCAAGAAACATCAAAAGGAGGCGACATGGACAAGATCGTTATTCTGACCGGCGCGGGTATTTCCGCCGAAAGCGGGCTTGGGACCTTTCGGGACGAAGGCGGTCTTTGGGCACAACACCGGGTGGAGGATGTGGCCACGCCTGAAGGCTTCGCGCGCGATCCGGCGCTGGTTCATCGCTTCTATAACGCCCGCCGGGTACAGGCGGCGGGGGCGGCGCCGAACGCGGCGCATCATGCCTTGGCCCGGCTCGAGGCCGAGTATGGCGGCAATGTGCTGGTCGTGACGCAGAACGTGGACGGTCTGCACGAGGCGGCGGGCAGTCGCAACGTCCTGCACATGCATGGCGCGTTGTCGGGCGCCTTGTGCGCGGCTTGCGATCATCGCTGGCCTGCGCCGCTCGAGATGTCGCCGCATGACACCTGCCCGCGCTGCCATGCGCAGGCCGCAAGGCCCGATATCGTATGGTTCGGCGAGATGCCCTATCACATGGAAGAGATCTGGGCGCATCTGGAAGAGGCGGATATCTTCGCGGCGATCGGCACGTCGGGGCAGGTCTATCCGGCGGCGGCCTTCGGTCAGCACGCTGGCCGCTCAGGGGCGCATACGATAGAACTGAACCTCGAGGCGTCGGCCAATGTCCGCGATTTCACGGAGGTGAGGCAGGGTATTGCCTCGGTGATCGTGCCGGAATGGGTGGACGGGATTCTGGATCGCTGACGGTGGGGAAAGGCGGGCGCATTGCGCCGCCTTTCCTTTGTTTACAAGACGTTACTCGGATTTTCCGTGCTGATGGCCCATCCCGTGTGCAGGCTTGCGCTCGAGATCGACAGGAACCTCGATCTCGATATCGCCGGCCTGTTCGAAGGTTAGGGTGAGCGGGATCATGTCACCTTGCTCGAACGGGGCGGTCAGGCCCATGAACATGACATGGTTGCCGCCACGCTCCAGCATCAGTGTCTCGCCCGATGCGACGGAAAAACCTTCGGTGACATGGATCATCCGCATTACGCCGTGAGCATCCTGCGTATGCGTGTGCAGCTCGACCTGTTTGGCGGCGGGCGAGGCCACGCCGATCAGACGGTCGTCGGAGCCGCCGTGATTCATGATCGTCATGAAGGCAGCGCCCGAGGTGGCCATAGCTGCGGAGGATCGCGCATAGGCGTCGTTGATCATGATGTCCTGCGCAAAGGCAGGCAGGGCGAAGGCGGAAGCGGCAAGGGCCGCGAGAACGGTGGATTTGAAAGACATCAGTGTCTCCTGATCTTGAGTGGTTTTTGGAAAGACAACAGGATCAGGAGTGCACGGGAGGTCCGCGCGCCCGCGCGGGCAGGCGTGCCAGGTCGAATATTTCTAAATGTAAATCAATGGTTTGAGCGGGGGTCCACGTGGTCGGGCGCAGCAGGTCTGGCGTGTCGCTGGAGGTCACCTGAAAAAGCGACAGCGCACATTCGGGACAGATATGCACAGCACCCGTGGGCTGGCCCTGCGCATCGACCAGAACCGTGACAGGCCCCGTGCCGGTGCACAGCACCATTTGACCCGCCGGGTCGGGCGCGCTTCGCGCGAGGGCCGTGCTCTGCGCCGTTAGGGTCAGAACAAAGGCCAGGGCGATGGCGAGATATGTGCGGACCTGTGTCATGCGATGCGCACTATAGCCGTGCTGCGGACCGGTGTGAAAGCGACAAAAAGAAACGGCCCCACTGTATCAGAGGGGCCGCGAAAATCGTCATGAAAAGACATCCGTCTCAGGCGGCAGCAGCCTGCGCCTTGGAGATTTCTTTCTTCAGTTTCAGCGCGTTGGCCGACAGTTCCTCGTCCTTCGCCTTGGCGAGGAAGGCATCGAGGCCACCGCGGTGATCGACACTGCGCAGGGCTGCGGCGCTGATCCGGAGCTTGACGCCACGGTTCAGGATTTCCGACTGCAGGGTCACATCCTGCAGGTTCGGCAGGTAGCGACGCTTGGTCTTGTTGTTTGCGTGGCTCGAGTTGAAGCCAGACATGGGGCCTTTTCCGGTCAGTTCGCAGCGGCGCGACATGGTGTTTCCTCGTCTTGGGTCAAGGGGGCGGTCGGCCCCTGCTCAATACAAACGGGCACCGCCAGCGGCAGCGCCCCGAATTCATCGAGGGTTCTTTATGGCCAAACGCGGGGGGCGTCAAGGGATTCGAACCATGCAGCTGGCACGTAATCTCGCAGGCGGTGACTTGTGTAGGGTTCGTACCGATCTTACGCGCGTTTGGTACGGAAACCACGCGGCGCACCGCAATTTGTGTCCATCCCGTACACAAATCACCCTGCGCAGACTGCGGATGGCCACGTGATCGGGGGTTGCCGCGCCCGGAAGGGAGCGTAGGGTGACCGCGACCCAGAGGGAGGATTGAGGACAATGGAAATCACACGGGCCGGGCACAAGCCCCACATGCAGGCCAATCCCGATTACTTCACCGGGCGCGTCTGGCAGGAACTGATCGTCGAGGCGCCGGAGCCTGCGCGGGTGCGTGCGCTGCGGGTGACCTTCGAGCCGGGCGCGCGCACGGCATGGCACACGCATCCTCTGGGCCAGACGCTGCATGTGGTGTCGGGCGTGGGGCTGGTGGCGCTGCGCGACGGCGCGCCACAGGTGATCCAGCCCGGCGACACGGTCTGGATCCCCCCGGGAGAGGAGCACTGGCACGGGGCTGCGCCCGAGACGATGATGTGCCATCTGGCCATTCAGGAGGCCGATGACGATGGTCATGTGGCCGACTGGCTGGAGCATGTGAGCGATGCGGATTATGGCCGCGCCCCGGATTAACCGGATCGCAAGACTTATCGTGTGAAATGATCTCAAGGGGTGAGTCGCGGTGGCTTGTCCCCGGCGTCGACGGGCGCTTGATCCAAGGCCATGGCGCCGCAGGGCGCTTGAACAAAGGAGGTGCGATACGCAGATAGGTTGGGCGGGCCATACGGACCCCGCTGAACACACGGACAGGAGGCACGAGAGCGATGCAATTTCAGCTCAATACGGATTCGAACATTCGCGGTGACGAACGTCTTGAAGATGTGGCGGAAGAAATCGTGACATCTGCGCTGGGCCATCTGACCGGGCGGTTGACGCGGCTGGAGGTGCATCTTGTCGATACCAATGGCGCCAAGGGCGGCGCGGATGACATCCGCTGCACCATCGAAGCGCGGCCCGAAGGGATGCAGCCCCAAACGGTGAGCCATGGCGATGCCGATGTGGCGGCGGCATTGCGTGGCGGCTCGAAGAAGATGCGGGCGCTGCTGGACAGCGAGTTCGGCAAGCTGGCGCGGCGCTGAGGCCAATGCGCTGGGCGTGGTAGCGGTGCTGAAGGCAACGCGCTGGGCGTGGCGAATGCGGCGGCTTGGCGGTGCGCGTCCGGGTCTGTTTGGGCGGTGTCGCGCTGGCCTTTGGTCGGTTTTTCGGTGACCCAGGATTGGTCTGCTGCGGTGGCCCTGAGGCGATGGGCGCTGGGCTTGGCGCGGGCGGTGACGGACTTTGATCCGTCTACCTTTCCGCAGGCGACGGGACACTTTGGGAAACGTCCCTGAATGTGCGGCCAAGGGCGCGGCTGACGATTCCAACGGGCGCGCCTCAAGGCTTCAAAAGCGCAAGACGGCTCGAAGCGACCGGGAAGCCCGTGGTGTGTGGCGAGACATGGGCACCCTTGGATGCTTGCGCCGAACCGACTCGGCCCGGCGCCCCCGGCCCTACACGGCCCGGCGCCCTGAGGTACAAGTCGCGGAGCCTTGGTACGCTTGGCCGTGCTGCGCGTTCACCGCGCAGCCCTGGGCCGGTTCACCCCCGCCCGTGCGGCGCGCCCAGATCCAGCTCGGGCCCTTGCGGGATGATCCGGTGCGGGTTGATCATGTCGTGGCTGTGATAATAGTGCCGCGTGATATGGTCGAAATCCACCGTTCCGGCCACGCCGGGCCATTGGGTGAGCTCGCGCAGATAGGCCCAGATGTTGGGATAATCCACGATCCGCGCGCGGTTGCACTTGAAATGGGTGTGATAGACCTTGTCGAACCGGATCAGCGTGGTGAAAAGCCGCCAGTCCGCCTCGGTCAGGCGCGCGCCCATCAAATACCGGTTTTGCGCCAGCCGCTCCTCCAGCCAGTCGAGCGTGTCGAAAAGCGGGCCGATCGCCGCGTCATGGGCTGCCTGTGTGGTGGCGAAGCCGGCGCGGTAGACGCCATTGTTGAGCGTGTCGTAGATCCGCGCGTTCACCGGCTCGATCGCGCTGCTCAGATCCTCGGGCCAGTAATCGTCGGTATTGCCGGTCAGCCCGTCGAAGGCGGCGTTGAACATGCGGATGATCTCGGCCGATTCGTTGGACACGATCGTGTCGCGGGCCGTGTCCCACAGGATCGGCACCGTGACCCGGCCGGAGATGCCCGGATCGGCCCTTGTGTAGAGATCGCGCGCGTAGCGCAGCCCATGCAGCCGGTCGCCGGTGGCGCCGGGGTAATCGCTGCGGAATTCCCAGCCTTCGGACCCCATGTCGGGATGCACGACCGAGACGCCGACATGATCCTCCAGCCCTTTGAGACTGCGGAAGATCAGCGTGCGATGCGCCCAGGGGCAGGCCAGCGACACATACAGGTGATAGCGCCCGCTTTCGGCAGGAAATCCGCCCTCGCCCGAGGGGCCGGGCTGGCCATCCGGGGTGATCCAGTTGCGGAATTTCGCGGTGTCGCGGACAAATGCGCCGCCCGTCCTTGTGGTGTCATACCATTGGTCATGCCATTGGCCGTCGATCAGCTGTCCCATCGGTGTGCCTCCTGTTGCTCGACACCGATCTAGGCCGTGGGATCCGGCCCGGGTAGCCCGTGCCGCGCGCAGGTCCCGTGCAGGTCCGCACATGTCGCGCACCGCCCGCCTTGTGGCGTTTCTCTGTTTGCGCCAGGGGGGCGCAGCTTCTATAGAGGGCGGGACGATGCCCGTGACCGGGCCGGAAAGATGTGCAGCGGGGGCCGACCCATACCGGGGGTCCATCAGCCTGCGATCGTCTGCCGCGCGACACCGCGCGGCGCGACTCCTTTCCCGGCGCGACGCGGATCAGCGACAAAAAAAGGGGACCGCCCATGAGATTTGCAACGCTTGCCTTCGCAGTGCTCGCCGCCACTGGCGCGCAGGCCCATCCCGGCCATCTGGCCGAAGTGGCCGGACATGGCCATTGGCTGGGGGCCGCGGCGATCGGCGCTGCCATCGCCATCGGCCTGTGGGGCGCCCTCAAGGGCCGCAAGGAGGCCGAAGCCGAAGAGGATGCGGCCGAGGATGCCCCCGAAGACGACGCGCAGGAGGCTTGAGCATGGGCAACAAGACCGGGGTGATGATCTGCGGGCATGGGTCGCGCAGCCAGTCGGCGGTGGATGAGTTCGCGACGTTGGCGGAAAAGCTGCCGGCCTATCTGCCCGAGGGCTGGGAGATGGAATACGGCTATCTGGAATTCGCAAACCCGGTGATCCGCGACGGTCTGGACAAGCTGCGCGAGAAAGGCTGCGACCGGATCCTGGCGGTGCCGGGGATGCTGTTTGCCGCCATGCATTCCAAGAACGACATTCCCACGGTGCTCAACACCTATGCCGCGCGCCATGGCATCGACATCCGCTACGGGCGCGAACTGGGTATCGATCCCAAGATGGTCGCCGCCGCCGGTGCGCGCATTCGCGACGCGCTGGCGCAGGCCGATGCCGAGCTGGGGCCGGTCGATCTGCACGACACCTGCCTTGTGGTGATCGGGCGTGGCGCCTCGGACCCGGACGCCAACAGCAACGTGGCCAAGATCGCCCGGCTGCTGCAGGAAGGCATCGGCTTCGGCTGGTGCGAGGTGGGCTATTCCGGCGTGACCTTCCCGCTGGTGGAACCCTGCCTGCAGCATGTCACGCGGCTTGGCTACAAGCGGGTGATCGTGTTTCCCTATTTCCTTTTCTCGGGCATCCTGATCGACCGGATCTACGGCTTCAGCGACCGGGTGGCCGCCGAACACCCGGAGATCCAGTTCGTCAAGGCGGGCTATCTCGGCGATCACCCGAAAGTGCTGGAAACCTTCGCCGAGCGCGTCACCGAACAGGCCGGCGCCAATCCGCCGCCCAATTGCGGCACCTGTCAGTATCGCACCCAGATCCTCGCCATCGAGGGCGAAGAGATCCGCGAGATCACCCCGGACCAACGCGCCGCCTTCGCGCAGGCGCGCGGTGCGGGACATGCGGCCTTCAGCGACGTGCCGCCGCCCACTTGCGTGATGTGCAAATACCGCACCGCCGTGCTGGGCTTTGAGGCCGAGGTGGGCGCCGTGCAGGAAAGCCACCATCACCATGTGGAAGGCCAGGGCGCCAGCGCCCCCGGCTCGAACGTGGCCGATTGCACCCTGTGCGACACGTTCTGCACCGGTCTTTGCCGTCTCGAGGCGCAAGGGCATCACCACCAGCACCACGATCACGGCCACGATCATGACCACCACCACGATCATCACCACGATCATCACCATCACCATCCGCAATACCCCCATGCCGATCACCCGCTGGGGCCGGAAAGCGCGCGGAAAACCCGGGCCTGACAGGGTTCACCGTTCCTGAAATACTCCCGCCGGAGGCATCCGGCGGTTGCCCCAAGACCGAAGGTTGCCCATTGCGCCCCTATGAAAAGAACCCCTCGGCGATCTATGCCGAAAGCTTCGCCACAGTGCGCCGAGAGGCGAGGCTCGAGCGGTTCGGCCCGGGCCTCGAGGCATTGGCGATCCGCGTGATCCATGCCTGTGGGATGATCGAGGTGGCCGACAGGCTGGCGTTTTCCGATCACGCCTGGGAGGCCGGACAATCCGCGCTGCGCGCGGGTGCGCCGGTGCTGTGCGATTGCGAGATGGTGGGCGCGGGCATCATCCGGCGCGCCCTGCCGGCGAATAACGAGGTGGTCGTCACGCTGAACGATCCGCGCGTGCCGGGGATCGCCGCAGGCATCGGCAATACCCGGTCGGCGGCGGCTGTCGAGCTGTGGGCGGACCGGCTGGAAGGTGCTGTGGTGGCGATCGGCAATGCGCCCACGGCGCTGTTTCACCTGATGGAGCTTCTGGATGAGGGTGCGCCGAAACCGGCGGTGATCCTGGGGTTTCCGGTGGGCTTCGTGGGCGCCGCCGAAAGCAAGGCGGAGCTGGCCGAGCGCCCGCGCGGCTGCGAGTTCGTGGCGCTGAGAGGACGGCGGGGCGGATCCGCCATCGCCTCGGCTGCGGTCAATGCGCTGGCGGCTGGCCTTCCGGAGGAGACGGCATGAGATTTTTCGCAGAAAAATCATGGGGCGAAAATTCTGCGAATTTTCGGGTATGGCGCTGATGGCTGATCCCTGGCTGCATATTGTGGGCATCGGCGAGGATGGCATGACGGGGCTTTTGCCTGCGACGCGCGCCGTGGTCGAGGCGGCGGAGGTCATCATCGGGGGAGACCGTCATCACCAGTTGTCGGACAGTGTGGGCGCCGAGCGCATCGCCTGGCCCTCGCCCTTCGATGCGCTGATCGACACGCTCGAGGCGCTGCGCGGGCGGCGCGTGGTGGTGCTGGCCACCGGCGATCCGCTGTGGTTCTCGGTGGGGGCGAGGATCGGGCGCGCGATCGATCCGGGCGAGATCACCTATCACCCGCAACTGTCGGCCTTTCAGCTGGCGGCGGCGCGCATGGGCTGGAGCCTTGCGGATGTCGAGACGCTGACCGTGCATGGCCGTCCCGTGCAGCAGATGATCGCCTTCATCCAGCCCGATGCGCGGCTGTTGATCCTGACCACCGGCGCGGAGACGCCGGGGCAGATCGCCGCCTTTCTGACCGAGCGCGGTTTCGGCCAGTCGGCGATGACGGTGCTGGCCAATATGGGGGGCAAAGACGAGGCCCGCTTTGACGGGCGGGCCGAGACATGGGACCACCAAGTGCCGGCCTTCAACACGCTGGCGGTGCATTGTGTGGCGGCCCCTGATGCCGCCCTTCTGCCCCGGGTTCCGGGCCTGTCGGATGATCTTTTCCGGCATGACGGCACGATGACCAAGCAGGAGGTGCGCGCGGCCACGCTGGCCAAGCTGATGCCGATGCGCGGCGCGCTCTTGTGGGATATCGGCACGGGCTGCGGCTCGGTCGCGGTGGAATGGATGCGCGCGGCGCGCTATGCAAGCGCGATCGGCATAGAGCCGCGCGCCGACCGCCGAGAGATGGCGGCGGCCAATGCGCTGGCGCTGGGCGCGCCGAGGCTGGAGCTGATCGATGGCCGCGTGCCGGAGGCGCTGGAGGGTCTGCCCGCGCCGGATGCGGTTTTCATCGGAGGCGGCTTGAGCCGCCAGACCTTCGAAGCGGCATGGCAGGCGCTGCGCCCGCTGGGGCGGCTGGTCTGCAATGCCGTGACACTGGAAAGCGAGGCCTTGCTGCTCGAGTTGCACAAGGCGCATGGCGGGCAGCTGGTCAAGCTGATGGTCAACCGCGCCGAACCGGTGGGGGGACTCACCGGCTGGCGGCCGCTGATGCCGGTCACCCAGTGGAGCCTTGTGAAGCGATGAGCCGGGGCTGGGGTCTGTGGCGGGGGACGGGAGCCTCCGGCGGGAGTATTTGGGGATCGATGAAAGCGGGGTCCGGGCGATGAGCGGCGTTCTTTACGGCGTGGGGCTTGGGCCGGGCGATCCGGATTTGATGACGTTGCGCGCCCATCGGCTGATCGCGGGGGCCGAGGTGCTGGCCTATCCCAGTCTGGCCGGGGGCGCCAGTTTCGCGCGCTCGATCGCGGCCGGGATCATTCCGGAAGGTGCCCGGGAAATCGTGATGGATGTGCCGATGACGCCGGAGCGGGCGCCGGCGCAGGCGGCCTATGACAAGGGGGCGGCCGAGATCGCGGCCGTGCTGGAGCAGGGGCAGGATGTGGTTTGTCTGTGTGAGGGGGATCCGTTCTTTTATGGCTCGTTCATGTATCTTTTTGCCCGGCTGTCGGCGCGTTACCGGGTGGAGGTGGTGCCGGGGGTGACATCGGTGACCACCTGTGCGGCGAGGGCGGGGATGCCGCTGGCGGCGCGAAACGAGCGGCTGACCGTGTTGCCGGGGCCTTTGCCCGAGGCCGAGTTGCGGGCGCGGATCGATGGGGCGGAGAGCGTCGTCATCATGAAGGTGGGCCGGCATCTGGCCAAGATCCGGGGTGTGATCGAGGAGCTGGGTCTGACGGGGCGCGCGGTCTATGTGGAACGCGCGAGCCTGCCCGAGGAGGTGGTGTGCCCGCTGGCCCAAGCGCCGCAGGTGGCGCCCTATTTTTCCATGATATTGCTGACCAAGGGGGCCGATCCATGGCTGTGAAACCTGTCGTTCTGGCGCTGAGCCGGTCGGGCGAGGAGGTGGCGCATCGCGTGGCCCGCCTGATCGGGGCAAAGGTGCATGGGCGCGAAGGGCGCGTCGCGCGGGCGGATGCGTTTTTTCCCAATGCGCTCGATCATGCACGCGATCTTTTTGCGGCCGGTGTGCCGGTCGTTGGCGTCTGTGCCAGTGGCATCCTGATCCGGGCCGTGGCGCCCTTGCTGTCGGACAAGCGCGGCGAGCCGCCGGTGGTGTCGGTGAGCGATGACGGCGCGGTGGTGGTGCCGCTTCTGGGGGGGCATCGCGGGGCCAACCGGCTGGCGGCGGAGATCGCCCGGGGGCTGGATGCGGTGGCGGCGGTGACCACGGCGGGGGATGTGGCGATGGGCGTGGCGCTGGATGCGCCGCCCGAGGGCTACCGGCTGGCCAATCCGCAGGATGCGAAATCGGCGATGGCGGCGATGCTGGCGGGAGAGGGTCTGAGCGTGACCGGCGAGGATATTTTCGGCCTTGGGCGCGAGGCGGGCGGCGCGGTGGAGCTGGTCGTCAGCGAGGCCCCCGCTGAGGCGGGAGAAAAGCGGCTTGTCTATCATCCGCAGCGGATCGTGCTGGGGCTGGGGTGCGCACGCGATTGCGACCCGGAAGAGATGTGGGCGCTGGTCTGCGCCATGCTGGAGGAGGCCGGGATCGCAACGGGGGCCGTGGCCTGTGTCGCGTCGATTGACCTCAAGGCCGATGAGCCGGCGATGAACGAGGTGGCGCGGCGGCTTGATGTGCCGCTCAGGTTGTTCAGCGCGGTCGAGCTTGAGGCGCAGGCGGATCGGCTGGCCAATCCGTCGGAGGTTGTCTTTGCGGAAGTCGGCTGTCACGGGGTGGCGGAAGGCGCGGTGCTGGCCGCGGGCGCCGATCTGGCGGTGGAGAAGCGCAAGACGGCCAATGCGACCTGCGCCGTGGGACGCACGGCTGAGCCTGTCACCGATCTGCCGGGGCGCGCGAGGGGGCGGTTGAGTGTCGTCGGCATAGGGCCGGGGCAGGCGGCATGGCGCACGCCCGAAGTCAGCCGGTTGATCGCCGAGGCCGATGAGCTGGTGGGCTACGGGCTTTACATCGATCTGCTGGGGCCGCTTGCCGCGGGCAAGCCGCGCCATGATTTCCCGCTTGGTGGAGAGGAGGCGCGCTGCCGTCACGCGCTGGAGCGCGCGGCGGAGGGCCGTAATGTGGCGCTGGTCTGTTCGGGGGATGCGGGGATCTATGCGATGGGCGCGCTGGTCTTCGAACTTCTGGACCGGGGCAGGGACGATCACGGCGTGAGCGATGCGGCGCATCGGGTGGAGGTTGTCTGTTCGCCGGGCGTGTCGGCGCTGCAGGGGGCGGCGGCGCGGGCGGGGGCGCCTTTGGGGCATGATTTCTGCACCATTTCGCTCTCGGATCTGTTGACCCCGCGAGAGGATATCCTGCGCCGGTTGCACGCCGCCGCCGAGGGCGATTTCGTGATCGCCTTCTACAACCCGGTGTCCAAGACCCGGCGGACCCTTCTGGCGGAGGCGCGGGATATCCTGCTGAGGCATCGTCCGGCGGAGACGCCGGTGATGCTGGCCTCGTCGCTGGGGCGTCCCGAGGAGCATGTGCGCTACCGGCGGCTGGACGAGCTGCAGGTCGATGAGGTGGATATGCTGACGGTGGTTCTGGTGGGGTCGAGCAATTCGCGGCTGGCCCATCTGGGAGAGGGGCCGCGCATGTTCACGCCGCGCGGCTATGCGCGCAAGATCGACGGGGATCTGGCCGAGCCGCGCAGGACAGGTGGCGCGGCATGAACCCGATCCTTCTGGAATTCGCGGGGCGCATGGCCGATCAGGGCGCGACCCAACTGCCCGAGACCTATCGGCAGATGGCGGTCAACGCCAGGTTCTTCCTGGGCACGCGGATGGCGGGGGGCGCACTGGCGCAGCGGCTGGACGCGGTCGCGGGCTTTCGGCTGACCCTCGAGAAGGGCCGCCTTGTGCTGAGTTTCGAGGATGCACCGGATCTGTCGGTCGAGGCGCAGATCATCGGCACATGGTCGGATGACGGCAGCTGGATGTGGGGCTGGGGGCATCCGGAGGTGCCCGAGCCGATGCAGCAGGCGGCCTGGGCGGTGCAGCAATTCGGCGAACGGCAGGAGATCGAGGAGCTGTTGACGCGCGGCGGGCCTACGGAGGAAGAGCGCGCGCGGGAATATATGGCGATCTGCGCCTATATCTCGGATGCGGATGGCGTGTTCATGGGCGATCATGGCGGCGGCGGGCAGGTCTGTGTCTGCTATTATCAGAACGATCAGCTGAAAGGGCTATTGAGCGAATGACCGTTTATTTCATCGGGGCGGGACCGGGCGATCCGGAACTTCTGACGAAAAAGGCCGAGCGGGTGATCGGGGAATGCCCGGTCTGCCTTTATGCCGGGTCGCTGGTGCCGGCCGAGGTGGTGGGCTGCGCGCCGAAGGACGCGCTGGTGATGGATACCGCGCCGATGACGCTCGATGACACGCACGCGGTGATCCGCGACGCCCACGCGAAGGGGCAGGACGTGGCGCGGGTGCATTCGGGCGATCCGTCGCTTTATGGCGCCATTGCCGAGCAGATCCGGCGGCTGCGCGCCGACGGGATCGATTACCAGATCATTCCGGGCGTGCCGGCCTATGCCGCCGCTGCCGCGGCGTTGGGGCAGGAGTTGACCGTGCCGGAGGTGGCGCAGTCGATCATCCTCACGCGGGTGTCGATGAAATCCACCTCGATGCCGGATGGCGAGACCCTGGAGAATTTCGCGCGCACGCGCACGACGCTGGCGATCCATTTGGGGGTGCGCGCCCTGCGCGAGATCGAACGGGTGCTGACGCCGCATTATGGCGCCGAGTGTCCGGTGGTGGTGGCGTATCGCGTGGGCTGGCCTGACCAGATGTTTATTCGCGGCACGCTGGCCGATATCCGCGAGAAGGTGAGGACCGAGAAGATCACCCGAACCGCGCTGATCCTCGTGGGGCCGGTTCTGGGCGAGATCGCGGATTTCAAGGACAGCGCGCTCTACGATCCGGCACAGCCGCATGTGCTGCGCCCGAAGGCCACACTGCGCGCGTGATGTGCGCGGGGCGGTGAATTTTAACGTGACCGTCATGATTTGCTGGCACAGTCTGGGAGGTGGAAGGCATGAAAGGCATTTGCAATGACGACCTATTTATCCCCCGACGTGCAGGCGGGTCTTGATGCCGCGCGCAAGAAAGCCTTGAAAAAAAGCCATCGGCTGCGGGTGCAGGCCGGTGAAGATACCTACCCCGTGCTGAATGCGTGGGAGGGCGGGTTTTCGCTTGATTCGGATGTGGCGCCACATTTGCGGGGGCTGGTCGATCTTTATGACGGGCCGAAGCACCTGTCGCGCTGCCTGATCGTTGCGTCAGAGGAAGAGGGCGGCGAGATCCGGTTCGAATTGAAGCGCATGACCGAGGCCAGCGACCGGCAGCCGGTGGATTTCGAGCGTGACCCGGATGCGCCGGTGGCTTTGATCGGGCGGGATTGACGGTCGGGGATGATCTTTGGCGCGGTACCGGGTCGGGTTTAGAGTTTCTCGAACGTGATGATGACCTTGCCGATGGTGATGCCCGCCTTGCGCATATAGGCGATGTTGAGCACCCGGTCGTCGGAGAGTTGCCACATCCAGTCGTCGAAGCTGACGCGCATTGTGCCGTCGGGCACGGGCAGGTCGATGGTATAGGCCCAGTTGAACACGTCGCCTTTCTCGGTGCCGGTGGCGGTGCCGATCACGCCGGGGGCGGTGCCTTCCCATGTTTCAGGGCCGGTCTGGCGAAGGGTCCAGATGCGCTGCTCGGTGGTGCCGTCGGCATAGGCGAAATCCTCGACCAGGGTGAGGGTTTCGCCGTCCCATGTGCCGTCGATGGCCACCTCGAAGCGGCGGCGCACGGTGCCGAAACGGTCCTGAAACTGACCGTGGGCCACGGTCTTTCCTTCGAAGAATTCCTGCAGCTCGAAATCGGCATCGCTGAGGGCGGGATCGTCCAGCGAAGGCCGGCCCGAGCAGGCGGTGAGAAGGGCAAGGGCGGCGAGGGCTGTGGCAAGACGGATCATCGGGGCGCTCCGGGGCTGATGGCAGGTCAGAAGCTAACCCGTTCGCAGCGGGGGGCAAGCGCCTTGAGGGGCGCCTGGCCTTTGTGACGGGGGTGGTGCGACGCGCCGGGGCGGATCACTGCAGGTCGGCGAAGGCGTCCTGCAGGCGGGCGACGGCCTCTTCGACACGGATGCGCGGCGTGGCGAGGTTGAAGCGCAAAAACGTCTCGCCGCCCTGGCCGAAGCTGGGGCCGTGATTGACCGCGATGCGCGCGTCGCGTTCGACGCGGGCGGTGAATTCGCCCTTGTCCATGCCGGTGCCGGAGAAATCGACCCAAGCAAGATAGGTGGCTTCGAGCGGCATGGACGCAAGGCCCGGGATGGCGTTCACGCCCGCGTCGAACAGGCGGCGGTTGCCGTCGAGATAGTCGACAAGCGCATCGACCCAGGCTGCACCCTCGGGGGAATAGGCGGCCTCGGCCATGACCAGCCCGAAGGAATTGGGCGACAGACCAAGCGCCGACATGCGCGCGGCAAAGCGGGCGCGCAGGGTTTCGTCGGCGATGATCACGTTGCCGGAATGGGCGCCCGCGATGTTGAAGGTCTTGGTGGTGGCGGTCATCATCACCAGCCGGTCGGCGATGCGCTCGTCGATATTGGCCATCGGGATATGGGTATGGCCGGGCATCACCAGATCGTGGTGAATTTCGTCGGACACCAGCACGAGGTCATGGCGGCGGGCGAAATCGGCGACGTCCTGCAATTCCTCGCGGGTCCAGACGCGGCCACCGGGGTTATGCGGCGAGCACAGGATCAGCATCTTTTCCGAGCCGTCCATCGCGGCATCATAGGCGTCGAAATCCATCCGGTAGAGACCGTCCTCGTGGCGGAGCGGACATTCGACGACCCGGCGCCCGGCGGCTTTGATGACGCGGGCGAAGGCATGATAGACCGGCGTGAAGATCACCACGCCATCGCCGGGATCGGTGAAGGCATCGACGCACATGGCGGTGCCGTTCACGAGGCCGTGGGTGGTGAACACCCATTCGGGTTCGACACGCCAGCCATGGCGCTCCTGCATCCACCAGCGGATGGCGTTGAGATAGCTGCGATCATCGCCGTAATAGCCGTAGATGCCATGATCGACCATGCCCTGAAGCGCGTCGGACACGCAGCGCGGCGGCTGGAAATCCATATCGGCGACCCACATCGCGAGCCCATCGCTGGCCGGCACGCCATAGGTTTTTTCCATCATGTCCCATTTCTGGGAATGGGTGCCGAAGCGGTCGATGATGCGGTCGAAATCCATGGGGGGCTCCTTGTTGGTGACGCGGGCAGGCTATAATGTTCGGGAGACGGGGTGTAGGGGTGATTGTCTGGCGGATAATATTCCAAATAAAACTTTAATATGAAAGTATGTTCTGTAAGTGTGATTAAATATGGAAATATATTCTATTTAGATAAAATTATATGGAATATATTTCTTTGAAAACGGGCGGTGCCATGGCGGGGCGGATCATTGGCCCATTGCGCGCTCGGCGGGCATGACCTAAATCCTCCCGCATGAAACGGCCTATCCTGATCCATCCTGACCCGCGTCTCAAGAAAGTCTGCGCGCCCCTTGGCGATCTGTCGGACGACTTGCGCGTGCTGGCTGACGACATGCTGGAAACCATGTATGACGCGCCGGGCATCGGACTGGCGGCGCCGCAGATCGGGGTGCTCGACCGGCTGATCGTGATGGATTGCGTCAAGGGCGAGAACGAGACGCCGCGCCCTCTGGTGATGTTCAATCCCGAGATCGTCGCCTCGTCGGACGTGATGAATGTCTATGAGGAAGGGTGTCTGTCGATCCCCGAGGAATATGCCGAGGTCAAGCGCCCCGAGGCGGTGGATGTGCGCTGGATCGACCGGGACGGCAACGAGCAGACCGAGACATTCGACGGGCTCTGGGCCACCTGCGTGCAGCATGAGATCGACCATCTGAACGGCAAGCTGTTCATCGATTATCTGGGGCCGATGAAGCGCCAGATGATCACGCGCCGTATGCAGAAACTGAAGCGCGAACAGGCCAAGGCGAGGGCCTGACGGCATGGCGGTGCGGCGCTGCCTGCCATGGCCGGACAAGCGGTTGCGCAGCCCGGCCGCGCCGGTCGAGGCGATCACCGATGAGGTCCGCGCGATCTGGGACGACATGATCGACACGATGGAAGCGATGCCGGGCGTGGGTCTTGCCGCGCCGCAGATCGGCGTGATGCTGCGGCTGGCGGTGGTCGATGCCAGCGAGACGCGCGGGCAGGCGGTGCGCATGGCCAATCCCGAAATCCTGCATTCCAGCATCGAGCTGCGCAGCCATGAAGAGGCCAGCCCGAACCTGCCCGGCGTGTCGGCGGCGATCAAGCGGCCGCGCGCCGTGACGGTGCGTTTTCTGAATACGCAAGGCGAGATGGAGGAGCGCGATTTCGTGGGTCTCTGGGCCACCAGCGTGCAGCATCAGATCGACCAATTGGAGGGGCGGCTTTTCGTGGACCGGCTGAGCAAGGTGAAGCGCGACATGCTGTTGCGCAAGGCCAGAAAGCTGGCGGGTTAGGGCGATGCGGCTGATTTTCATGGGAACGCCCGATTTCTCGGTGCCGGTGCTGGAGGCGCTTGTCGCCGCAGGCCACGAGGTGGCCGCGGTCTATTGCCAGCCGCCAAGGCCCGCCGGGCGCGGCAAGAAGGACAGGCCGACGCCGGTGCAGGCCCGCGCCGAGGAGATGGGGCTTGAGGTGCGCCATCCGGTCAGCTTGAAGGGCGCGGACGAACAGGCGGATTTCGCGGCGCTTGGGGCGGATGTGGCGGTGGTGGTGGCCTATGGGCTGATCCTGCCGCAAGCCATTCTGGATGCACCGAAGCGGGGCTGTCTGAACATCCATGCGAGCCTTTTGCCGCGCTGGCGGGGTGCCGCGCCCATTCACCGGGCGATCATGGCGGGGGACGCGCGCACGGGCGTGTGCATCATGCAGATGGAGGCGGGGCTGGATACCGGGCCGGTGCTGCTGCGGCGCGAGACGGAGATCGGCCAGACCGAGACGACGGGCGCCTTGCATGACCGGCTGTCGCGGATGGGGGCGGAGGCGATCATCGAGGCGCTGGCGCGGCTGGATGACCTGACGCCCGAGCCGCAGCCCGACGAGGGCGTGACCTATGCGGCCAAGATCGACAAGGCCGAGGCGCGTGTGGATTGGAGCCGCCCCTGCAGGCAGGTGGATCGGCTGATCCGGGGGCTGTCGCCCTTTCCCGGCGCATGGTGCGAACACCGGGGCGAGCGGATCAAGCTGCTGGCCTCGGAGTTGGCCGAGGGGGCGGGCTGCCCCGGAGAGGTGCTCGAAGCGGCAGGCGGGGGCGCGCTGCGCGTGGCCTGTGGCGAGGGCGCGGTGCGGCTTTTGCGCTTGCAACGGGCGGGCCGGGGCGCACAGGATGCCGAGACGTTTCTGCGCGGGCTGCCGCTGGTCCCGGGCGACATGCTGTAAAGAGGGAGAGGTACGATGTTTCCCACGTTGATCGGCACGGTGGTGATCGCCGGGATTGTCGGATATGCGTCCGAAAAGTCCGGGTTCACGAAAAACGGCTATCTGCAGTCGATCATCATCTGCGTGGGTGGGGCGTTCCTGTTTTACTTCCTGCGGATCATGTTCGGGATTCGCATCGGCACGCCGGGGGTGGATGCGATCCTGTCGTCGATCGGGGCGTTGATCATCGTGCCGACGCATTGGCGCAAGCGGCGCTGAGGGGTCTGGGGCGCCGAGGGGGGAGCGGCGGCTTGTCGGGCGTGACCGCCCGCCGCGCGACGCATCCGGGAAAGCCCTGCAATCTGCGCGGATCAGGCCGAGGGTTTGAACGGCGCCATGCCGGCGCGGGCCAATGCGTCGGCACGTTCGTTCTCGGGGTGGCCCGCATGGCCCTTGACCCATTCCCAGGTCACGTCATGGCGGGCCTGCGCCTCGTCCAGCCGCTGCCAGAGCTCGACATTCTTGACGGGTTTGCGGGCGG
Source organism: Roseobacter sp. AzwK-3b (assembly GCF_000170875.1). Lineage (NCBI taxonomy): Bacteria > Pseudomonadati > Pseudomonadota > Alphaproteobacteria > Rhodobacterales > Roseobacteraceae > Roseobacter > Roseobacter sp. AzwK-3b. The sequence goes on from NZ_ABCR01000002.1 coordinate 160,250, forward strand.
CGGTCTTCCAGCCGTTGCGCTTCCAGCCATGGATCCAGCCGGTCACGCCGTTCTTCACATAGGCGCTGTCGGTGACGATGGTGATCTTGCTGGGCTTGGCCAGCGTTTCAAGCGCGTTGATGGCGGCCAGAAGTTCCATCCGGTTGTTGGTGGTCTCGGCCTCGCCGCCGCTCAGCTCACGCTCTTTGAGGACGGTGTCCCCCTCGATCGCCTGCAGCAGCACGCCCCAGCCGCCGGGACCGGGATTGCCCGAGCAGGCGCCATCGGTATAGGCGAAAAGATCAGGCATCCGCGTCCAGCCCCCGATATCCGGGCAGGGCGGCGATGCGGGCGCACCAAGCCGCAAGGCGTGGAAAGCGGGCCATGTCGAAGCCGCCGCGCGAGCCTGCGGTATGGGTGTAGCCGTAAAACGCGATATCGGCCAGCGTGGGCGCATCTCCGGCGAACCACGGGCTGTGGGCGAGCGCCTCTTCCATGAGGGAGAGGATCGCATGGCCCTCGTCGGCGAGGCGGGCCATCACCTCGGGTGTGGCCTGATCGGCGAGATGCGGGTAGCAGTTGAGCGAGGCGCGCACGGCGATCACCGGCTCATGGCGGTTCTGTTCGAAGAACATCCAGGCGAGCATCTGCGCCTGGGCCAATGGCGTCTCGGGCACCCAGGGCGTGCTCTGACCGAGATACCAAAGGATCGCGCCGGATTCCGACAGGATCGTGCCGTCGGGCAGGTGCAGAGCGGGCAGCTTGCCAAGCGGCAGGTGGCCATCGGCCTTGGCTTGGGCCAGTTCGGGCGCGTTGGCCTCGCAGGGGATGTGGCGATAGGGGCGGCCAAGCAAGCCCAGCAGAAGCCGCACCTTGTAGCTGTTGCCCGAGGAGGGCATGGAATAAAGCGCGAGATCTGTCATGGCGGTCCTGTGGCGGCGTGCGAGGGGGCTGTCAAGGCGGGGACGGGGTCAGTCAGGCGAAGACCCCGATGGCAAGGCAGGTCACCACGATGGCGGTAAGCAGCAGGCGCAGCGACATCCACCATTCGGGTGCCGCGCCATGTTTCCAGAACAGCCAGTCCAGCCCGAGAATGCCGATGAACCCCACCATCAGAGAGATGCCCGCGCCGGTCGGTCCGCCGCCTGTCATGAAGAACGCCCACAGCGCCGGGATTACCGACAGCGCATAGCCGGTGCCGGCCTGAGCGCCCTTGAGTTGCGTGGCAAATCCCCAGAGCACGCCGGACATGAAGCTGAGGATCACCGCGCCATAGAACAGCATGACATAGGGCCCGGCAAAGCGCGCGCCGATGCTGCGCACGGTCCATGCCGCCAGCTCGGGCGACAGCACGGTGAGCGCGCCCCAGACGAAGGGCAAAAGGCCGGCAAGGCCGAGGATCAGGGGGACACGGGGTATCATCATGGGCGGCACCATGGCGCGACCGCCCGTCCGAGGCAAGAGGCCACGGGCCGGTTTCGCGCGCGACCGGGGCGCGGTCATCGCGTCATGCGACCGCCGGGAAGTTGCCGTGCGTCGGCGACGCCAAAAACGCTGGTGCCATCCCCGGCAAGGCCCATGCGGGTGCAGATCGCCTCGGAGGGGGTGTTGCCCGGCTCGACCCCGGTGAACACCTGCGTGAAGCCGTGACGCGCGGTCATGTCGAGCATGGCCATCGCCCCGAGAATGAGCGCCAGCCGCTGGCCGCGCCGTTCGGGGCGGGTGGCCAGCATCCCCCACCAGCAGGTGGTGGCGCCTTCGGGGTGATCGGGATGCAGAAAACCCGCAGCGGCGGCGCAGGCGGCGGGCTGGCCGCGCTCATCGAGGGCGACAATCGCCACAGCCGGTTTGATCAGCCCGCGCAGCACCGCGCCGGAGGGGGGCAGCACGCCGCAGGCCAGCGCCACCTGTGCCAGTTTGAGCACCGTCTCGGGCGGGCTGTCCGGGGTGATGGTGACGGGTGTCAGACCTTTGGGCAAGCGGTGCCGATCCAGTATGGCGCGGGCGGCATTGAGTGCGTCGGCGCCGCCGGTCCAGCGGGCATACTGCGCGACCGACAGGCCCCGGGCGAGAGCGTTGTCGCGCAGCGCGGGCAGGGCGTCATCGTTGACTGTGGCGTAATGGCTGTTGCCCTGCAGCACCGTGAGATCGTGCAGTTCGTCGAGATCGCCGTCCTGCGCAGAGGCCAGCCCGACAGTGCGCCCGTAATAGGTATACCGGGTGTCGTGCCGTGTCAGATCGTGAAAGGCGCGACCACGGCGCAAAAGGGCTTGTTGTGGCTCGGTGCCGAATACCTCGTCCATGCGTCGATCCATTGGCCCGATCCTTTTGCCGCCACAGGGTGCGCGGGCATGATGGCATGGCGCGGGGTGGAAAGATACAGAGCGGCGCGCGGACCCTGGAGGGTCAGGTGCCTGCGGGTTCGCGCATCACGCGGGGCACCTTGAATTCGACGTTTTCCTTTGCGGTCTCGATGCTTTCGATGGTGACATCGTAGCGCGCCTTGAGCGCGTCAATCACCTCGTCCACGAGGATCTCGGGGGCCGAGGCTCCGGCGGTGATGCCGATGGAGCGGATCCCGTCGAGAGCGCGCCAGTCGATATCGGTGGCGCGCTGCACAAGCTGGGAATAGGCGCAGCCGGCGCGGGCGCCGACCTCGACCAGCCGTTTGGAGTTGGAGGAGTTGGGCGCGCCCACGACCAGCATCGCATCGGCGCGGGGCGCCATCGCCTTGACCGCTTCCTGACGGTTGGTGGTGGCGTAGCAGATGTCTTCCTTGTGCGGGCCTTTGATCGCCGGAAAGCGCGCCTGAAGGGCGGCGACGATATCGGCGGTGTCATCGACCGACAGGGTGGTTTGCGTGACGAAAGCGAGGGATGCAGGGTCGCGCACGTCGAGCGTGGCCACATCAGCGACGGTTTCGACCAGCAGCACCTCGCCTTCGGGCAACTGACCCATGGTGCCGATCGTCTCGGGGTGTCCTGCATGGCCGATCATGACGATTTGCAGGCCGTTTTCGTGGTGGCGCTCGGCCTCGATATGCACCTTGGAGACAAGCGGGCAGGTGGCATCGACAAAGAGCATCTCGCGGCGGGCGGCTTCGGCGGGGACGGCCTTGGGCACGCCATGAGCCGAAAAGATCACTGGGCGATCATCGGGGCAGTCGTCGAGCTCTTCGACGAAGACCGCGCCCTTGGCGCGCAGGTCATCGACGACGAATTTGTTGTGTACGATTTCATGCCGCACATAGACCGGCGCGCCCCATTTCTGCAGGGCAAGCTCCACGATCTTGATGGCGCGGTCGACGCCGGCGCAAAAGCCGCGCGGCGCGGCAAGGTAAAGCGTAAGAGGGGGTTTCGTCATCTTGGACCTCCTGTCGGGTCCAGACCTAAGGCCAAGATCGCGCGCCGTCCAGTGCCGCTTGCGCGGCAATGCGCGCCGGACATGCCATTTGGGACGGGCTGTCGCCCGTCAAGCGGGGTCAGGCGCAGACAGCCACGAGCTGCGCCTGACTGACGTTACACACCGCTGATCCGGGTGGGACAGCTGCGATGATCCAGCAAAGGCGAGGGCGCTTCAGCTCTCTTCCTGGTAGCTGTCTTCGCGGCTGGGATGCGGATCGCGGGGTGGGCGACCGATCACGTCCTTGAGATCATCCAGTTCGATGAAGTTGTCCGCCTGACGGCGCAACTCGTCAGAGATCATCGGTGGCTGGCTGCGGATCGTGGACACGACGGAGACGCGCACGCCCTGACGCTGGAGGCTTTCCACCAGAGGCCGGAAATCGCCATCGCCGGAAAACAGCACGATATGATCCACACGCGGCGCGAGTTCCATCGCGTCCACGGTCAGCTCGATATCCATGTTTCCCTTGACCTTACGGCGTCCCTGACTGTCCGTGTATTCCTTGGCTGGCTTGGTCACCATGGAGAATCCGTTGTAATTCAGCCAGTCAACCAGAGGTCGGATAGGAGAATACTCATCATTCTCGAGCATGGCGGTGTAGTAAAATGCACGCAGCAGTTTGCCACGACGCATGAACTCGGCACGCAGGAGCTTATAATCGATGTCGAAACCCAAAGCGCGTGCAGCTGCATAAAGATTTGATCCATCGATGAACAGCGCGAGCCGTTCGTCCTTGTAAAACATACAACAGTCCTTCCGAATTGTATAAACCACGGTCGAAGGAACAAAAATGGTGGTGTGAGTGGTGGGTCTCGACCGAAGTTGACGCATATAACTATGATAAACGGCACGAAACGCAATACTGTTTAGGCTGTGCGAAAGGATAGTATGGCATGGACGGAAGTGAAAACGCTCTGATTGCGTTGGGCGGAAATGCGCCGTCTGAGCAGGGCCAGCCGGCCGAGACGCTTCGCGCCGCGCTGGACCGGCTTGACGCGCGCGGTTGCCGGATTCGCGCGGTTAGCCGGTTCTATGTGACGCCTTGCTTTCCCCCCGGAGCGGGGCCGGATTTCGTGAATGCGGCGGCTGTGCTGGACTGCGTGGGCGGCCCCGAGGAGGTGCTGGCGCTCTTGCATGAGGTCGAGGCGGAGTTCGGACGCGAAAGGCTGACGCGTTGGGGGCAGCGCACACTGGACATCGATCTGATCGCCATGGGCGATGCGGTGCTGCCGGACCACGACACCCACCGCGCATGGCGCGATATGGCGCCCGATGAGCAGGGCACACGCGCGCCCGGTTGTCTGATCCTGCCGCATCCGCGGGTGCAGGACCGGGGCTTTGTCCTTGTGCCGCTGGCCGATGTGGTGCCGGAGTGGCGGCATCCTGTGCTGGGTCAAACCGTGGCCGAGATGTTGGCGGCGCTGCCCGAGAAGGAGCTTGAGGGCGTGGTGCCGATGTAGCGCGGGGGCGGTGTTGGGAAGAGGTCTTGCGCCTGATTGTTGTAATGGTATAACATAACAATATAACCTTGCCGAACCGGAGACCCCCCATGCGCAGAACCGTAGATGACCGTCTTCCCGTAACTGTCTTGTCCGGGTTTCTGGGGGCGGGAAAGACGACTTTGATGAATGCGGTTCTGAACAATCGTGACGGGCGCAAGGTTGCGGTCATCGTGAATGACATGTCCGAAGTGAATATCGATGCGGACTTGCTGCGTGAGGGTGGCGCGGATCTGAGCCGAACGGATGAAAAGCTGGTTGAAATGACCAATGGCTGCATTTGCTGCACGCTTCGGGATGACCTGTTGCAGGAGGTGCGCAGGCTGGCCGATGAAGGCCGGTTCGATTACCTGCTTATCGAGTCGACAGGTATCGCAGAACCTCTGCCGGTGGCTGCGACCTTCGAATTTCGTGACGAGGACGGCCAGAGCCTGTCGGATGTTGCGCGGCTGGATACGATGGTGACGGTGGTCGACGCCGTGAACCTGCTGCAGGATTACGCCAGCCACGATTTCCTGTCGGATCGTGGTGAGACGGCCGGAGAGGGAGATGAGCGCACGCTTGTTGACCTGCTGGTGGACCAGATCGAGTTTGCCGATGTCGTCGTTCTCAACAAGATCGCCGACGCAGGGGTGGAGCGGCTGTCCGCGGCACGGCTCATTATAAAGAGCCTCAACCCCGATGCGCAGATCATCGAGACGGATTATGCGCAGGTGCCTGCCGCGATGATCTTCGACACGGGGCTGTTCGACTTCGAAAAGGCGCATGAGCATCCGCTATGGGCCAAGGAACTCTACGGGTTTGCCGATCATGTTCCGGAAACCGAGGAATATGGTGTTTCCTCCTTCGTCTATCGTGCGCGCCGCCCGTTCGATCCTGTAAAGGTACATGGCGTGCTGAATGGCCCGCTTCCCGGCATCATCCGCGCCAAAGGACATTTCTGGCTGGCAACGCGTCCTGACTGGGTTGCGGAGTTCAGCCTTGCGGGGGCCTTGTCGAAGGTTGCGCCGCTTGGCACCTGGTGGGCGTCTGTACCGCAAGAGCGTTGGCCCGAGCACCCCGAGGCGCGGGCCTATATCGACCGGTATTGGCAGGCGCCGTTCGGGGACCGGCGGCAGGAACTGGTTTTCATTGGCAGTGGATTTGACCGGGAGGCCATCACGGCGGCGCTTGATGCAGCGCTGATCGGATCCGAGATGACGTTCGAGCCGTCCGCGTTCGAGCATCTGGAGGATCCCTTTCCTCAATGGCGCCGGGCGCTGGCTGCCTGATCCATGCGGCCGACACAAAGACCTGTCCGGGTCCCGGCGCGGGGTGCGTCCTCAAGGCGGTCCTGCTGAGATGGGGCGCAACATAAGGTCGAGCCTTGTCCGGCGGCGGCGGGGCACCAACCCGATGGCCGAATTCGACCGGCTGCCGCCGCCGGCCCGGGACTGGCTGCGCAATGCTGTTCTGCCGTGGTCGCCGCGATCCGTGCGCCGGTTATGGGACCGTGCCCTTCGTGAGAGCGCCGGGGACATTGCCGCCGCGCTGAGCCGCATGGATCGGGCCGAATGCAAGCGGCTGGCGCGCGAGCGGAGGGGGTCTGTCCTGCCTCCGGTTCGGGTGTCTGGCGGCCCCGATCGTCAAACTGATTCTTGGCTTGTAAATCCCGGTCCAAGGCTTTAGATGTGCGTTTCTTGCAAGATGACTCAGATGACTTTCCGGAGGTCCAATGGCCCGAGTTACAACCGAAGATTGCGTCGACAAGGTTCCGAACCGATTCGAGCTTGTGATGCTTGCCGCGCACCGTGCGCGTGAGATCTCGGCGGGCGCCCCGATCACCGTGGATCGCGACAACGACAAGAACCCTGTCGTCTCCCTGCGCGAGATCGCCGAAGAGACCCAGTCGGCTGATGAGCTTCGCGAGCGTCTGATCGAATCCAACCAGACCCAGATCGAGGTTGACGAACCCGAAGAGGATTCGATGGCCCTTCTGATGGGTGGTGGAGAGCCTGACCGCGCCTCGGCAGACGACGACATGTCCGAGGAAAAGCTGTTGCGCGCCCTGATGGAAGCGCAAGGCCAGGGCTGACCCTGCTGGCGAACCCGGAGCTGCGGGCGGCATGATTTCGGTTGATGACCTTGTCGCGCTTGTCCGCACCTACAACCCCAAGACCGATGAGGCGCTGATCCGCGCGGCCTATGATTATGGCCGTGCGATGCATGAGGGCCAGTTTCGCCATTCCGGCGAGCCGTATTTCACGCATCCCGTCGCCGTCGCCGCCATTCTGGCCGAACAGCGGCTGGACGATGCCACCATCATTACTGCGCTTTTGCACGACACGATCGAAGATACCCGCGCCTCGTATAACGAGGTGGCGGAGAGGTTTGGGGGCGAGGTCGCCGATCTGGTGGATGGCGTCACCAAGCTGACCAATCTGCAGCTGAGCAGTTCGGAGACCAAACAGGCCGAGAATTTCCGCAAGCTGTTCATGGCGATGTCCAAGGATCTGCGGGTGATCCTTGTCAAGCTGGCCGACCGTCTGCACAACATGCGCACGATCAAGGCGATGCGCCCGGAAAAACAGGCCCAGAAGGCCCGCGAGACGATGGATATCTTCGCGCCGCTGGCAGGGCGCATGGGTATGCAATGGATGCGCGAAGAGCTGGAGGATCTGGCGTTTCGCGTGCTGAACCCGGATGCGCGGGCCTCGATCATCCGGCGGTTCATCACCTTGCAGAAGGAAACCGGCGATGTGGTCGAACGCATCACCGGCGACATGCGGCTGGAGCTGCGCAAGGCGAAACTTGAGGCCGAGGTGTTCGGCCGGGCCAAGAAACCCTATTCGATCTGGCGCAAGATGCAGGAAAAGGAGATGGGGTTCTCGCGGCTGAGCGACATCTACGGGTTCCGGATCATCACCGGCTCGGAAGAGGATTGCTATGCGGTTCTGGGCGCGATCCATCGCCGCTGGCGGGCGGTGCCGGGACGGTTCAAGGATTACATCAGCCAGCCCAAATCGAATGGCTACCGCTCGATTCACACGACCGTGTCGGGGCGCGACGGCAAGCGCGTGGAGGTGCAGATCCGCACTCGCCAGATGCATGACGTGGCCGAGGCCGGCGTGGCGGCGCATTGGTCCTATCGTGACGGCGTGCGGGTCCAGAACCCCTTTGCCGTGGACCCCGCCCGCTGGATTTCCAGCCTGACCGAGCAATTCGACGCCGAGGAGGATCACGAGGATTTCCTCGAGGCGGTCAAGCTGGAGATGTATGCCGACAAGGTGTTCTGCTTCACGCCCAAGGGCGATGTGGTCAAGCTGCCGCGCGGTGCGACGCCGATCGATTTCGCCTATGCGATCCATACGAGGATCGGCAATGCCACCGTGGGCGCCAAGGTGGACGGGATGCGCGTGCCGCTCTGGACGCGGGTCAAGAACGGCCAGTCCGTCGAGGTCATCACCGCCGATGGCCAGACCCCGCAGGCCACATGGCTGGACATCGCCACCACCGGCAAGGCGCGCGCGGCCATTCGCCGGGCGCTGCGCGAGCAGGACCGCGACCGCTTTATCAAGCTGGGCCGGGAGCTGGCGCGTTCGGCCTTTGAGCATGTCGGCAAGAAAGCCACCGACAAGGCGCTCGAGACGGCGGCCAAGACCCTGCGTCTGAAAAACCGCGACGAGGTTCTGGCGCGCTTGGGCAGCGCCGAGCTGACCGCGCATCAGGTGCTGAATGCGGTCTATCCCGATCTGGTCCCCGATCCCGGCGAAGAGGTCGGGCGCGAGCGCGCGGTGATCGGCCTGTCGCCCGACCAGAGCTTCGAGCGCGCGCGCTGCTGTCAGCCGCTGCCCGGAGAGCGGATCGTCGGCATCACCTATCGCGGGCGCGGGGTCGTGGTGCACGCGATCGACTGCGAATCACTTTCGGCGCTTGACGACCAGCCGGAACGCTGGCTGGACCTGCATTGGCATTCCGGCACGCATCCCGCTGCCTATGATGTGACCCTTGATATCACCTTGTCGAACGATGCGGGGGTCTTGGGACGTATTTGCACATTGATCGGAGAGCAGAAGGCCAATATCTCGGACCTGACGTTCGTGGACCGAAAGCCGGACTTCTACCGGCTGCTTGTCGATGTCGAGTTGCGCGATGCGGAACATCTGCATGGTGTCATCACTGTTCTCGACGCTGAAAGCGATGTCGCTTCGGTTGAGCGGCATCGCGATCCGAGGCTATCCGGAGCCGCGACGCAGACAGAACGCTAGGAGCCGCAGAGGTGGTCTTCAAACGCCGAGACAGACGACCGATCTGGCAGGCCGTCGCAGACTTCTTCTGGCCGCGCGGCGGCTGGGGGCGTGCGTTCACCTATGTCAAACATCGTGTGCGCCGCCTGCCCGATCCGCCGCACCGGATCGCAAGGGGCATCTTTGCCGGTATTTTCGTGACGTTCACACCGTTTTTCGGGCTGCATTTCTTTCTGGCGGCCACGGTCGCATGGATCATGCGGGGCAATATCATCGCCTCGCTTTTGTCGACCTTCGTGGGCAATCCGCTGACTTTCGTGCCGATCATGGCGATCTCGTTGCAGACGGGGTATTTCCTGACCGGGCAGGGCCATGCGCTTGGTGATGAGGTGCATCGCTCGCTCGGGGGCAAGTTCGTGGATGCCGGGCGCGATCTCAAACACAACATCTGGGCGATCTTCACGGATGAGCGCGCGGACTGGAGCCATCTGCTGGTCTTTTATGACGAGGTGTTCTTTCCCTACATGGTGGGCAGCATCATCCCCGGACTGATCGCCGGGATGATCGGCTATTACATCAGCCTGCCGGTCATTCAGGCCTATCAGAACCGGCGCAAGGGTGTGCTCAAGGCGAAATGGGCCGCGATCCGCGAAAAAGCCGCGCAAAAGGCTGACGCCAAGAAGAAACAGGACTAAAGCGTTCCGCCCTTGACCTGAGGCATCAGCCAAGGGCGGAACGCGAGCAACGAATGAAAGAAACAATGCATTTCGCGAAAATCTGTGATTCAGGTTTTCCGCGAAACGCTCTAGGTTCCCGTTCAAGACGGCGGTGCATCATGGAAGGGCGTTCAGCATGACATCCGAAGGCAAGCTACGGCTTGGAGTGAATATCGATCACGTGGCGACGGTGCGCAATGCGCGCGGCAGCGCCTATCCCGATCCGGTGCGCGCGGCGAAACTGGCCGAAGAGGCGGGTGCCGATGGCATCACCGCGCATCTCCGCGAGGATCGCCGCCATATCGCGGATGCCGATATCGAACGGCTTATGGCGGCGTTGGAGCGGCCCTTGAATTTCGAGATGGCGGCGACGGCGGAAATGCAGGCGATTGCCCTGCGCCACAAACCGCATGCGGTATGCATCGTGCCTGAAAAGCGCGAGGAACGGACCACCGAGGGCGGGCTGGATGTGGCGCGGGATGAGGCCGCGCTGGCGGGTTTCATCGCGCCGCTCAGCGATGCGGGCTGCCGGGTGTCGCTGTTCATCGGGCATGAGCCACGCCAGATCGAGGCGGCGGCGCGGGTCGGTGCGGCGGTGGTGGAACTTCATACCGGCGCCTATTGCGATCTGCATTACGAGGGCAGGCTCAATGAGCGCGATGCCGAACTGGCCGCGCTGTGCGAAGGTGCCGCACTGGCGCATTCGCTGGGGCTCGAAGTGCATGCGGGGCATGGGCTGACCTTCGAGACGGTCAAGCCGATCGCGGCGATCCCGCAGGTGATCGAGTTGAATATCGGACATTTTCTGATTGCCGAGGCGATCTTCCTGGGGCTTGGTCCCGCCATCGCCGAGATGCGCCGCCTGATGGACGAGGCGCGCGCGGCATGAGCCGAGAGCGCGTGTTGCGGGATCAGGTGACATGCGTCGCCGCGATCTGAGTGTCGGACTTGCAGCACTGCTGCTGGCGGTGTGGTCGCTGTGGGTGCTCGAGGGCGCGCGTCAGGGCGTGGTGATCGAAGATCTGAGACTGGGCGACACGCCGGTGACACGGATGAGCGACGGCAGCGGCGGGCCGCCGGTGGTGATCGCGCATGGCTTTGCCGGGTCACGCCAGATGATGCAGGCCTATGGGCTGACGCTGGCGCGGTCGGGCTATGACGTGCATGCGTTCGATTTCCTGGGTCATGGCCGCCACAAGGTGCCGATGGGCGGGGATGTCAGCAGCGTCGAGGGAACGACCCGGCTGCTGGTCGATCAGACCGCAGAGGTCATTGCGATGGCGCGGGCGCGGGGCGATGGCGCGGCGGTGGCCTTGTTGGGGCATTCGATGGCGACGGATGTTCTGGTGCGCGTCGCGGCCGAGACCGAGGGGGTCGGGCCGCTGATCCTGCTCTCTCCGTTTTCGCAGGCGATCACCGCGACAGAGCCAAAAGACCTTCTGATGATCGCGGGCGCATGGGAGGCGCGGCTGTCGGAGTTCGCGCTGGAGCAGGTGCGACAAATCGATCCCGAGGCGGGTTTCGGAGATGTGGTGGGCGAAGATGGGCTGCGCCGGATGGCCCTGCAGGCACCGATGGTGGAGCATGTAGCGATCCTGCATTCGCGTGCAGCACAGCGCGCGGCGCTCGATTGGTTGAACGGGTTTCATGGACGGGATCAGGGCACGCAGGTGCCGCCGACCGGCTGGGCGCTGATCGGTTTGCTGACGGCGATCACGGCGCTTTTCGGCCCTGTCGCGCGGCTGCTGCCCCGGCGCGAAACCCCCGATATACCCTTGTCTGCAAGGGGTTTAGCCGCGGCCATAGTGCTGCCGGCGCTGGCCGCGCCGCTTCTGGCGACGCAGGTGGAAACGAAGGTTCTGCCGGTGCTGGTGGCCGAGTATCTGGCGCTGCATCTGATGATCTATGGCGGGCTGCAACTGGCGGTGCTGGGCTGGCTGAGGGGGCGTCCGGGATGGCCCGCGCCGCTGGCGGCGGGGCTGCTGGTGCTCTGGACGCTTGGGGTGTTCGGGTTTGCGCTGGATCGCTATGGCGCGAATTTCTGGCCGACGCCGGAGCGGCTGACGATCATCGCGGCGCTGTGTCTGGGGGCGGTGCCGTTCATGCTGGCGGACAGCTGGCTTGCGCATGGTGCGGGGCTGTGGCGAAGGGTGCTGGCAAGGGTCGGGTTTCTGGCCTCGCTCGGGATTGCGGTGGCGCTGGATTTCGGGGGGTTGTTCTTCCTGCTGATGATCGCGCCGGTGATCGTGCTGTTCTTCCTGAGCTTCGGTGTGATGGGCCGGGCGGTGGCCCAAAGGTCGGGACCGATGGCGGCGGGGCTTGGGCTGGGGCTGGCGCTGGCTTGGGCTTTGGGGGTAAGTTTCCCCTTGTTTTCAGCGTGATGGGAGAGGCGCGATGATCCTCGGGATCGGCACGGACCTGGCCAATATCGACCGCATCGCCGGCACGCTGGAGCGGTTCGGGGACCGGTTCCGCAACCGCGTGTTCACCGAGATCGAGCAGCACAAGGCCGAGCGGCGGCAGGATGTGGCGGGCACCTATGCCAAGCGGTGGGCCGCGAAAGAGGCCTGTTCCAAGGCGCTTGGCACGGGGCTGCGGATGGGGATCGCGTGGAAGGACATGGCCGTGAGCAACCTTGGCACCGGCCAGCCGAGGATGCACCTGACGGGCTGGGCGGCGGAGCGGCTGGAGGCGATGACGCCGCCGGGGCATGAGGCGATCATCCATGTGACCCTGACCGACGACCACCCATGGGCGCAGGCCTTTGTGGTGATCGAGGCGCGGCCCATCGAGGCGAATCGGGGTTAACGCGTTGATATAATGAAATTATACCGTTCGGTATTGCGTCGGTATCACGTCGGTATCGCGTCGGTGTGCAAGCGCCTGATCCTGCGGGGATATGGTCCTTAACAGGCCGTGCGTTGCCCCGTGCCCGTCTGCGGGATGCCGGCGCAGTGGGCGGGGCGCGCGAACACCGGGCAGGCCTGCGCCGCTCCGGCGTTAATCGCCCATGCCCTAAGCGGAGGTGATTCCAAAGCCCCGGGCTTTGGCATAGGTTGAAAGGCATGGATATCGTTCTGATCACCACGGTCATTGCCGCGCTTTTCGTGGTGATCGGCGTGGCCGAGCCTTTGGCGGCGCGGCTGCGGCTGCCCTATAGCGTGATTTTGGCGGTGCTTGGCACGCTGATCGGCGTGGCCGCGATCTTTTTCCTGCGCACCGAGTTGACCGATGCGCTCAATCCGGTGGCTGAGGCGATCCTTGGCCTGCCGATCCGCTCGAACGTGTTCCTTTATGTCTTTCTTCCGACGCTGCTGTTTCAGGCGACGCTTGGCATGAACCTGCGGCGGATGCTGGATGACTGGGTGCCGATCCTAGTGCTGTCGGTGGTGGCGGTGGTCGTGGCCACGGTGACGGTGGGCTATGCGCTGTCATGGACCAGCGCGCTGCCGCTGGCGGCGTGCCTGCTGATCGGGGCGATCGTGTCGACCACGGACCCGTCGGCGGTGGTGTCGATCTTTCGGTCGGTATCGGCGCCGCGCCGGCTTGCCCGGATCATCGAGGGCGAAAGCCTGCTGAACGATGCCGCCGCGATTGCGCTGTTCGGGCTGTTCATGGGCTTCGTGATGCTGGGCGTGCCGGACCCGCAACTGAGCGATGCGCTGGCGCAGTTCCCGGTTCTGGTGGCGGGAGGCGTGCTGACCGGGTGGGTCACGGCGCGGATCGCGGTCTGGATGATGGCGGCGTTCGGGCGCTATGAGCTGGCGCAGATCTCGATCTCGGTGGCGCTGCCGTATCTGGCCTATATCGGGGCGGAACAGAGCGTCGGCGCGTCGGGTGTGATCGCGGTGGTGACGGCGGGGATCACGCTGAACCTGACGGCGCCGGGGCGGTTGCCGCCACAGGCCTGGGCCAATATGCGCGAGGTGTGGGGCCTGCTGGCGCATTGGGCCGGGGCGCTGATCTTCATTCTGGCGGCGCTGCTGATCCCACGCCTTCTGGAAGAGGCGCGGCTGAGCGATTTCGCGCTGGTGGGTGTGGTCATTCTGGCGGCGACGGCGGCGCGGGCGGTGATCCTGTTCGGGTTGTTGCCGCTGTTGTCGAGGTTGCGCGTGTCGCCGGTTGTCGAGCGGCCCTATCGCGCGGCGATCCTGTGGGGCGGGCTGCGCGGCGCGGTGACGCTGGCGCTGGCGCTGGCGGTGACCGAAAGTTTCCGGGTGCCGGACGGGATTCAGCGCGTGGTGGGCATTCTGGCCACGGGCTATACGCTGTTCACGCTGCTGGTGCAGGGCACGACGCTGCGGCTGGTCATTTCGAAGCTGGGGCTGGACCGGCTGTCGGCGATCGACGAGGCGCTGTCGCGGCAGGTGGTGGCGGTGGCGCTGCAGACGGTGCGCGAGGATGTGGCGCGCACCACCGGGAATTACGATCTGGGCCATGAGATCGTGCGCACCGAGGCCAAGCGCTTTGGCGAGCGGCTGGATGCGGCGGTCAAGACCGCCGAGGAGAGCGCCGATATTCTGGATCGCGACCGGATCACGCTTGGTCTTATTGCGCTGGCGGGGCATGAGCGCGACACGATCATCGTGCGGGTGCGCGAGAGGACGATCTCGGCGCGGATGGCCGATCAGGTGTTGTCCGATGCCGACCGGCTGATCGAGGGGGCGAGATCGGCCGGGCGCAGCGGGTATCAGCGCGCCGCCCGGCGCAGCGTGGCCTATGGCACGGCGTTCCGGACGGCGTTGCTGCTGCATAACCGGCTGGGCGTGTCGGTGCCGCTTGCCCGGCTGACGGCGGACCGGTTCGAATTGTTGCTGACGCAGAGGTTGAGCCTGCGCGATCTGGGCGGGTTCATCGATGGGCGGATCCGGCGCATCCACGGGCGGCGGGTGGCCGATCTTCTGCGCGAGTTGCTGGCGCGGCGGGTCGAGCTTGTCGAGACCGCGCTGGAGGGGCTGAGGCTGCAATATCCCGGCTATGCCGAAAAGCTGGAGCGTCGGTTCATCCGCCGCACGGCGCTGCGGCTGGAAGAGCGCGAATATACCGCCATGCGAGAGGATGGGCTGATCGGTGCTGAGGTGCATACCGCGCTGATGCAGGAGGTGGCCGAGCGGCGCGCGCGCGCCGAAGAGCGCCCGCGGCTCGATATCGCGCTGCAGCGGCGCGAACTGGTGGCGCAGTTTCCGCTGTTTGCGGGTCTGGACGAGGCGGCGATCCGGCGGCTGAGCCGGGCGCTGCGCACGCGCTATGCCAATGTGGGCGATGTGCTGATGCGCAAGGACAGCCCGGCGCGCAGCGTGTTCTTCATCGCCTCGGGCGCGGTCGAGCTTGAGGCGGCGGGGCAGACTTGGCGTCTGGGGCGCGGCGAGATGTTCGGCGAATTGTCGGTGCTCAAGCGGATGGCCCGGCGCGCGGAGGCGCGGGCGATCACGCCCTCGGCGCTTCTGGTGCTGGACGAGGCGCGGTTCCGGCGGCTCTTGCGGCGCAGTGCGCCCCTGCGGGAGGCCGTGCAGAAAAGCGCCGAGAAACGCGGCATGAGCATCGACATGCCGCCTGCGGCCTGAAGGGGTCTGAGGGGGTGGAGTGCGGCGCGCCAAGGCCTGCTGGCTTGACACCCCGGCCCCGTCCCCGCATGTAGCGCGAAGAGATAGCGGAGGACGCCACATGGCCGCCGAAGGCAAGACATCAAGCTCGATCTGGGAAACCGTCAAGACGGTGTTCTGGGCGCTTGTGATCGCGGGGATCTTCCGCACGATCTTTTTCCAGCCGTTCTGGATCCCGTCCGGGTCGATGAAGGACACGCTGCTGATCGGGGATTTCCTGTTCGTCAACAAGATGGCCTATGGCTATTCCTATGCGTCCTGCCCGACGATCCGGATCGCGAGCCTTGGGCTGGATATCGACGCGCGCGATGTCTGCGGGTTTCTGGATGGCGACAACACCCGCTTTCTGGGCAGCGAGCCCGAGCGCGGCGATATCATCGTCTTTCGGCATCCGGTGCAGGGCACCGATTTCATCAAGCGGCTGGTCGGTCTGCCCGGTGATACCGTGCAGATGCGCAGCGGGCGGCTTTATCTGAACGGGGAGCCCGTGGAGGTGGAGCCGGCGGGCACGTTCGAAGAGGTGTTCGAGCCGCAAGGCCCGGTGCGCATCCGGCCGCGTTGTGAGAATGGGGTCGTGGGCGAGGGGGCGATCTGCGCCAAGTCACGGTTCCTCGAGACGCTGCCGAATGGCGCGTCGCATCACATCCTGAATATCGGCAACCAACGGTCGGATGATACGGGTGTCTTCACGGTGCCCGAGGGGCATTATTTCTTCATGGGCGACAACCGGGACAATTCGACCGATTCGCGCTTTCCGCAGGCGGTGGGCGGCGTTGGGTTCGTGCCCCATGAAAACCTGATCGGGCGCGCGGGGCGGGTGATGTTCTCGTCGGCAGGCAGCTCGATGCTGTTTTTCTGGACATGGCGCAGCGACCGCTTTTTCGAGAAACTGGACTGACGGAAGAATGAAGCTGTCGGCGGAGTTGAAGGCATTCGAGGAGCGGTTGGGACACCGGTTCGAGCAGTCTGCGCTGCTGGTTCGGGCGGTGACGCATTCCTCGATGGCGTCGCCCACGCGCGACGACAATCAGCGGCTGGAGTTTCTGGGCGACCGGGTGCTGGGGCTGGTGATGGCCGAGGCGCTTCTGGAGCGGGACCGCTCGGCGGAAGAGGGGCTTCTGGCGCCGCGTTTCAACGCGCTGGTGCGCAAGGAGGCCTGTGCCGACGTGGCCCGCGAGATCGCGCTTGGCGATGTGCTCAAGCTGGGGCGGTCCGAGATGCTGTCGGGCGGACGGCGCAAGCAGGCGTTGCTGGGCGATGCGATGGAGGCGGTGATTGCCGCGGTCTATCGCGATGCGGGCTTCGATGTGGCCAAGGCCGTGGTGCTGCGGCTGTGGGGTAAGCGGATCGACAGCGTCAAGGAAGATGCCCGCGACGCCAAGACCGCGCTCCAGGAATGGGCGCAGGCGCGTGGCCAGACGCCGCCCGCCTATGTGGAGACGGCCCGTTCTGGGCCGGATCACGCGCCGCAATTCACCATCGAGGCCAGGCTTCAGAATGGCGAGGTCGAGACGGCCAGCGCCGGATCGAAGCGGCAGGCCGAACAGGCGGCGGCCAAGGCGCTGCTGGCGCGGCTCAAGCAGGGCTGAGACCGTCGGGGTCGATGCCTTGCAAGGGCCAGTCGACAAGAGAGGCGATCTGGCTGGTGCGGGGAGGCGAATTCCGGTATCTCCCGGGAAAACCATTGTAGCGGACCCCCTGATGACCACACGCGCCGGATTCATTGCCCTGATCGGAGAGCCCAATGCGGGCAAATCCACGCTTCTGAACCGGATGGTGGGAGCGAAGGTCAGTATCGTGACCCACAAGGTGCAGACCACCCGCGCCCGTATCCGGGGGGTGGCGATGGAGGGCGAGAGCCAGTTGGTTTTCGTCGACACGCCCGGTCTGTTCCAGCCGCGCCGGAGGCTGGACCGGGCGATGGTCGCCGCCGCATGGGGCGGGGCTGCGGATGCGGATGTGATCGTGCTGCTGATCGAGGCGCATCGCGGGATCACCGAGGGCGTCGAACGCATTCTCGAACGGCTTCAGGATGTCGGCAAGGGGCGCACCGTGGCACTGGCCATCAACAAGATCGACCGGGTGAAATCCGAGGCGCTGCTTAGGCTGACACAGGATCTGAATGCGCGGTTCAGCTTTGCCAAGACCTTCATGATCTCGGCGGAACGCGGCCATGGGGTCGAGGATCTGCGCAAATGGCTGGCCGAACAGGTGCCCGAGGGGCCGTGGCTCTATCCGGAGGATCAGATCGCCGATCTGCCGATGCGCATGATCGCGGCCGAGATCACCCGAGAAAAGCTGACCCTGCGGCTGCATCAGGAATTGCCCTATCAGCTGACGGTCGAGACCGAGGCCTGGGAAGAGCGCGAGGACGGCTCGGCGCGGATCGACCAGATCATCTATGTGATGCGTGACGGTCACAAGGGCATCATCCTTGGCAAGGGTGGCGAGACGATCAAGGCCGTGAGCAAGGCCGCGCGAGAGGAGCTGGAAGAGTTCCTTGGCCGTCGCGTGCATCTGTTCTGCCAGATCAAGGTGCGGCCCAACTGGCTGGACGAGGCGGAACGCTATTCCGAGATGGGGCTGGATTTCCGGGACGGCAACGCGTGACGCGACTGACGGCGGAGTTCTGGGTTCAGGCTTATCTAACGCGGTTGCGGCTGCGCGATATCCCGGCCTTTGTCACGGCACATGGCGATGACACTGCAGGCGCCGTTCTGGTCAAGCTGAACACATTGGACGGGCGCGCTGCCGCCTATCAGCGGTCGTTCGATGTGATGAGCGATGCGCGGCAATGGCTGGTGCTGGCCGAGGGCGAGGAAAGCGCGGTGGACGCCGCGATTGCGCGGCAGCGCGGGTTCGATCCCGATCTATGGGTGATCGAGGTCGAGGATCGGGAGGGTCGGCATCTGCTGGATGAAGAGGGTCTTGCCGACTGAGCGGCGTTGATGCGCGTCAACGCGAAGGGTGGGGGGTGATGTCTATGCTGCGGGCCGAGACCTGACAGGGAGACAGACCCATGAAAACTCATATTTTCGTAGCGACCGACGGGTCGGACACGGCGGCAAAGGCTGTCGATCTGGCCGCCGATCTGGCGGCGCGGTATGATCTGGATCTGACGATCGGGCATGTGCTGCATTTCGGTCGGCCTTCGGAAGAATTGCAGCGCATGGCCCATGTCGAGCATATGATCGAGGAAGTGCGCGCCAAGTCGGGCGTGGATTTTCCCAATGTGCCCGATACGATGCTGAGCCTCTTTGCCGAGACCAGACCGGGGGAGAATGCCGTGCGGCTGGTCACGCTTGTGGGCGACGAGATCCTGCACCGGGCCGCCGATCAGGCGGCGAATATGGGAGCGACGAAGATCAAGACGGTCTCCTCGCAAGGGGATACGGCGGATGCCATTCTGGACATGGCCAAGGAGGCCGGGGCCGACATGATCGTGATCGGCCATCGGGGACTGGGGCGGCTCAAGCGCGCATGGTTGGGCAGCGTGGCGCAAAAGGTGCTGAACACCGCCGATTGCACGGTCGTGTCGGTGCGGTAAGCCGGTCTTGTCCCTTGGCCGGGGGGCCGGGGCTTGGCAAGGGGCGGCTTCTGGTGTCGTATGGCGTCTGGCACAGGCAGGAGCGGGCGCAAGAGCGGACATGGAGTGGCGCGATCAGGGCATATTGCTGTCCACGCGGACGCATGGCGAAACCTCGGTCATCATCGAGGTCTTCACGCCCGAACACGGGCGGCACGCGGGTGTTGTGCGCGGTGGCACGTCGCGCAAGCTGGCGCCGGTGCTGCAACCGGGAGCGCAGCTTGACCTGAGATGGCGCGCAAGGCTGGAGGATCATATCGGCACCTTCACGGTCGAGCCGGTCAGATCGCGCGCGGCGGCGTCGATGGGAGACCGGCTGTCGCTGGCGGGGCTGAACGCGGTGACGGCGCTGTTGCTGTTCTGCCTGCCGGACCGCGAGGCGCATAGGCGGCTGTATCGCAGGACCGAGGCGCTTCTGGATCTGCTGGGACAGGGGGATGTTTGG
The DNA here is from genome assembly GCF_000170875.1 of Roseobacter sp. AzwK-3b. NCBI lineage: Bacteria > Pseudomonadati > Pseudomonadota > Alphaproteobacteria > Rhodobacterales > Roseobacteraceae > Roseobacter > Roseobacter sp. AzwK-3b. The sequence goes on from NZ_ABCR01000002.1 coordinate 179,709, forward strand.
CCGCTGGCCTATCTCAACTGGGAGATGGCGCTGCTGGACGAGATGGGGTTCGGGCTGGACCTGAGCGGGTGCGCGGTGATGGGGCCGCAGGCCAATGATCTGAGCTATGTGTCGCCGCGCAGCGGACGGGCGGTTTCGAGGGCGGGGGCGGGCGAATGGGCGGACCGGCTGCTGCCCTTGCCGGCCTGTCTGCTGGGGGCGGGGCCTGCGCCGGATGCCGAGGTGGCCGAAGGGTTTCAGGTGACCGGGCATTTCCTGCAGAACCATCTGGCGCCCGAGCTTGGCAACAAGCCGCTGCCCGCGGCGCGGCAGCGCTTCGTCGATCGGTTCCGGGCACGGCTGGAGCGGTAGCGGTCAGCGCAGCGCAAGCACCAGATCAACGAGCGAACCGATGGCCGCGGCGTTGCGACCGGGGTGATCCTCGGTGAGGTCCGCGATGCCGATGCCGGTGGCGTAGATGATCCGCGCCATTTCGGGATTGGCGATCCCGATATCGGACAGAAGCCGTCCGATCAGGTCAAGCCGCTGCGCATCGACACGGGCCAAGGTGGTCCGCGCGCCGGCATGATCGCGCGCCCAGGCCCGGATCGCGGGCTCGGCGGTCATGTCATCGGCGCATTCGGCCACCATCTGTGCCGTGGCGCGCAGCTTGCTGGTCGCGGTGGCGCCGCGGGCGAGGGCGATATCCAGCGCGGCTGTCGCGCGCGTTTCCCACAGCTCCAGAAGGGCGGCGTGATAGGCGGGAATATCGTCGAAATGCCAGTAGAACGAGCCTTTGGTGGTCTTGAGCCGACGCGCCAGAGCTTCGGCCTTGAGGGCCGATGGGCCGGTTTCGGCCAGCGCCTGCAGTCCGGTTTCCAGCCAGTCCAAGCGCGCGAGTCTGCGGGTCTTTTGCGTCATGGCGCAAGGATAGGTCGCGGGCCTGTTTCCGGCAAGACCGATCGCTTTGGGGGATGTGTGATTTGGAAGATTACTAACCGGCAAGACCGTTCGGCCCGAGCACGGCTGTCTTGCCTTTGTCGTTTGGGGACTGGAAGATATCGCCCTGAGCGGGGGACGCGTCCGGTAGAACTGCAGCCCTGAACGGAGCTAACTCTTAACTGCGGACTCCAAAGGGGGCGGGTCAGCCCATGCGGTGCTGCATGTCGTCGTGCGATGCCATGGCGTCAAGCTGGCAGCTTTGCGGGCTGATCTGAAACATTTATAGATGAAAATTGTTACAAAAGCCCGCTTTTCGGGGTCTGTAGCAGATTTTAGATGACATTTTGTCACAGGCCCGTGATGCGCACATCTGCATGAGGCGCGGCCTGCGTACCCCTTTGCAACATGTCGATCGGCATGGACACAGTAAAAGGTAGACGGAAACATGACATCAATTCGTAGCTTCGCCGCAGTGGCCGCAACCGCACTCAGCCTCGGCACCGCCGCAAACGCAGCCAACATCGTAGAGATTGCCTCGGGTGACGAGCGGTTCTCGACCCTCGTGGCAGCCGTCAGCGCCGCAGGTCTGGTCGAAACCCTGCAAGGTCCCGGCCCTTTCACCGTTTATGCGCCGGTCAATGACGCCTTTGCCGCGCTGCCCGAAGGCACTGTGGAAACGCTGCTCCAGCCCGAGAACAAGGGCCAGTTGACAAATGTTCTGCTCTATCATGTTGATGATCGCAAACTGACCGCCGAGATGATCCCGCACGGATCGAACTTCTTCAAGCCGGTCCTGGCTTCAGAGCGCCTGTGCATCACAAGGGATGCCTCGGGTGTGAGCATCGCCGACGGCACCGGGACCAGCGCCAATGTGGTGATTGCGAACATCCAGGCCGACAATGGCGTGATCCACGTGATCGACAAGGTGCTGCTGCCCGGTACGCGCCCGGCCTGTCACTGATCCGGCTTCCACGACGCAAAAGGCCCCGGACCTGCCGGGGCCTTTCTTTTTGAGGCTAGGAGCGTCATGCAGCATCCGCGGCTTTGGCGCGGCCCATTGCTTGTCCAACTGCCCCTGCCGGTTCCAAGCTTTGGCGGCATAGGTCTTCAGCGCTGCATGACCCTGTTCATATGCGACATCTTTCCGGCGGGTATTGATGGCGGAATTTTGGCAGGCCGCCCGATTCGGGAGGGGCGCTTGTCTCCAGTTCGTGTCCGATCCGGTCGGGTTCGGATGGATTGATTACCGGTCAAAAACCCAGCATGGCCCGAAGGATGCGAGTTTGGTGGGGGTTTGACGTGGAATCTGCAAACAAGGTTAATGTTTCGAAATAAGAAACGAATTCACCCTGTGGTTGTTGGTGAATTTTCTCTTAATTTATGTAAATGCTTTGTTTGCGGGGCTTTCGCTCGTGAGCTCTGTTGACGGATGGTCGACAGTGCCCTTGGGGAAGGTATCCGACAGCCATTCCGGAATAGGCTTTTTACGGTCACTTGACAATATGTTGCCGGTTTTTGGACAGATTTCCCTTTGTTTCGACGAGCGGACTGAGTAAAACAAGTTTGCCCAACTGGGGGGCGAAGTCTGCGGTCAAGGGGGCGACCTTGAGCTGTTCCACGTCTGGCAAGACGTCTAGGTAACGCGCTTTTTCGGTGTGTAACAACCCCGTATGCGTGTCGCACCTGGCGCCTTTTCCAATCGCGGGATGAGATTCAGTTGCGTCTGGCAAGTTGTCTGATTCCTCCGAAGTTGTGTGTGTGGTGTTGGTGCCGCTGTTGTCGGAGTGCGAGAGTTGAGTCTGGTTGTGTATAATGTCGTCGGGCGTGCCGTGAGCGGCACCCAAGACAAACCATCCCTACATTCCAATGAGGTCTCTGCCGACGCGACAGGCGTTTCGGTCGGCGCTGCACGTCGTGGCATGGGTGCGTCCCGGCCTGACGGGATCGGACAGCGCCGGGGTGCGAAGTCTCTTTGTGCTGAACATCAGGCGTTCAAGCGCCCCGGATCGGCAATTTCTGCAGCATCCGCATTTATTGGTAAGGAGTTTTAATCATGGCACAGATCCTTGGCCGCGTCGTTGATGATACCAATCTCGATTTCACCGAAAATAACGGTAGCGGCGGCTTCGATACCGGCATTCCAGGCATTCAGGTCACGCTTCTGGATCGGTTCGGGACTGTTTTGCAGACGACCTTTACGGATGCGAACGGCAATTACATTTTCACCGGTGTTGATGTCGGGGAATATCGCATTCAGATTCCGCAAGAGCTTGGTGACCGGACTCTGGCGGATAAGAATGTTGGTGGTGACTTCCGGTCAGACAGCGATGCAAATTCCAATGGTCTGACCGATGTCCTTGTCATCTCGGACATCAACCAAAGCCTTGAAGAGGTGGATTTTATCTATGGCGTCTACCCCGATCAGGTCGTGGACGGCACCAATGATGGCGATCTGATCGCGGTCGGCCAATTCACCGACAGCGACAGCGATGTTGTGACGGCAGGTAACGATACCATCTTGGGCAATGGCGGCGATGACCAGATTTTCGCATCCGACGGCAACGACCTTGCCGAGGGCGGCACAGGGCAGGATTTCGTCGCGGGCGAAGGCGGCAATGACACCTTGTTCGGGGACAATTCCGATGGACGGGTGGGCGAGGGCCTGCCGAACCTGATCGTCAACGGTTCGTTCGAGGATACCACGGGGCTGACGGCAGAGTCCTTTGGCTTCACGGGGGCGGGCGCGGTCCCCGGCTGGACCTCCATCGACCCGACGGACACGCTGGAAGTCTATAACGTCAACAGCGAAGCAGTGAACGCAGGCGGCACGGTCGCAAGCGATGGTTCCAACGCGCTTGATATGGGGGAATCCCCGGGCAATATCGGCATTTTCCAGGATGTTCCGAACCTTTTGGCGGGCGAAATCTATCGCCTGAGCTTTGATCTCTACGATTCACCCAGCTTGCCGAACACAGGCTCCGGTTCGAACGCGATCGAGGTGTTCTTCGGGGGTCAGTCAGTCGGCGTCTTCAACCCCGAGAACAATGCGCAATGGCAAACGTTTTCGGCGAATCTTGTCGGCGGTTCGGGCAATGGCAGTGACCGGCTGGAGTTCCGCGGTCTTGGCCCCGAGGATGACATCGGCGTTGGCCTTGACAACATCATGCTTCAGCCGTTTTCGGCTCCGGCCATCGATGCCGCGCTTGAGGCCACGTCAAACGACGGTCTTGACGGTGGCGCGGGCGAAGACCTGTTGGTTGGCGGCGTCGGCGGCGACAATATCGTCGGCGGTGACGGCAACGATACGATCTTTGGCGACAATGGTGATTCTGGCACCCGCGTCTTCGGCTTCGAAACCCCGCCAAACCTGATCTACAACGGGTCGTTCGAGAATTTCGACGGCCTGCGGCAAACGCCGACTGGCTTTGCAGGTGATGGGGCGATTGCGGGCTGGATCACCGTCGAGCCGAACCAGGCCATCGAGATATTCAACTTCAACCAGGAAACGCCCGTGACGGGCTCCGATGGCGATTTCGCGTTGGATATGGGTGCCTCGCCAGGCAATATCACCATCTTCCAGGATGTGCAGAATCTGGTTGCGGGCGAAACCTACCGGCTGTCCTTTGATTTGTCGGATTCCGCCAATCTCGTGGACACCGGGCCCGGGTCGAATGAGATCGAGGTCTTCTTCGGTAACCAGTCTCTGGGCGTCTTCAACCCTGACAATGGGGTTGGTTTCCAAAGCTTCAGCGTGGATGTGGTTGCCGGAGCAGGCGATGGCAGTGACCGGCTGCAATTCGTTGGCCTTGGCACTGAAGACAATATCGGTGTCGGTCTCGACAATGTTCAACTGGTGCCGACGTCCGAAGCCGGTCTTGAGGCCGCACTGACTGCAAATGCCGGGAATGACACGATCACCAGCGGAACAGGGGATGACCTTGTCTATGGTAACGCGGGCGATGACCTGATCTATGGCGGCGATGGCAACGACACGCTGCGCGGACGTGAGGATAACGACACACTCAATGGCGACGCGGGCAACGATAACATCCTTGGCGAAGACGGCGATGATCTGATTTCCGGCGGAACCGGAGTCGATTTCCTGTCGGGCGACGCGGGCAACGACACCATCGTTGCGGCCAGTGCCGCGGATGGCGCCGGCGACTCGGTCTTTGGCGGAGCCGAAGGGGCGTTGGACAATGACGTGCTCGACCTGCGCGGCGCGGGTCCGGTCACGATCACTCAGGAGGCCGACCCGAATGATGCAGGTGCCACCCGTGGCACGGTGACCTTCGGCGATGGCTCGACCCTGACCTTCGAAGGGATCGAAACCATCCTGCGTGACCCTGACGGAGTGGTCGATGGGGCCGACACCTCGCAGGCGATGCCTGTCGGGTTTACCGACGCCCAGGGTGACGTGATCACCGAGAATGCCGATACGATCTTTGGCAATGGCGGCGATGATACGATCAGTTCAGGTGGCGGCGACGATTTCGTTGCGGGCGGTATCGGCAATGATGTCATCGATGGCGGCCTTGGCAACGACAACCTCAATGGCGATGACGGCAATGACAGCCTCAGCGGCGATGCGGGCAACGATCAGCTGTTCGGCGGCAGCGGCTTTGATGCGCTGAGCGGCGGGGACGGGGACGACCTGCTGGCCGGTGGTCTGGACAATGACACGCTCTTTGGCGATGCGGGCAATGATGACCTGCGCGGCGAGGATGGCGACGACTTCCTGTCGGGCGGCATCGGTGACGATTTCCTCGAAGGCGGCACGGGCAACGACAATGTCAACGGCGACGATGGCAATGACGACCTGCGCGGCGAGGCGGGGGATGACCAGCTGTTCGGCGGTGCCGGGATCGACACCCTGTTCGGCGGCGATGGCAACGACCTGCTGGCCGGTGGCTTCGATAATGACGTGCTGCTTGGGGATGCGGGCAATGATGACCTGCGCGGCGAGGATGGCGACGACTTCCTGTCGGGTGGCATCGGCGACGATTTCCTCGAAGGCGGCAATGGCAACGACACGCTGAACGGCGACGAGGGCAATGACGACCTGCGCGGTGAGGCGGGGGATGACCAGCTGTTCGGCGGCGACGGCAACGACACGCTGGCGGGTGGTACAGGGGCGGACTCTCTTGTCGGCGGTGCAGGCGAGGATTCCTTCGTTCTGGGCGCGGATGACACGGCTGGCGGCGGCGATGGCGACGACCTGTTCCTTGTCGATCCGACCCTGCCCACGGGCGGCGATGCGACGATCGTCGGTGGCGAAACCGGCGAGACGAATGGCGACACGCTGGACCTGCGGGGCGTGGGGCCGGTCACGTTGGTCTATGACACCACAGACCCGACCTTCGATCCCGCAACGGGGACCAGCGAAAGCGGCAGGGCGACCTATACCAACACGGCTGGCGATCCGGTCACCATCAATTTCAGCGAGATCGAGACGGTCCTGACCGATCCCGATGGGGTGGTCGATGGCACGCCGTCGGGTGATAACATCCCTGTCGGCTTCACCGATGCGCAGGGCGACCAGGTGACGGACGGCGCGGACACGATCCTGGCCGGGGCCGGCAATGACACGATCGCGGCGGGCGGTGGCGATGACAGCGTCGATGCTGGCACGGGCGATGATTTCGTCGATGCAGGGGCAGGGGCCGACAGCGTCGATGGCGGCGATGGCAATGATGATCTGCGCGGTGGCACCGATAACGACACGATCCTTGGCGGTGCTGGCGATGATTTCATTGACGGCGACGCGGGCGACGACCAGATCTTTGCGGGCGACGGCAACGATGATCTGCGCGGCAGCGAAGGCGAGGATTTCATCGACGGTGGTGCTGGCAACGACAATATCCTCGGCGAAGAGGACAACGACGATCTGCGCGGCGGTGATGACGTGGATATGCTGTTCGGCGGGACCGGGGACGATTTCCTTGATGGTGACGCCGGTGACGACATGGTCTTCGGCGGCGACGGCAATGACGATATGCGCGGCAGCGAAGGCAACGATCTGCTGGATGGCGGCGCGGGCAACGACACCCTGCTGGGCGAGGAGGGATCGGATACCCTGACTGGCGGCGAAGGGGCGGATTCTCTGGACGGTGGTCTGGGCGACGACAACCTTGTGGTCGGCGCGGGCGACATCGCGACGGGTGGTGACGGCGACGACGTGTTCACCGTGGACCCGATGCTGACGGGCAGCGATCCGATCACGGTGGTGGGCGGCGAGACCGGCGAGGATCTGACCGATCCGACCAATGGCGGAGCTGGCGATGTGCTGGACCTGACGGGTCTGGATGTGGTCTCGGTCACCTATGACAATACCGATCCGACCTTCGATCCGGTGACCGGTGTCGGCGAAAGCGGCACGGTTGTGTTCAACAATGACGCTGGCGATCCGGTCACTCTCAATTTCAGCGAGATCGAGACGGTGATCTTCGATCCGCTGGCCGATGGGGTTGTGGACGGCACGGCGGGCGACGACGCGTTGCCGATTGGGTTTACCGATGCGCAGGGCGATCAGATCGACGGGGCCGATGGTGACAACGATGTGATTGATGCGGGCGCGGGCAATGACTCGGTCGCTGCCGGTCTGGGCGATGACACGGTCACAGCCGGCACGGGCGATGACGTTGTCGATGGCGGTGCGGGCAATGATGTGATTTCGGGCGATGCCGGCAATGATGACCTCGCGGGCGCTGCCGGGAACGACCAGATCTCGGGCGGCACCGGTGACGACTTTATTGTCGGTGAGCTGGGTGACGACAGCCTCTTTGGGGACGAGGGCAATGATATCCTTTTCGGCGGCGACGGGAATGACTCGCTGGAAGGCGGTGATGGCGCGGATAGTTTGGCTGGCAACGCAGGGGCGGATACGCTTCTTGGTGGCGATGGCGATGATGTTATCGCGGTGGGCGGTCGCGATGTGGCGACGGGCGGCGCGGGCGATGATGTGTTCATCTTCGACACGACCGATCCGGAGCCCAATGTGCAGGCCACGATCGATGGCGGTTCGGATGCAACAGACGGTGCGCCGGGCGGTCCAGAGAATGGCGATGCGGGCGATATCCTTGACCTGTCGGCTGTAACAGGTCCGCTGGATGTGGTGTTCGATCCGAACCCGGAATCGGGTGCCGTTGACGGGCTTGACGGGGATGTGTTCCCGGATCTGGCCTTCAGCGAGATCGAACAGGTCATCACCGGCGCGGGCAATGATACGCTGGATGCCAGCACCTCGACCGGTCCGGTGGATATCGAAGCCGGCGCGGGCGACGATTCGGTCACGGCGGGGGCTGGCAATGACAGCGTCCTCGGCGATGCCGGCAACGACGTGCTGGATGGCGGCGCGGGCAACGACACGCTGGATGGCGGTGCCGATAACGACGCCGTGACCGGTGGGGCCGGTGACGACAGCCTGCTTGGAGGCGACGGCAGCGATACGCTGGCGGGTGGCGAAGGCAACGACACGCTGGATGGCGGTGCTGGCGACGATGACATCGCGGTCGGCGGCGGAGATTCGGCGGTCGGCGGTGCCGGCGACGATGTGTTCAGGCTGGATCCTACGGACACCAACCCGAATACGCAGATCACGATTGATGGCGGCACGGACGGCACCGACGGTGCGCCGGGTGGGCCTGAGAACGGCGATGCGGGCGATATCCTGGATCTGTCGGATGCGACCGGACCGCTGGACGTTGTCTTCGGGACAAACCCTGAAACGGGGATTGTGAACGGTGTCGACGGGGATGTTTTCCCGGATGTGTCCTTCTCGGAAATCGAGCAGGTGGTCACCGGCGCGGGCAACGATACGCTGGATGCCAGTACCTCGAACGGTCCGATCAATGTGGCGACGGGCGCGGGCGATGACGAAGTCCTCGGCGGCGCTGGCAATGATGTGATTGACGCTGGCGACGGTGCGGACAGTGTCGATGGCGGTGCGGGCGACGATACGATCGGTGCAGGTCTTGGCAATGACACGGTCAACGCTGGCGACGGTGCGGATGATGTTCTTGGCGGTGCCGGGGAAGATGTTCTGGACGGCGGTGCCGGCAACGACACGCTGGACGGTGGCGACGACAACGACTCGCTGACGGGCGGTGCAGGTGACGACAGCCTGTTGGGTGGCGCGGGTGAAGATACGCTGGCTGGCGGCGAGGGCGCGGATGTTCTGGACGGTGGTCTGGGCAATGACGCGCTGGAGGTCGGTGCGGGCGATACCGCGGCGGGCGATGCTGGTGACGATGTGTTTACCGTCGACCGGGCACTGACCGGCGCCGATCCGATCACCATCACCGGCGGTGAGACCGGTGAGACCAATGGCGATACGCTTGATCTGAGCGGCAATGGCCCGGTCACGCTGGACTTCGACACCACCGATCCGACCTTCGATCCGGTCACGGGCCGGAGCGAAAGCGGTACGGCGACCTTTACGAATGACAATGGCGACCTTGTCACCGTCACCTTCTCGGAAATCGAGAACGTGATCCCGTGCTTCACGCCGGGTACCGTGATCGCGACCCCGAGGGGCGAGCGGCTGGTGCAGGATCTGCAGGTTGGCGACCGGATCATCACCCGCGACAACGGCATCCAGGAGATCCGCTGGATCGGGCGCCGAGATCTGCAGGGGCGCGAGCTGTTGCAGGCCCCGCATCTCAAGCCGGTTCTGATCCGGGCGGGATCGCTTGGCTACGGCTTGCCCGAGCGGGACATGGTGGTCAGCCCCAACCATAGGGTTCTGATCAACAACGAACGCACGGCGCTCTATTTCGAGGATCGTGAAGTGCTGGCCGCGGCCAAGCATCTGACGGGTCTCGACGGGGTCGATTTGGTGGATGCAAGCTCGGTGAGCTATATTCACTTCATGTTCGATCAGCACGAGGTCGTGCTGTCGGATGGGGCGTGGACCGAAAGCTTCCAGCCGGGCGAGCAGACCATGGACGGGATGGGGCAGGCACAGCGTGACGAGATCTACGAGCTGTTCCCCGAACTGCGGGATGCCGACGGGCTCAAAGCCTATCAGGCGGCGCGCCGGTCCCTGAAGAAGTACGAGGCCAAGCTGTTGCTGAGCTAAGACATGCAGCCGACCGGCGCGCACCTATCGGGGGTGTGCCGGTCTCCGGAAACGGGCTGGGGGCTGTCCTGTTTTCAGAAACGGAACAATCTCGGTGGTAACGCCCGGATTGTTTTGTTTTTGATCGTTGTCCTGCCTTTGGCTCTTGTGGCAGCGGGCGATCTTCCGGGCTTTGTTGCAGTCCGGTTTCCAGCCGGTCCACGCGCGCGCCAGTCTGAGCGTCTTCTGTGTCATCGCCAAGGATAGGTTCCGGCCCTGTTTCCGGCAAGACCGGTCGCCCGTTACAAAAGCTTCACCGGAGTGTCACGAGGCTTTCGAGAATCCGGCCTAGCACCATTGCACGACCGTTTTGGGGGATGCCTGGTGCTGAAGATTACCAAACTGACAAGAAAGTTCGGTCCGAACACGGCTGTCGACGCCGTGTCGTTCACGGTCGAAAAGCCGATGATGATCGGCATCATTGGCCGGTCGGGCGCGGGAAAATCGACGCTGTTGCGCATGGTGAACCGGCTGACGGACGCGACCGAGGGCAAGATCGAGTTCGAAGGGCGCGACGTGACGGCGCTGAAGGGCGACGCCAAGCGCGCCTGGCAATCCGATTGCGCGATGATCTTTCAGCAGTTCAACCTGGTGCCGCGGATGGATGTGGTGTCGAACGTGCTGCATGGCACGCTCAATCGCCGCTCGACGCTGGCGACGATGTTCAACCTCTATCCTCAGGCGGATATCTGCCGCGCCATTGAGATCCTGGATCGTCTGGGCATCGCGGAACATGCGCCCAAGCGCGCCGAGGCGTTGTCGGGCGGCCAGCAGCAGCGCGTCGCGATTGCCCGTGCGCTGATGCAGGACCCCAGGATCGTTCTGGCCGACGAGCCGATCGCCAGCCTTGACCCGATGAATGCCCAGCTGGTGATGGATGACCTGCGCCGCATTCACGAAGAGGATGGCCGCACGGTCATCGCCAATCTGCATACGCTGGATACCGCGCGGCGCTATTGCGACCGGGTGATCGGGATGCTGCATGGCCGGATCGTGTTCGACGGCACGCCCGAGCAACTGACCACGGGTGCCGCGCGCGACATTTACGGCGCTGATGCCGGGTTTTCCGAGACCAGCACCTCGACCTCGATCGAGACTCTGGAGCGTGCCGAAGACCGCGCCATGCGCGCGGCCGAGGCTACGATCTGACGTTCTTCGCCCTGCCGTGGAACGCGGCAGAGCAGCCCCTGAGACCCCTAAAGACCGAAACCTGAAAGAGGATATCATGAAGAAACTGCTTGCTGCCATCGTGGCCACAACCGCACTGACCGCCCCGGTCATGGCTCAGGACATCACCGAATTCCGCATCGGCATTCTGGGTGGCGAAAACGCCCAGGACCGGATGGCATCGAACGAGTGCTACCGCGCCATGGCCGAAGATTTGCTGGGCGTTCCGGTCAAGCTGTTCACGCCCGCTGATTATGACGGCGTGATCCAGGGCCTGCTGGGAGGCACGATCGACATGGCGTGGCTGGGAGCATCGGCCTATGCCAAAGCCTATCTGACCAATCCTGATGCAGTCGAGCCGATCATGGTCAAAACCAATGTCGACGGCTCGTACGGATATCACTCGATCGGGTTTGCCCGCAAGGACAGCGGCATCACCTCGCTTGGGGACATGCAGGGCAAGGTGTTCGCGTTCGGCGATCCCAACTCGACCTCGGGCTACCTGATCCCGTCGATCGAAATCCCCGTGGAGACGGGTGCGTCGATGGAGTCGGGCGATTACTTTGGTGAAGTGAAATTCGTCGGCGGTCATGAACAGACCATCGTCGCGGTGGCCAATGGCGATGTCGACGGCGGCGTGACATGGGCAGACGGCATGGGCGCTTGGGAAGACGGCTATAACTCGGGCGCGCTGCGCAAGGCGTCGGACGCAGGCTTGGTCGACATGAACGACCTGGTCGAAATCTGGAAGTCAAAGCCGATCCCGGAAGGTCCGATCGTTCTGCGCAAAGATCTGCCCGAGCGTGTGAAGATCGACATCACCACGCTGACGGCGTCGCTGCCCTACATGGCGCCTGACTGTGCCTATAACTTCATGGCAGGCGAGGCCCTGGGATTCCAGCCGATCAACCATGACGCCTATCTGTCGATCATCGAAGCGCGCAAGTCCAAGATGTAAGCCGCAAGGCGGATACCTCGGCCGGTCCCTTGCGGGGCCGGCTCGTTCTTTTTTGTTCTCCCGCCCCGTCATCTCGTCAAGGAGCAAAGCCGCATGGTCGATACCTCGCTGGCCCGGAACAGCGCAGCGCCGGACACCGCCGCAATTCAAGACGCCTATCTGGCCATGACGCGCACCAAGCGCATGTATGGCGGGATCATGCTGGTGATCTTCATCGCGTTGATGACATCCGGGTTCATGCTGGCCGATAGCCGCAATGCGGGCGGGTTCTGGGACGGGATCCTGAACATCTTTGCGTTTCCCGGCGAAGTGCTCGCGGAAGCGCGCGAGAAGGTGACGCTGATCCCCGCGCTGATGGTGAAATTTTTCCCGTCGCTGATCGAGACGGTGAATATCGCCGCGGCCTCGACGCTGATTGGCGGGTTGATGGCGGTGGTGCTGTCGCTTTTGTCGACGCGCGGGCTGGCGCGGTTTCCGGCGCTGGTCGGTCCTTTCCGCCGGTTGATGGATATCCTGCGCGCGGTGCCCGAGATCGTGATCGCGCTGGTGCTGATCTTCATCCTTGGTGGCGGGCCGGTGCCAGCGATGATCGCCATCGCGCTGCATACGGCCGGTGCCTTGGGCAAGCTCTTTTCCGAGGTCAACGAGAATGCCAGCCTCAAGCCGTTGGAGGGGCTGGAATCGGTTGGGGCGAACTGGACCCAAAGGATGATCCTGGGCGTGGTGCCACAGGTGGCGCCCAACTGGTTGAGCTATGCGCTGCTGCGGTTCGAGATCAATATCCGGGCCTCGGCGATCCTTGGTTTCGTGGGGTCGGGCGGGATCGGCTATGATCTCAAGAACGCCTTCAGCTGGGGGCAGGGCCGCTACGATGAGGTGGCGGCGATCTTTATCCTTGTGTTCCTGACGATCGTGTTTTTCGACCAGCTGTCGAGCCATTACCGCAACAAACTTGTCGGAAAGGTCTGACCCATGAGCGCAACGGCAGAAATGGTGACGGGCGGCAATCCTGCGCAGGATGCGGTAGCGCGGTTCCGGCGCAAGCAGATCGCGGGCTTTGCGGTGCCGGCGGTGATCCTGGCCTATTTCGTCTATCTTTTCTTCGCCTTCGACATTGCCGGGCTGGTGGACCGTGCCCGCATGGACAACGCGAAAATCCTTGTCGCCGACAGCTATAGCTACAAGACCCATATCACCCACGACAACCGCAATGGCGGTCTGAGCTTTGCGATCGAGGGCGAGAACAAGGGCACTTATCCTGACGGCATGATGCCGGGGTTCGTCACGTCCACGGGCGAAGATGCCGTGACGATCACGCTGGATGCGGGCGAGGTGGCCGAGATCGAAGGCTCGACCCTGCGCTACAGCTTGCCTGATTATGGAACGGTGATCGTAACGGTTGAGGGGCGGGATATTTCGGTCGAGACGCCGGACGGGACCATCCCCGACTGGATCAGCGCCAGCACTGCCCGCGTCAACATAACGGGCGAGGGCGGTCGCGCGACCGTGACCCGCGCCCGCACCGAGGTTTATGTCTATTCCTATGGCTGGGAGCTGTTCTGGTTCACGCTGGACAGCCCTTTCTACGGCAAGTCCTTTGCCGAACTGGCGGCATTGGCGGTATCGGGCGAGCAGGTGATCGAGGGTCAGAGCAACTTTGCCGCCATGGTCGGTGAGGTCTGGAACAACAGCATGTGGCGGCACAAGGATGTGATCTGGGCGATCTTCGAGACCATCCTGATGGCCTTTCTCGGCACGATGGGCGCCGCGATCGTGGCGCTGCCGATGGCTTTCATCGCGGCGCGGAATTTCAATCGTCTGGCAAGCCTGCGCTTTGCGATCCGGCGGGTGTTCGATTTCGTGCGCGGGGTCGATGGGCTGATCTGGACCATCATCCTGTCACGTGCCTTCGGTCCCGGGCCGATGACTGGCGCGCTCGCGATCCTGATCACCGATACCGGCAGCTTCGGCAAGATATTCTCGGAGGCGCTGGAAAATGTCGACGACAAGCAGATCGAGGGCGTCACCTCGACCGGGGCGAAGCCGCTGCAACGCTATCGGTTCGGGGTGATCCCGCAGATCACGCCGGTGCTGCTAAGCCAGGTTCTGTATTACCTCGAATCCAACACGCGCAGCGCCACGGTGATCGGCGCGATCACCGGTGGCGGCATCGGCCTGTTGCTGACGCAGGCGATCATCACTCAGAAGGACTGGGAAGAGGTGAGCTATTACATCATGCTCATCATCATCATGGTGATCTTCATGGACACGCTATCGGGCTGGCTGCGGCGCAAGCTGATCCGATCCGACGATAGCGGTGTCTGAGCCGAGAGGCGAGGCACGGTGCCGCGCGTACGGACCGGCAAGGGGGCAAGCGAATGAAAAGACTGACCGCCGAAGCGCCGCTGATCCATCCCGAGTGCGAGATCACCGACAGCGATCTGGGGGCTTATACCGAGATCGGGCGCGGCAGCCGCGTGGCGCGTTCGTCGATCGGGGATTATTCCTATTGCGACAGGTATTGCGACATCGCCAATGCCGATGTGGGCCGGTTCAGCAATATCGCCAGTTTCGTGAGGATCGGCGCCACGGATCATCCTCTGGACCGGGCGAGCCTGCATCATTTCATGTATCGCTCAGCCAGGTACTGGGACGATGCCGAGGACGATGCTGCATGGTTCGAGCATCGCCGGTCGCGGCGCGCCCATATCGGCCATGACACATGGATCGGACATGATGCGCAGATCAAGCCGGGCCTGAGCGTAGGGCATGGCGCGGTCGTCGCCTCAGGGGCGATCGTTACGAAGGATGTGGCGCCTTATATGATCGTTGCGGGTATGCCCGCGAAGCCGGTGCGGCCTCGCCAGCCCGCTGCATTGGCCGAACGGCTGATTGCCCTTGGCTGGTGGGACTGGAGCCACGAGCGGCTGCGCGCGGCACTCGGGGATTTCCGGGCGCTTTCGATTGAGGCGTTTCTGGAAAAGTACGGCGGCTGACGGCATCGCAAAAAGCGCCCCGGTCCGGGGCGCCGCCGGATTTTCACGAAATGGTCCGAGGCAGGGTCACTCTGCGGCAAGAGCCATACGGTTGCCGATGGACAGGAAGCGATGCGCAGCCTCGCCGGTCAGATGGGTGATGCGGCCTGCGACAAGCGTGGCCTCGATCTCGCGGGTGTCTGCGTTCACGACCGTCAGATCCGCCCTGAGTCCGTAGTCGATCACGCCCCGGTCGGGCAGGCCCATGATGCGGGCAGGCGCCGCAGAAATCATCGCCCAGGCTGAGGCCAGATCGAGAATGCCTTGATCGGCCAGATGAAATGCCGCCTGCGCCAGCGCGGGGTAGTAGTAGTCCGAGACAAGCGCATCGCAATGGCCCGATGCGATCAGGTCAGCGGCCGAGATGTTGCCCGCCTGCGAGCCGCCGCGCACCACGTTGGGCGCGCCCATGATCACCGGATCGTTGACTGCCTTGGCCAGCCGTGCGGCGGAGCGCGAGATGGGGAATTCGCAGATCCGGGCGCCGATCATCGCAAAGGTCTCGCGGGTTTCGCCGTCGGGATCATCATGGCTGCCGTAGCGCACGCCCAAAGCATCGAAGGTTTCGGCCAGACGGCACAGATAGCGCGGCACAGCGCGGCCCTGTTTGCGCGCCTCTTCAACAACGGCGAGGTGCTCTTGCGGGCTACGGCCTGCCTCTTTGGCCCAACCTGCCAGAACTTCGGGGCGGCTGTGCGACAGGGTGACGGCCTCTTCCAGATGATTGTTGAACACCACATAGCCCACGCCGTGCCGCTTGATCGCAGCGATCAGGCGGTCGGCAGTGTCGACAGTATGGGTCTCGCAGCGGATCTGCACCCGCAGATCGGTCTTCATCCGGGCGCGGTAAGCGGCGTGGGCCTCGAGCATCGCCTCGGCGTGATCGGGGCTGCGCCGTCCGCCTTCCCAAGACCAGCTTTGCGCCAGCCACGCGGTTGTCACGCCATTTGCGGCAGCGTCGCGATCGGTGCCGATCAGGCCCTGTTCAATGGAGAATGGCGCGGTGGGGCGCGGGGCGGTGTGTCGCTCGAACGCGTCGCCATGCAGGTCTATGATGCCCGGCAGGATATAATAGCCGGTCAGATCGACCTCGGGGAAAGGGCCTCTGCCGATGCAACCGGATTCGATCGCGACAGAGCGCGTCTGAAGTTCGCCGTCACGCAGGACGGTCGCGCCGGTCAGGCGTATATCGGGCCATTGCATGGACATCGGACTGCTCTTGTCTGCCATTTTTGTAAATCTAGCGCAGGATTGTATCGCCCGCATGACAAACCCTTGGACTCCTTCATGAATCGGAGTGGGTGAGGGTGACTCTGTCGCCGGCGAACCAGGTGCGCCCATATTCTACCGGTTGCTTGTCCGGATCGACATTCAGCGAGACCGAGCGCAGGATCGGTGCGCCCTCGGTGATCCGAAGGTGCAGCGCCTGTGTCGGATTGGCGAGTTTCGCGGTCAGGCGCGTCCAGGCGCGGGTGTAATCGGCGACGCCCTGTGCGCGCAGAGCCTCGGTGACAGAATGCAGCCGGGCCAAGGCCTCGGGCAGATCGGGAAAACGCTTGGCGGGAAAGACGCTGCGGAAAAGAGCGACCGGCGCCCCATCTGAGAGCGACAGCCCGTCATAGACATGCACCGCGGCGCCGGGTTCCAGGTTCAGGGCTTCGGCTTCGCGCTGATCGGCGGCGCGGGTTTCCAGACCAAGGACTGTCTTGGCTGGCATGCGCCCCGCCGCGCGCAGGTTCTGGTGAAAGCGCACGCGCCTGCCGATGGGGTAATCGGTGGGCTTGTGGGTGACAAAGACGCCCGCGCCCTGGCGCGTATGAATCATCCCGTCCTCGGCCAGTTGCGCCAGTGCCCGGCGCACGGTGTGCCGGTTGACGCCAAACCGGGTGGACAGCGCCGCTTCGGTCGGGAGCTTGTCGCCCGGCGCATAGCGGGATGCGGCGATGTCGGCGCTCAGGGCGGCATGGATGGATTTCCAGATCGGGGTGCGAGTGGTGGTCTGGGTCATGTCACGAAAACTTCACGCTTCTGGGATTGCGCGACTCGGCGTGTCGGCGTAATAGTTTGTCTAGTTGTATAGAAACTTAGACAAATCCGCAAGGTGTCTAGATGACCGAGATCGAAAAGAGACAGCATTGGATGAGCCTGCTGGCCAAGGCGCCTTCGGCCGAGCTGGACAGGCTGTGGTCGGCGCTTGGGCTGACACCGGACTATGGCTATCTGCGCGCCCCCGAAGCAGGTGGCGTCATGGTGCGCGGACGGGCCGGGGCGACGGGAGCGCCCTTCAATCTGGGCGAGATGACGGTGACGCGCTGTTCGGTGAAACTGAGCGGGGGCGAGGTGGGGCATGCCTATGTCCAGGGGCGCGACAAGGCGCACGCGACACAAGCGGCCTTGATCGATGCGCTGATGCAGACGGGGCAGGCGGCATTCGTGCGCGAGGCGGTTCTGGAGCCGTTGGATGAGGCGCAGCAGGCAGCCCGCGCGGCGCGTGCGGCCAAGGCCGCGGCGACCAAGGTGGATTTCTTCACGATGGCAAGGGGAGAAGATTGATGCAGGCCGAGGCACTGGATGGCGGGTTCGCCGATGGCCCGATCGATGCCGCGCGCGCGTTTCGTGCGGCGATGTCCGTAATGGCCCGGCCCGGTCGGATCGAGCGGCTGGCAGGTGCCGCACCGCCCGCGCCGCTGTCGCGGGCGGCGGGTGCGCTGATCCTGACGCTGTGCGATCCGGAAACGCCGGTGCATCTGGCCGGGGCGCATGATGCCACTGCCTTGCGCGACTGGATCACGTTTCACACCGGCGCACCGCTGGTCGGGGCGGCGGATGCCATGTTCGCGGTCGGCGCTTGGGATGCGCTGCAGCCGCTGGATGCCTACCGGATCGGAACGTCGGACTATCCCGACCGCGCAGCCACCCTGATCGTCGAGATGCCGGCGCTTGCGGCGCAGGGCGCCCGGCTGACCGGCCCCGGCATAAAGGACAGTGCGCACCTCTCGCTTCCCGAGACGGCGGCGTTCCGGCGCAACGCGGCGCAGTTTCCCCTCGGCCTCGATTTCTTTCTGACCTGTGGTGATCAAGTGGCGGCCCTGCCGCGCAGCACCTGTGTGGAGGACATCTGATGTATGTAGCGGTCAAAGGTGGCGAACGGGCGATCGACAACGCCCATGCCTGGCTGGCCGAGGAACGGCGCGGCGATCTGTCGGTGGCGGAATTGTCCGTGGCGCAGATCCGCGAGCAACTGAGCCTTGCCGTGAACCGGGTGATGGTCGAGGGGTCGCTTTACGATCCCGATCTGGCGGCGCTGGCGATCAAGCAGGCGCGCGGCGATCTGATCGAGGCGATTTTCCTCATTCGGGCCTATCGCACCACCTTGCCCCGTTTCGGTGCATCAAGGCCGGTCGATACCGCGCAGATGGCCTGTGACCGGCGTATCTCGGCCGCGTTCAAGGATGCGCCCGGCGGACAGGTTCTGGGGCCGACCTTCGACTACACGCATCGCTTGCTGGATTTCAAGCTGGCCGCAGAAGGTGCCGCCCCCGAGGCGCCAAGCGCCGCACCGCAGGAGGGACGCGTGCCGCATATCACCGGGTTTCTGAACCGTGAAGGGCTGATCCAGACCGAAGCCGCCAGCGAGGACACCCCGCCCGACTTGACGCGCGAGCCGATGGAGCTGCCCGCCGAGCGGCCCTTGCGCTTGCAGGCGCTGTCGCGGGGGGATGAGGGGTTCGTGCTGAGCCTCGCCTATTCCACGCAGCGCGGTTATGCCCGCAACCATGCCTTCGTGGGCGAATTGCGGATCGGTGCCGTGGCGGTCGAGATGGATATCCCCGAGCTGGGCTTCGCCATCGAGATCGGCGAGATCACCCTGACCGAATGCGAGACGGTCAATCAGTTCAAGGGATCGAAAACCGAGCCGCCGCAATTCACCCGTGGTTATGGGCTGGTCTTTGGCCAGACCGAGCGCAAGGCGATTTCCATGGCGCTGGTGGATCGTGCGCTGCGCTGGAAGGAACTGGGCGAGGACAATCAGGGCGCGCCGGCGCAGGACGAGGAATTCGTGCTGATGCATTGCGACAACATTCAGGCGACCGGGTTTCTCGAGCATATCAAGCTGCCGCATTACGTGGATTTCCAGTCCGAGCTGGAACTTGTGCGGAAGCTGCGCCGCGAGGCGCAGGACGGCGCGGGCGCGTCCCCCGTGCAGGAGGCTGCGGAATGACCGACTACAACTTCGCCTATCTGGATGAACAGACCAAGCGGATGATCCGCCGCGCCATCCTCAAGGGATTGGCGCTGCCGGGGTATCAGGTGCCCTTTGCCAGCCGCGAGATGCCGATGCCCTATGGCTGGGGCACGGGCGGCGTGCAGGTCAGCGCGGCGACGCTTGTGCCCGAGGACCGGTTCAAGGTGATCGATCAGGGGGCCGACGACACCACCAACGCGGTGTCGATCCGCAAGTTCTTTGAGCGCACCGCCGGGGTTGAGACGACTGAGCACACCGCCGAGGCCAGCGTGATCCAGACGCGCCACCGCATCCCCGAGACGCCGCTGAGCGAGGATCAGATCCTTGTCTATCAGGTGCCGATCCCCGAGCCGCTGCGCTTTCTGGAACCACGCGAGACAGAGACCCGCAAGATGCACAGCCTCGAGGAATATGGCCTCATGCATGTGAAACTCTACGAGGATATCAGCCAGCACGGCGCGATCGCCACCTCCTATGCCTATCCGGTCAAGGTGGAGGGGCGCTATGTGATGGACCCGTCGCCGATCCCGAAATTCGATAATCCAAAGCTGTCGGATTGCCCGGCGATCCAGTTGTTCGGCGCAGGGCGCGAGCAGCGTATCTATGCGCTGCCGCCCTATACACGCGTCGTGAGTCTCGATTTCGAGGATTACCCGTTCGAGGCCAGCAAGGCCGATCATGCCTGCGATCTGTGTGGCGCTGGAGACAGCTATCTCGATGAGGTCATCACCGACGATCAGGGGGGGCGCATCTTTGTTTGCTCTGACACGGATTATTGCCGGGGCCGCCGCGAGGCGGGCCATGTGGGGACGCAGGCGCAGGATGCGCCGATGATGACGGAGGCCCGAGCATGAGCCCCCAACCGCTTTTGCAGGTGCGCGATATCACCCGATTTTACGGCACGAGGATCGGCTGCCGCGACGTGAGCTTCGATCTTTATCCCGGAGAGGTCATGGGCATTGTCGGGGAGAGCGGATCGGGTAAATCCACGCTTCTCGGCTGCCTCGCCGGTCAGTTAGCTCCTGATGCCGGCGAGGTTCTGTTCGACACCCGCACCGATGGCCTGCGCGATACGCTCAAGATGTCCGAGCCTGAACGCCGGATGCTGTCGCGCACGGATTGGGCCTTTGTGCATCAGCATGCGCGCGACGGGCTGCGCATGGGGGTGAGTGCGGGCGGCAATGTGGGCGAGCGGCTGATGGCCGTGGGTGCGCGGCACTATGGTGACATCCGCGATCAGGCCGTCGATTGGCTGGGCCGGGTCGAGATCCCGGCGGATCGGGTGGATGACCGGCCCACGGCCTTCTCGGGCGGCATGCAGCAGCGTTTGCAGATCGCCCGCAATCTGGTCACCGGGCCAAGGCTGGTCTTCATGGACGAGCCGACCGGCGGGCTGGACGTGTCGGTGCAGGCGCGGTTGCTGGATCTGTTGCGGGGATTGGTGCGCGAAATGGGTCTCTCGGCGATCATCGTGACCCATGATCTGGCGGTGGTGCGGCTGCTGGCCGACCGGCTGATGGTGATGAAGGACGGGCATGTGGTGGAAACCGGCCTGACCGATCAGGTGCTGGATGATCCTCAGCATGGGTATACACAGTTGCTGGTCTCCAGCGTGCTGCAAGTCTGAGACGGGCGGGCTGTCCCGATGAGAGGGCCGATAGGAAGGACAAGGCAATGATCGAGATAAACGATGTTTCAAAGCGGTTTATCCTTCATAATCAGGGCAGTGCAGTTATTCCGGTGATGGAGGGCGCCAGCCTGAATGTCGCCGCGGGCGAGTGCGTGGCGCTGACCGGCAGTTCGGGCGCGGGCAAGTCCACGCTGATGCGCATGATCTATGGCAATTACCTGGCTGCGTCGGGCCGGATTATGGTGGGCGGTGTCGATGTGGCGCGCGCCGAGCCGCGCGAGATCCTTGCGCTGCGCCGCGAGACCCTTGGCTATGTCAGCCAGTTCCTGCGCGTGGTCCCGCGCGTTCCGACCATCGACGTGGTGGCAGAGCCGCTTCTGGCGCTTGGCCGCCCGCGCGAGGAGGCGATGGACCGTGCCCGCGATCTGCTGGCCCGGCTGAACATTCCCGAGCGTTTGTGGTCGCTCAGCCCCACGACCTTTTCGGGCGGCGAGCAGCAGCGGGTGAACATCGCGCGCGGCTTTGCCCATGCCTATCCCGCGCTCTTGCTGGACGAGCCGACGGCCAGCCTTGATGCCGCCAACCGCGAGACGGTGCTGTGCCTGATCGAAGAGGCCAAGGCACGGGGGGCTGCGATTGTCGGAATTTTCCACGATGTAGAGGCGCGCGCCCGCGTTTGTGACCGGGAAATCGATGTGTCCGTCTTTACGCCGAAGGCCGCATGATGACAGGGCGGCTGATCGGTGTGGTTGGTCCATCGGGTGTCGGCAAGGACACGGTGATGACGGCATTGGCCGTGCGCTGCCCCGGTCTTGGCCTTGTGCGGCGGGTCATCACTCGGCCAGAGGATGCGGGCGGCGAGGTGTTCGAAGGTGTCAGTGCGGCGCGTTTCGAGGCGCTCTGCCAGGACGAGGCGTTCTGCCTGCATTGGGCTGCGCATGGTTTGCGTTATGGCATCCCGCGCGAGATCGAGGGGCGGCTGGCGGCGGGCGAGGTCCTGTTGGTGAACCTGTCGCGGTCGGTGCTGCGTCAGGCGCAGGCACGGTTCGCGGGCTTCGTCACGTTGCATCTGACTGCCCCGCGCAATGTGCTGGCGGAGCGGTTGGCAGCACGAGGGCGCGAAAGCGCGCGGCAGATCGAGGCGCGGCTGGCCCGGTCGGAGTTTGCCTTGCCGGACGGGTTGGAGCGGGCCATCGAGGTGGTCAATGCCGGGGCGCTGGAGCAAACGCTTGAGATGATCGAGGACCAGCTTTACCCGGTGAAGGCATGACGGGAGATCAGATGGAACCGGCCTTTGGCATCCTCGCCCGCGAGGCTGAGCGCGTCGATCACGAAGGGCGCGGGCAGAAGCGGCGTGAGGACAGGGCCAAGCGCTTGGGCGGTCTGGCGGGCTTGTGCGACGGGCAATTTGCCGGTCAGGGTGATATGAAAGCGGAATTGGTCCATCACGTAAGGATAGCCCCAGGCCCGCAAGAGGGCATCCTGTTCGGGGGTCAGGCCGGCCTCGCGGCGGCGGGCCATCTCGGCCTCGGTCAGGGGGGCGCGGAAGGCATTGAAGCCGCGCACAATGTCGGCGGCCAGAGCGTTGAGCGGGCCTTCGTTGCCCAAGGGCCGCAGTGCCAGAAAGCGGCCAAGCCGCGCCAGTTCCAGCCCGTCCATCGTCACGGCGGGGCGCTGCGCGCAGAAGCTGGCCAGCGCGTCGTCCAGCATGGCTGGCGTTGCCCCCTGAGCCAGCCGGAACGGCGGCTTCATGGTGGCGTGAAGCCCATATTTCCTTGGTGTTTCGGTGATCTGTGCGACCGGCAGGGGCAGGCCCGCGACATCCGGGTGCGCCAGCTCGTTTCCGGTGGTCATGTCCCATCCCAGCCAGGCCGAGCAAACCTGACTCAGTGGCCCCGGCGCGGGGGTGTAGTAGATCGCGTATCGCCTGTAATCCATGACGTTCCCGTTTCTTTTGGCTTCACTTGTCAGCAAAGCGTAACGACCACATGACACAAGACACCATCCTCGCCAATGCCACCCTTGTTCTGCCCGACCGGAGCGTGACGGGCCATGTCGTGCTGCGCGACGGGGTGATCGCGGATATCGGCACCGGCACGGCGCTGCCCAAGGGCGCGGAGGATTGCGAGGGGGATGTCGTGGCGCCGGGGCTGATCGAGTTGCATACCGACAATCTGGAGCGGCATATCCAGCCGCGTCCCAAGGTCGACTGGCCGCATAATGCCGCGATCTTGGCCCATGACGCCGAGCTGGCGGGCACCGGTATCACCACCGTGTTCGACGCGATGCGGGTGGGATCGATCCCGAGCGGACGGGGCAGATATATCAAATACGCGCGCGGTCTGGCCAATGAGCTGCTGGCGTTGCGAGCTGATAATGCATTGAAAATAAGCCACTTTCTGCATCTTCGGGCCGAGGTCTGTTCCGAGACGCTGGAAGAGGAGATGGCCGAGTTTGGAGAGGCGGACCGCGTGGGCATCGTCAGCCTGATGGACCATACCCCCGGTCAGCGCCAGTTCCGGGACATCAGCAAGCTGGAAGCCTATGTGAAGGGCAAGCTGTCATTGAATGACGAGGAATTCCGCGCCCATGTCGCGCAGTTGCAGGAGCTGCGCGCGCTGCATGGGGACCGGCACGAGGCGGCGGCGGTGGCCGAGGCGAAACGCTATGGTGCGGTGCTGGCGAGCCACGATGACACCACCGAGGAGCAGGTGCGGGTGTCGGCGGGGCATGGCATCCGGGTGGCCGAATTTCCCACCACGCTGGAGGCCGCGCGCGCCTGCCATCTGCATGATATTGCTATCATAATGGGTGCGCCCAACCTGATCCGAGGGGGCTCGCATTCGGGCAATGTGGCCGCGCATGATCTGGCAAGGGCGGGGCATCTGGATATCCTGTCGTCGGATTACGTGCCCTCGGCGCTGCTGCTGGCGGCGGTGCAACTGGGCGAGATCTGGGGGGATATGGCAAGGGGGCTGGCGACGGTCACGGCCAATCCTGCGCGCAGTGTGGGGCTGGAGGATCGGGGGGTGCTGGAGCCGGGCAAACGGGCGGATGTGATCCGCTTCGCGATGCGCGGCGGGGTGCCGGCGCTGCGCGGGGTTTGGTCGCGGGGATCGCGCGTCGCCTGATTCGAAGGTTAACGGCCTTGTTTTCAAGGAAAACCCGCATCGGTATCGCGTCGGTATCACGTCGGTATCGCGTCGGTATCGCGTCGGTGCGGGGTCGGTTTGGGCCATGGGTTAATGCGCCGCGCGCCCTGCAACGCCCCAAGATGTGGGATGAGGATGATTCCGGCCATGCCTGCCCACCGATGCCCGAATTGCGCGTAGGCCGGAAGGCCCGGCGTAAAGCGGCTTTGACAGGACCCGCCGAGCGGCGCATAACACCCTCATGACACAGGATATGCTTTTTCCCCCGCCCGAAGGTCTGGCCATTCCGGTGGCCGGTGACAGCCGTCAGTTTCCGCTGCGGCGGATCTTCTGCGTGGGGCGGAATTATGCCGCCCATGCCGCCGAGATGGGCAATGAGGTGGACCGCGAGGCGCCTTTCTATTTCACCAAGTCGGCCCATGCGCTGTGCCTTTCGGGGGCGACGATCCCTTATCCGCCGGGCACGCAGGATTGCCATTACGAGATGGAGTTCGTGGTGGCGATCGGCGCGCCGGCGTTCCGGGTGACCAAGGCGGAGGCGATGCAGGCGGTCTGGGGCTATGGCTGCGGGATCGACCTGACGCGGCGCGATCTGCAGGGGGCCGCCAAGGACAAGCGCCGCCCCTGGGATCTGGGCAAGGATTTCGAGAATTCAGCGCTTATGGCGGCATTGACGCCTGCTGAGGCGTTTGGCGAGATCGGCCAGCAGCGCATCACCCTGCGTCGGGATGACGAGATCGTGCAGGATGCCAGCCTGAGTGACATGGTGTGGTCGGTGCCCGAGCTGATTGCGCATCTGTCGGGCTATTATCACCTGCTGCCCGGAGACCTGATCTATACCGGCACGCCAGCGGGGGTTGGCCCGGTGCAGCCCGGCAGTGTCCTTCTGGGCGAGATCGAGGGGCTGGAGCCGGTGCGTGTCACGATAGGCGAGGCCGAGTGAGGCGGGCAGTGCTGGGGCCGCGCTGCGGGCTTTAGCTGATCCTTTCGGTGATCCGGGCCGTTGCGAGGCGCGTGATGGCATGTGGCCTATGCGGGGGTCATGGCGGGCCGGACATTTAAATCGCTCTGAAATGCAGAGAGTTGCGGCAGGCTTGATCTGGATCAACGCGGCGTGCGTCATCATATGCTGAATATAGAATATATATTTGGAGCGCCACAGGATGACCGACCCGACCCACCGCTGGCTTGAGCATTATCCCGTCACCTTGTTCACCATCGTGATGGGCATGGCCGGGCTGACCCTGGCGCTGCGCGCCGGGGAGCAGGCACTGGGCCTGACATCGGCGCTGTCGGCGGCGGTCTATGTGGTCACGCTGGCCTTGTTCGGGGTGATCGCGGCGGGCTATGGCGCCAAGGCGCTGAGACATCCCGCCGCCCTGCGCGCGGAATGGGATCATCCCGTGAAGCTGGCGTTTTTCCCGGCGATTTCCATCGGGCTTTTGTTGCTGGCGGCGGCGACAATGCCGTGGTCCGAGCCAGTGGCGCGGGCGATGTGGCTGATCGGTGCGGCGTTGCAGGGCGTGCTGACGCTTGCGGTGGTGTCGGGCTGGATCGGATCGCGGGCCTTTCTGCATGGGCATCTGTCGCCCGCGTGGTTCATTCCTGCGGTTGGCAACGTGATCGTGCCGATCGCCGGAGTCGATCTGGGATATGTCGAGCTGAGCTGGTTTTTCATGTCCGTCGGTCTGATCTTCTGGCTGATCCTGCTGACGCTGGTGATGAACCGGCTGGTGTTCCACGACCCGCTGCCCGAGCGGTTGCAACCGACGCTGGTGATCCTGATCGCGCCGCCTGCGGCCGGGTTCCTGGCTTGGGTCAAGCTGACCGGCGGGATCGATCATCTGGCGCATATCCTGCTGAATGGCGGGTATTTCTTTGGCCTGATCGTGGCGGTGCAGCTGCCGCGCATCCTGCGGCTGCCGTTTGCGATGTCCTTCTGGGCGCTCAGCTTTCCGGTGGCGGCGCTGACCATCGCCAGCCTGCAGTATGCCGAAGTCACCGGCTCTACCGCCCATCATCTGATCGGTCTGGGCCTGCTTCTGGCTTTGACCGTGACCCTTGGCGCCTTGCTGATCCGCACCTTTCGGGCGGTCAGTTCCGGTGCCGTGTTTCAACTCGAATGACGCGCGAACGTCCCAACACCCTGTATGAAAGAGGTTTTCCAATGCGCAAGACACTGACAGCCCTCGCCCTTGCGGCGGCAACACTCACCGGCCTGCCCGCTCAGGCGGAAGAATCGAGAAACCTGGTCACTGTGGTGACCTCGGCCGATCCGCAAACGCAGCTCATGTCGATGGTGCTGACCATGCAATCGGTGCAGCAGGGAGCCAAGGCGCAGATCCTGCTGTGTGGTCCGGCGGGGGATCTGGCGTTGAAAGAGGCCCCGGCCAGCGCCACCGCGCCGCAAAAGCCGAAAGACATGAGCCCGCAGGGCCTGATGCGGATGATCATGGACAAGACCGGCACCAAGGTCGAGGTCTGCGCGATCTACCTGCCCAACAAGGGCGTGGATGCGTCGGCGCTGCTGGACGGGATCACGGCGGCGCAACCGCCGGCAATGGCGGCGGCGCTGATGGCGGAGAACACGACGGTTCTCAGCTTCTGACCGCACAGGTCTGACACGAAAAAAGCCGCCCGGTAATTCGGGCGGCTTAGCCGTGGAGTGGCGCGGCTGTTGACTTGACGTGGGCTTAGCCCAGAAGGCGGCGGGCGATGACCTGCGCCTGAATTTCGGCGGCACCTTCGAAGATGTTGAGGATGCGGGCATCGCAGAGGATGCGGCTGATGCCGTATTCCAGCGCAAAGCCGTTGCCTCCATGGATCTGCAGGCCGTTATCGGCGGCCGACCACGCGACGCGCGCGCCAAGCAGCTTGGCCATGCCGGCTTCGAGATCGCAGCGGTTGCCATTGTCCTTTTCCCATGCGCTGAAATAGGTCAGCTGCCGGGCGACCATGATTTCCACGGCCATCATCGCCAGCTTGCCCGACACGCGCGGGAAGGCGATCAGCGATTTGCCGAATTGCTTGCGGTCGATGGCATAGCGCATGCCGACATCGAGCGCCGATTGCGCAACGCCGATGGCGCGCGCGGCGGTCTGAATGCGGGCGGATTCGAAGGTCTCCATCAGTTGCTTGAAGCCCTTGCCCTCTTCGCCGCCCAGAAGGTTCTCGCCCTTGACGTCGAAGTTGTCGAAGGCCAGTTCGTATTCCTTCATGCCGCGATAGCCCAGAACCTCGATCTCGCCGCCGGTCATGCCTTCGGTGGGGAAGGGCGCCTCGTCGGTGCCGGGGGTCTTTTCGGCCAAAAACATCGACAGGCCGCGATGATCTGTGGTGTCCGGAATGGTGCGCGCCAGCAGGGTCATGACATGGGTGCGCGAGGCATGGGTGATCCATGTCTTGTTGCCGGTGATCTTCCAATCGCCGTTTTCATCCTTGACCGCGCGGGTGCGCAGGCTTCCGAGATCCGAGCCGGTGTTGGGTTCGGTGAAGACAGCCGTCGGTAGGGTTTCGGCGCTGGCAAGGCGCGGCAGCCATTTCTGTTTCTGCTCCTCGGTGCCGCCGGCGATGATCAGCTCGGCCGCGATCTCGGAGCGGGTGCCGAGAGAGCCGACGCCGATATAGCCCCGGCTGAGTTCTTCGGAGACGACGCACATGGACGCCTTGCTCAGACCGAAGCCGCCGTATTCTTCGGGGATGGTCAGGCCAAAGACGCCCATTTCGGCCAGTTCCTCGATGATTTCCATCGGGATCAGCTCGTCCTTGAGGTGCCATTCATGGGCATGGGGTTCGACCTTGTCGACCGAGAAGCGGCGGAATTGTTCGCGGATCATCTCGAGCTCGTCATCAAGCCCGGAATGGCCCACCGTCAGCTCGGCGCTGCGTTCCTGCATAAGCTCGACGAGACGGGTGCGCGCGGCCTGCGTGTTGCCGGCGCGGCACAGGGTCTGGATCTCGGGGGTGTCGAGCAAGGCGATGTCGCTGTCGGTCAGGTCCAGATCGTGCAGACGGACCATTTCGCCCTGGTTCATCTGGATGCCGCCGCGCAGCTGCGAGAGGTACTCGCCGAAGGCGATCTGCTGGGTCAGCTGTTCGACCTCGCCGAATTTTCCCATTTCAGTCAGGCGATTGGCCCAGTTCTGCATCTGGCGCAGCGACTCGACATAGGTGGCAAGCCACGCAAGGCCGTGGGCCGCGAACTGATGCGCCTCGACCGCGCCGCCCGAGACCCGGCCATCGACCGTGACCAGATCGCGCATCCGCGTGCGGGCCTTTTCCAGCACCGCCTCGGCCGGGGACACGGCCGCGCCGGTGAGGCTCAGAAGATCGGTCAGAATGATCGGGTTTGCCATTGCAACGTCTTGTCCGTCATGTGCCATGAATCAATCCTTTTCCAGTTGGCGACCGTCCTAGCCATTTTGCAACTGCAGCGCAACTATTATACCGAAAATGTGGCGTTTTTGATCGAAAATTGCGCCTTGAATTTTGCGGGTGCGAAGCTAACGACACGTGCACAGGAAACGGTACAGAGTATGACCCTCGAATTCGGGAGTGGCTGTTGGATCTTGTTAGGGATGGTGGGTCTGTTGGCTGGGCTGGTCAAGGGCGTTGTCGGGTTTGCCATGGCGATGGTCCTGATTCCCGGTTCGGGATCAATGGTTTCGCTTTATGTCGCGCTGAGGGGGTAGATCGTGACGACGCTGGTTGCGAAGCTGTGGCAAGGGATGCGGGGCGCCGGGGCGAGGCGACAATGGGCGCGATCGCCGGGGTTTCGGTCGTTTGGGGGCGCCGAGCGTGGCGATGTGAGCGGGGTTCGTACGGACCGTACCAAACCGACGCGGGTTTGGGACGGATATCCGGGATTTGGCCTGAATTTGTGTCCAGCCCGTACGCAATCGGGGCTTTAACCCGTCTTCAACAATTTGCGGTCAAGCTGTCTCCATGTCACCGAATCCGGTGGCGCGGCTCAGGAGGTTTTCGGATGATGCACGACAGATTTTACAAGGTGATGCGGTGCGCGGATGGCCCCGGCCCTGCATGACGCGCAAAGCGTGCGCGCCGCAGGGCCGGGCCGATACCGGTCAGCCGAGCGCGGCTGCTTTCACGTCTTCGTCGATATATGGCACGTATTGTTCGAAATTATCCGCGAACATCTGCACCAGCTTGGCGGCCTGCCGATCGTAAGAGGCCGGATCGTCCCATGTGCGGCGCGGATCGAGCAGGACCTCGGCCACACCGGGCGCTTCGACGGGAACGTCGAAACCGAAGTTTTCGTCCTTGCGGAACTCGACCTTGTTCAGCGACCCGTCAAGGGCGGCGGTCAGCAGGGCGCGGGTGGCCTTGATCGGCATCCGCGAGCCTGTGCCATAGGCGCCGCCTGTCCAGCCGGTATTCACCAGCCAGCAGGTCGCGCCGTGCTTGGCGATCTTGTCGCGCAACAGGTTGCCATAGACCTCGGGGCGGCGCGGCATGAAGGGTGCGCCGAAACAGGTGGAAAAGGTCGGCTCTGGCTCGGTCACGCCGCGTTCGGTGCCGGCCACCTTGGAGGTGAAGCCGGACAGGAAGTGATACATCGCCTGCGCCGGGGTCAGACGCGCGATGGGCGGCAGCACGCCGAAGGCATCGCAGGTCAGCATGATGACGTTCTTGGGATGCCCGCCAAGCGCGGTGTCCGACGCGTTCGAGATATAGTCCAGCGGATAGGCGCAGCGCATGTTGGCGGTGAGCGAATCGTCGTCGAAATCAAGCTCGAGGGTTTCGGGATCGAACACCATATTCTCGATCACTGTGCCGAATTTCGACGTGGTGGCGTAGATCTCGGGCTCGGCCTCGGGGTTGAGGTTGATGGTCTTGGCATAGCAGCCGCCTTCGAAATTGAAGGTGCCGCGATCGGACCAGCCATGTTCGTCATCGCCGATGAGCGTGCGCGCCGGATCGGCCGAGAGCGTGGTCTTGCCGGTGCCGCTGAGACCGAAGAAAACGGCCGTGTCGACCGGGTTGCCATCGGCATGGTTGGCCGAGCAGTGCATTGGCATGATGCCCTTTTCAGGCAGCAGGTAGTTGAGCAGGGTGAACACGGATTTCTTGTTCTCCCCGGCATATTCGGTGCCGCCGATCAGGATCATCTTGCGGTCGAAATTCATCGCGATGACGGTTTCCGAGCGGCACCCGTGCCGTGCCGGATCGGCCCGGAAGCTGGGGCAGTTGATGACGGTGAAATCGGCGGTGAAGCGATCCAGCGCGTCACGCTCAGGGCGGCGCAGCAGGTGACGGATGAAAAGGCCGTGCCAGGCCAGCTCGGTCACCATGCGCACATTGATCGCATGGGCCGGATCGGCCCCGCCGACCAGATCCTGCACATAATAGTCGCCCCCCTGCATATGGGCGATCATATCGGCGTAAAGCGTATCGAACCCTTCGGGCGACATGGCGGCGTTGTTCTCCCACCAGATCGTGTCGGCCACGCTGTCGGTCTTGACGACATGCTTGTCCTTGGGCGAGCGGCCGGTGAACTTGCCGGTGGTGACCAGAAACGCGCCGCCACGACCCAGCGTGCCCTCGCCCTTCTTGAGGGCCGCTTCGATCAGCGCCGGTTCGATGAGGTTGTAATAGACATTGCCCAGCCCCGTGATGCCCTGATCCTCGAGCCGGAATTGCGGGTTGACCCGTCTAGATGTCATGTCTTTCACGCTCCTGTTCGCGATGACCGCCCGCAGGGCGGCGAAACTGTCGTGGCGCCGGGACCGGCGCCGGTGTGTCGGTGTGTACCGGCCCCCGCGCGCCTCTTAACATGACGTTTCCATGAAAGAACAGGACGGTTTCAAGCCGTTAGCGCAACCACGCGAAAGTTAGCGCAACCAGATCGACGTTGGCGCTAACAAAAGGAGGACAATACCCGGCAACCGTGGCGAAAGTGAGTCAATTTAGCCATTAGCAGGATTTTTTTGCACGAATGAGAGCGCGGAAAGGGGGCGATTCGCAGTTTAGGATTGATCGTAAAGGGCAAAACGGCTCATATTGTTGAAAAAAATACAACAAGCAGAGCAGTACAAGGACCAATCACATGTCAAAGATCGCCCTCGTGGACGATGATCGCAACATTCTGACTTCGGTCTCGATGACGCTCGAAGCGGAAGGTTTCGAGGTGGAGACGTATAATGACGGCCAACAGGCGTTCGATGCCTTCAGCAAGAAGCTGCCGGACATGGCCGTTCTGGATATCAAGATGCCCCGCATGGACGGGATGGATCTGCTGCAGCGGCTGCGTCAGAAGACGTCGATGCCGGTGATCTTCCTGACCTCCAAGGATGATGAGATCGACGAGGTTCTGGGCCTGCGCATGGGGGCGGACGACTATGTCAAGAAGCCGTTCAGCCAGCGCCTTCTGGTCGAGCGGATCCGCGCGCTGCTGCGCCGTCAGGACGCGATGGACGGCAAGATCGTCGGCGACACCGAGGAAACCAAGGTGATCGAGCGCGGACATCTGCAGATGGACCCGCTGCGCCACGCCGTCAGCTGGAAGGGCCAGGACGTGTCGCTGACCGTCACGGAATTCCTGTTGCTGCAGGCGCTGGCGCAACGTCCGGGGTTTGTCAAAAGCCGCGACCAGCTGATGGATGTCGCCTATGACGACCAGGTCTATGTGGATGACCGCACCATCGACAGTCATATAAAGCGGCTGCGGAAGAAATTGCGGATGGTCGACCCTGACTTCTCGGCGATCGAAACGCTTTATGGTATCGGATACCGGTACAACGAGGAATAATGGCACTGGCCGAAGGCATCGACATGCGCGACCGAGGGGCGCCAAGGCGGGATGATGACGTCGTCCTGGGCGATGATTTCGTCGCCCCCGACAGCGTGGGCGATGAAGAGGTCCGGACACGGCGCGAAAGGCGGGGCTTCATCTCGCTGCGCGAGTCGTCGCTGACACGCAAGATCATCACCTTCAACCTGGTCGCGCTGAGTTTGCTGCTGGCCGGGGTGCTGTTCCTGAACTCATCGCGTGACAGTCTCGCGCTGCAGCGCGCGGGCAGCATGGTGAGCGAGGTCGAACTTGTCGCCGACGTGTTCGAAGCGCAACTGCCCAGCACCGCCCCGGTCAATCTGATGACCGGCGACGGGATCGATGTGATCGGCACGATCGAAGGGCTGGATATTCAGCGCGGCGTCGAAGTCTTTGTGTTCGACAGCACCGGCGCGCTGGCCGGTCGCGGCGAAGGAGACCGGGCGCCGGCGCTGTCCGCGGGCAGCCAGCAGCGCACGTTCATCACCGATGTGCTGAGCCGCGTCTGGGGGCTGGTCTCGGCGCCGTTCGATGCCGTGCTGACCAACACGCCCGAGACCACCCTGCTCGAAACCGTGAGCGCGCTGGTTGGCCCGACGCTGCAGGGCGCGCCGCAATCGCTGTCGAGCGATGTCGGCGGGCGCACCGTTTTCGCCGCGGCCACCCCGATCATCCGGAACGGTGAGGCGGTGGGCGCGGTGGCGATGGTCAATGCCAGCGGCGAGATCGATCAATTGGTGCGCGCCGAGCATGAATGGGTGCTGCGCATGTTCCTGATCGCGACGGCGGTGTCGGTGGGGCTGAGCCTGATCCTGGCCTCGACGATCGCGAACCCGCTCTCGGATCTGGCCGCCGCCGCGGAAATCGGCGGGGACCGCAACCGCGGCAAGGGCGGTGGGCGCATCCGGATCCCCGATCTGACCGCGCGGCCCGACGAGATCGGGCGCCTGTCGGGGGCGCTGCGCGGCATGGTCGCGGCGCTCTATCACCGGATCGACAGCAACGAACAATTCGCCGCCGACGTGGCGCATGAGATCAAGAACCCGCTGGCCAGCCTGCGCTCGGCGGTGGGCACGATGCGGGTGGCCAAGCGCCCGGATCAGCGCGAAAAGCTGCTGGAGGTGATCGAGCATGACGTGCGCCGCCTCGACCGGCTGGTGAGCGACATCTCGAACGCCTCGCGGCTGGACAGCGAGCTGGTCAAGGAAGAGCAAGAGCCGTTCGACCTTTTGGCGATGCTGCGCAATCTGGGCGATTATCTTGGCGAAGAGGCCGAGAAAAAGGGGGTCGAGTTCATCACCGATTTCCCCAACGAGCCGATTGTCTTCGTCGGTCTGGAGGGGCGGCTGGCGCAGGTTTTCGTCAATCTGATCACCAACGCGATCAGCTTTTGCGAGGATGGGGACGCGATCCGGCTGTGGGTGCGCAAGCGCGACAATCGGGTTCTGGTGGTGGTCGAGGATACCGGCCCCGGCATTCCGGATCAGGCGCTGACGAAGATTTTCAAACGCTTCTATTCGCAACGCGCGGAAAACGATTTCGGCAACAATTCGGGGCTTGGCCTGTCGATCTCGAAGCAGATCGTCGAGGCGCATGACGGGGTGATCTGGGCCGAGAACATCCGCCCGACCGATGCTGATCCAACGTCGGATCCGCTGGGCGCACGCTTTGTCGTGGGCCTGCCGGTCTGATCCATGACATCGGGGCAAGGCGGCGACGCGCATCCCAGTGAGCCGACAGCGGAGGAAGACGACGCCACATGCCTGCATGCCAGCACGGTGGCCATGAACGGCCGCGCGGTGTTGATCCGGGGGGCGTCGGGCAGCGGCAAATCGGGTCTGGCGCTGCAGCTGATTGCGCTTGGCGCCGATCTTGTGGCCGATGACCGCACGCTGATCCGGCGCGATGGCGCACAGGTGAGCGCCGATGCGCCCCGAGCGATCCGGGGACGGATCGAGGCGCGGGGCATGGGGCTGCTCAACTGTCCGGCAAAAGGACCCGCGCATGTGGTGCTGATCGTGGACATGGACCGTGAGGAAGAGGCGCGTTTGCCGCCGCCGCTGCGCGAGGATCTGCTGGGTGTGAGCTTGCCCGTGACAAGAAAAAACACCTGCGCCCATTTTCCCGCGGCGATCATGACTTATCTACGACACGGACGCAGCGACTGACGGACCACGCGCAGATGCCCGAGACGGCAGACCCCATAGCTTCCCGGCTGGTGCTGGTGACCGGTCCTTCGGGGGCGGGCCGAAGCACTGCGATCCGTGCGTTGGAGGATATGGGATATGAGGCGATCGATAATCTGCCGCTGTCTCTTTTGCCGAGGCTTGTGCCGGGCGCCGGGGTCGAGAAGCCATTGGCGCTTGGCATCGATGCGCGCAACCGTGATTTTTCGACGACGGCGCTGATCGAGGCGGTGGACCGCATGGAGGCGCCGGGCGGCGCGCCGGTGCAGCTGTTGTACGTGGATTGCGACGCCGAGGTTCTGTTGCGCCGGTTTTCGGAAACGCGCCGCCGCCATCCGCTGGCGCCTGCCGAAAGCCCCGGCGTGGGGATCGCGCGGGAATTCGATCTTCTAAAGCCGATCCGCGCGAGGGCCGATATCCTGATCGATACGTCCGAGCTGTCGCCGCATGATCTGCGGGCGGAGCTGGAGCAATGGTTCGCGCCGCAAGGGCAAAGCCGGCTGGCGGTGTCGGTGCACTCGTTTTCCTACAAGCGCGGTGTGCCGCGGGGGCTCGACATGGTTCTGGATTGCCGGTTCCTGCGCAATCCCTATTGGGACGAGGCGCTGCGCACGCTCGACGGGCGGGACATGCGGGTGTCGGGCTACGTGGCGCAGGACCCGCGTTTCGCGGCGTTTCGCGACAAGGTGGTGGATCTGGCGCAGCTTCTGCTGCCGGCCTATGAGGCGGAGGGCAAGGCCTATCTTGCGATCGGATTCGGCTGCACGGGCGGCCAGCATCGCAGCGTGACCATGGCAGAAACTTTGGCGGCGGCCCTTGCGAAGGGTGGCTGGCCGGTGTCAATAAGGCACCGCGAACTGGAACGGCGA
The DNA here is from genome assembly GCF_000170875.1 of Roseobacter sp. AzwK-3b. Taxonomy (NCBI): domain Bacteria; kingdom Pseudomonadati; phylum Pseudomonadota; class Alphaproteobacteria; order Rhodobacterales; family Roseobacteraceae; genus Roseobacter; species Roseobacter sp. AzwK-3b. Next base: position 214,780 of record NZ_ABCR01000002.1, read on the forward strand.
GGGGCGACAGAGGCGCCGCGCATCGGCGCGCAGCACATGGGTGATGCGGACGACCAACAGGGAGAGAGACTGCGTTGATCGGTATCGTGATCGTGGCGCATGGCGGCCTGGCCCGGGAATATCTGTGGGCCATCGAGCATGTGGTGGGCGCACAGACCGGCATTGTGGCCATCACGATGGAGGATGACAGCAACCGCGCCGAGAAACAGGCCGAAATCTGTGCCGCCGCCGATGCGGTGGATCGTGGGGACGGTGTCTTGATCGTGACGGACCTGTTCGGCGGCTCGCCATCGAACCTGTCGCTCAAGGCGTGCCAGCCCGCGGACAGGCGGATTCTCTATGGGGCCAATTTGCCGATGCTCATCAAGCTGGCCAAGAGCCGGAACATGCCGGTGCACGAGGCCGCGCGATCCGCGCTTGACGCGGGGCGCAAATACATAGACAGCCATGCCGGTTCGAGTGAAAAGGCAGACGGGTAGAAGACATATGGCCGACACGATCACGCGTCATCTGAAAATCATCAATGAAAAGGGCCTGCATGCGCGCGCCGCGGCACGGCTGGTGGAAGTGGTCGAGGGATTCGACGCGCGCGCCGAGGTGGCGATGGACGGGCAGACGGCGGGCGGTGACAGCATAATGGGGCTTTTGATGTTGGCAGCGTCGAAAGGAACCACTATTGACGTGCAAACCTCGGGACCGGATGCCGAGGCGCTGGCCGATGCGGTGCAGGCGCTTGTGGCCAACCGGTTCGGCGAGGATATGTGAACCAACCGCGCAGATATGCGCGACGGGACGGGACGACGCCACGTGGTAGAACACGTTGAGGACCATGCGCCGGGGCAGGATGACGAGACGGTAAACTTCACGAAGTATGACCGTCGGAGCCTCACCTATGCCAATTCGTTCGACAAACCCGGGACGGCGTTGACCATACGGGCGATCGAATGGTTTACCGGAAAACTGACGATCCTCCGGATGATCCGCGAATTCGAAAGACGCGGCGCGCCCACGGGCCAGCCCTTTTGGCGCGCGGCGCTGGATACGATGGGGATCGACCTTCTGACGCCTGACGCCGAGCTGATGAATATTCCCAGCGAAGGGCCGGTGGTGGCGGTGGCCAACCATCCGCATGGGCTGGTGGATGGGATGATCCTTGCCGATCTGATCGGGCGGCGGCGCACGGATTACAAGATCCTGACGCGAGCGCTTTTGACCGGGATCGACGAGGTGGCGGCCTCGTACATGATCGCGGTGCCGTTTCCGCATGAGCCCGATGCGCAGCGCAAGAGCGTGGAGATGCGCGCCAAGGCGATGGCGCATCTCAAGGAGGGCGGGCTGATCAGCGTGTTCCCGTCGGGCGTGGTGGCATCAAGCGACACGATGTTCGGACCGGTGATCGAGCGGGAATGGAACGTGTTCACGGCGCAGATGATCCGCCGGTCTGGCGCGACGGTGGTGCCGATCTATTTTCCGGGGTCCAATTCGCGCTGGTACCAGATGGCCAACCGGATATCGGCGACCTTGCGGCAGGGATTGCTTCTGCATGAGGTCGTGCACAGCTGCAACAAGCCGCAGCGCCCGGTGGTCGGCGCGCCGATCAGTGCGGAGCGGATGAAGATGCTGGAAAGTGATCCGCGCGGCTTCATGGCATGGCTGCGCGAGCATACGCTGGCGCTTGGCGATAATGTGAACGAGCGCTGAGGGCGCAAATTTTCTGCGAAAATTTGTGACCTGCGGTGTCGGGGTCTTTGGGGAATTTTTTGCGTTTGACGGGGAAGAATTTTCTGCGAAAATTCATGAGGGTCAGAGGTGAATTTTTCGTGAAAAATCATCAAGGGCGCCTGCCGAAACGCGGTGCCTGATCCAAGTGCCTGGCCTGAATCCTGACGTCGCGTGCGGCGCTCTTGCCCGATAAGCGTCGCGGCTCACCGTGTCGGGACCGGCACCTCGCCGCGATAATCATAAAATCCCCGTCCCGTCTTGCGGCCCAGCCAACCGGCTTCGACATATTTCGTCAGCAGCGGGCAGGGGCGATACTTGGTATCGGCCAGCCCGTCATGCAGCACGTTCATGATCGCCAGACAGGTGTCCAGGCCGATGAAATCCGCCAGTTCCAGAGGCCCCATCGGGTGATTGGCCCCCAGCTTCATGGACTGATCGATCGACCGCACGTTTCCGACGCCTTCATAGAGCGTATACACCGCCTCGTTTATCATCGGCATCAGGATCCGGTTGACGATGAAGGCGGGAAAATCCTCGGCCGAGGCGGCGGTCTTGCCCAGTTTCTCGACCACTGCGAGGCAGACGTCATAGGTCGGCTTGTCAGTGGCGATGCCGCGAATGAGCTCGACCAGTTGCATGACCGGCACCGGGTTCATGAAGTGAAACCCCATGAATTTTTCGGGCCGGTCGGTGCGGCTGGCCAGCCGGGTGATTGAGATCGACGAGGTGTTCGACGTGAGGATCGTATGGGGCTGAAGATGCGGCAGCAGTTCATCGAAAATCGCCTGCTTGACGGTTTCACGCTCGGTCGCGGCTTCGATCACCAGATCCGTGGCGCCGAGATCGGTGAGCGTGAGGGTCGGCGTGATACGCGCCAGGGCGCTGACCATCGCGTCCTGGGTGATCTTGCCGCGACTGACCTGACGTTCCATGTTGCGGGTCATGGTCGCGATGGCGTTGTCCAGCATGTCTTGGCTGATGTCGTTGAGCATCACCTCGAACCCGGCGAGGGACATGACATGCGCAATGCCGTTGCCCATCTGGCCTGCGCCGACCACGCCGATTTTCCGGATCTCCATTGTCGCACCTTTCCTGTCCACGCCGCCACAATAGGCCCGCAGGGGCGCAAGCCGCAAGGGCTGCTGATTGCTAAAATTCCCCGCGAATTGGCGCGTTAGCAGTTTGTCAACGCGGGGGCGTCATCTTGGCCCCGGGTGAGTTGGAATCGGTGGGAAAAGATGAATCACGACACAGCGAAGGGGCCAGCGCCCCTTGATTATGAGCCGTGCGGTTATGCCGGATCGAACCTGGTGTTCCGGGGGCCACGGCAATGCCTTGCGACAGACTATGTCGCCTTTCTGGGCGGATCGGAAACCTATGGCCGGTTCATCCGAAGGCCGTTTCCCGCTCTGGTGGAGGACGGGCTGGGCATGGCTTGTGTGAATTTCGGATGGCCCAATGCCGGGCCGGATGTGATGCTGGGCGATCCGGGGCTCGAGCGGCATGTGGCGCGCGCGCGGGCGGTGGTGCTGCAGGTGCCGGGGGCGCTGAACCTGTCCAACAGGTTCTACCGGGTGCATCCGCGCCGGAATGACCGGTTTCTGCGGGCCATGCGGCCGATGCAAAGCCTGTTTCCGGATGTGGATTTCACCGAATACGCGTTCACGCGGCATTTGTTGAAAAGCCTGCAAGGCATGGCGCCGGACCGGTTCGATCTGGTGCGCGACGAGCTGCGCACGGCCTGGGTGGAGCGGATGATCGACCTTGTTCACCGGATCGGCCCGCCGGTCATCCTGCTGTGGTTCGCGGCCCGCCTGCCCGAGCGCGGCGCGCAGCGGCCTGATGTGACCTACGATCCGGCCTTCGTGACGCGCGCGATGCTGGAGGGGGTGGCGCCGCATGCCGCGCGGTTTGTCGAGGTGACGACAAGTGCAGCTGCGCAGAAGATGGGCACCCGCGGGATGATTTTCACCCCGGAGGAGGCTGAGGCCGCGCGCTGTCTGCCGGGGCCGGCGGCCCATGAGGAGGCGGCGCTTGGGCTGCTGCCGGTCTTGCGCGAGGTGCTGGACATGGGCGAGGGCACAGATGCGCAGCACGTCGTGGCGCGATAAGGGCCCAAGAACAAAGGCCCGCCAGAGCGGCGGGCCTTTGAGCGTGGTTCATTCGGAGGAGGACGGATCAGCCGAGTTTTTCGGTCAGTTCCGGCACGGCCGCGAAGAGATCGGCCACAAGGCCGTAATCGGCAACCTGGAAGATCGGGGCCTCTTCGTCCTTGTTGATCGCGACGATGATCTTGGAATCCTTCATGCCCGCGAGGTGCTGGATCGCGCCCGAGATGCCGACAGCGATGTAAAGCTCTGGTGCCACCACCTTGCCGGTCTGGCCCACCTGCCAGTCATTCGGAGCAAAGCCCGAATCGACCGCGGCACGCGAGGCGCCGACAGCGGCGCCGAGCTTGTCGGCCAGGCCCTCGATCAGGGCGAAATCATCCTGCGAGCCGACACCGCGACCACCCGAGACGACCACGCCAGCCGAGGTCAGTTCGGGACGATCCGAGGCGGCGACCTTGTCTTCGACCCATTCCGACAGCGCCGGATCGGCCGCAGCAGCGATCTTTTCGACCGGGGCGGCATTGCCGGTGGCGGCGGCGTCGAAGGTCGAGGTGCGGAAGCTCACGACTTTCTTGGCGTCCGACGAGCGGATCTTTTGCACTGCGTTGCCGGCATAGATCGGCCGTTCGAACGTGTCGGCATCGACCACACCCGAGGCGTCGGTGATGACCATCACATCGAGCAGCGCCGCGACGCGCGGCAGGATGTTCTTGGCATCCGTGGTGGCCGGGGCCACGATATGGCTGTAATCGGCGGCGAGGTCCGCCACCAGCTGCGCCACGGGTTCGGCCAGACGGTGGCCATAAAGCGCATCCTCGGCGCAGAGCACCTTGGACACACCGGCGATTGTGGCGGCCTCGTCGGCGGCACCCGAACAGGTGGCGCCGGCGCAGAGCACGGTCACATCGCCCAGCTTGGTGGCGGCGGTCACGGCCTTGGCCGTGGCATCCATCGCCAGCGTTCCGTCATTGACTTCGGCAAGAAGAAGAACAGCCATCACACAGCCCCCGCTTCCTTGAGTTTCGACACGAGCTCGTCCACCGAGCCCACGAGTTCACCGGCCTTGCGGGCGGGCGGTTCGATCGTCTCGAGGATCTCGAGACGCGGCGTCACGTCGACGCCGTAATCGGCGGCTGTCTTTTCATCGAGCGGCTTTTTCTTGGCCTTCATGATGTTGGGCAGCGAGGCGTAGCGCGGCTCGTTCAGGCGCAGGTCGGTGGTGATGATGGTGGGCATCTTCACCTTGACGGTCTGCAAGCCGCCATCGACTTCGCGGGTGACCACGGCGTGATCGCCCTCGACATCGATCTGGTTGGCATAGGTCGCCTGGGACCAGCCCAGAAGCGCCGACAGCATCTGCCCGGTGGCGTTCATGTCGTTGTCGATTGCCTGCTTGCCGCAGAGCACCATACCCGGCTGTTCCTCGGCCACGACCTTGGCGAGGATCTTGGCGACGGCCAGAGGTTCGATATCGGTGTGCACGTCATCGGCGGCCACCACGAGGATCGCGCGATCGGCGCCCATGGCCAGCGCGGTGCGCAGGGTTTCCTGCGCCTGCTTGACGCCGATCGAGACGGCGATCACCTCATCGGCCTTGCCGGCCTCTTTCAGGCGGATGGCCTCTTCCACTGCGATCTCGTCGAACGGGTTCATCGACATTTTCACGTTGGCAAGATCGACACCGCTGCCGTCCGCCTTGACGCGGACCTTGACGTTGTAGTCGATCACGCGTTTGACAGGCACAAGCACCTTCATTGGCATGGTCTCCCTATGGATGGTTGAAGCGTCGCGGGGCGACTCTTCGGAATGCTCTCCGGGGTTTGATACTGGTTTGTACCAGCGGGAAACAGGGTAAAATCGTCACGTTTGCGTCCCGCGACGTCGCGTTTGCGGTTTTGAGGCGGGAAATATCGGGACCGCCGGGCGCGCGGCTCAGGCAGCGAGACCGTGCCGGGTGGCCAGCTCGCCCAGAACCGAGGTTGGTGGGGGCACGCCGTCGTATTTGATCTTGAGAAGCTGCCGACACCGGCGCCCGTAGAAATGGATCGAAACGGTATCGTCGCGCACCATGTTCCACGTCAGGGCGGCGCGGCGGAAATAGAGCCGCCGGTCTGCGAAGCCCACGGGGTAGAGCACATGGGGTTCGAGCGCGTGGCGAAACTCGTCATTTTCCTTGAGGAAATGCGAGAGCGCGCGCGGCCCCCAGACGCCCCAGGGCATTTCGGAGACATGCATCGGATCGCCTGCGTCATGGCGTGCCTTGATCTCGCGGACCTGCGCGCGGCGCATCCAGACGGGGATGGTGTATTCATCCTCGCACATGTCGATGAGCGCCTTGAGCGTGGGCGAGGCGGCGGGCAGGGCGAGCACGCCATTGGCCACCACGTCATCGGTTTCACGCCCGAAGAAATAGCCATCCTTCGGTTCGAACGGCTTGAGGCAATAGGCGTCGGTATCCGACCAGATCAGCCCGTCATGGCGGGCCAGAAGATGATAGCGGAACTTGTCGGAATAGGGCGCAGGGCTGCCGGTGCGATCATGGCGCAGCATGGTGTCGGGATGCGGCAGGATATCCGAGGCGGGGGCCATTTCCACACCGTCGGGCACGCCTTCGACCTTGCCGTAGGAAAACAGGACGACCTTGTGACCGGCATCGACGAAGGATTTGGTGCAGAGCCGCTCTATGAAAGACAGCGGCGGGCCATCCCAGAACATGGCCACTGTGGGTAACGACATATCGGCGTCCTCGTACTGATCGGCCCGAAGGTGATCCAGGTGGGCCAATAGAGCAGGGCTAGCATGATTGCCCGAACTGCTCCAGATCGGAGTCACTGTGGCGGGTGAAGGACTTGGTGGATGTTCCCCAAAGGCCACTGGCCTGCATCGGGCACGTCACCGGGCCTTGCGGCCCGGTTCGGTTTGTGGGGCGCTGAAAAGGGTCAGCGGTTCGCGCCGGGAATCCAAAGAACGTCGGAGGTGCCGCCGTCATTCGAGACGCGGGCGGCGACGAAGAACCAGTCGCTCAGGCGGTTGAGGTATTTGACCGCGTCGGGGTTCACCTCTTCCATGGTGGCAAGCTCCACCGTCAGGCGTTCGGCGCGGCGCGACACGGTGCGGCACAGGTGCAGATAGGCCGCAAGCGGGGTGCCGCCGGGCAAAATGAAGCTGCGCAGGGGTTCCAGCGTCTTGTTCATCGTGTCGATTTCCGATTCAAGCCGGGTGACCTGATTGGCGGTGACGCGCAGGGGAGTATACTCGGCCTCGGCATCGCGGGCCATGTCGGGGCGGCACAGATCGGCGCCCAGATCGAAGAGGTCGTTCTGGATGCGGGCCAGCGCCTCGTCGGTTTCGCCCTTGGCATGCAGGCGGGCGAGCCCGAGGGTCGCGTTCACCTCATCGACGGTGCCGTATGCGGTGACGCGCATGGAATGTTTCGCCACCCGCGCGCCATTGCCGAGAGCGGTTTCGCCGTGGTCGCCTGTCTTGGTGTAGATCCTGTTGAGAACCACCATGTCACTGTCCCCCCTGTCTGCGGATGAAAACGAAAAGTAGGATGAGGATCACCGCGACGAATTGCGCGATGATGCGCCAGCGCATGAACTTGTTGGAGCGCTTGGCGTTGTCGAGACCTTCCTTGCCGAAGGTGCCGATGCCCAGTGCGAGGATCACGGCCACGCCAAGGCACGCGGCGGCGGCAATGAGGAAGAGCGGATCTGTCAGCATCGGGTCGGGCTCCTTCGAATCGGGTCTTTGGCCCATCTAGGGTGCCGCGACCGAAAAGCGAAAGCGAATTTTCCCCTGCCGCATGTCATGCGGGGCCATCAGGCCCGCGAGAGAACCCAGTCGAGCGCGCGGGTCGGCAGGATGCGGCGCAGAACGCCCATCATGTAGGTGGGCGTCGTGACGTAATAGCGGGGCCGCGGCCGGGGAGAGGTGAGCGCATGGATCAGTTTCGCGGTCACCGCAGACGCGGGCAGCTCGAATCTGTCGGGGGTGCCGCTGTCCTTGTAGAGCCGCTTGCGCAGTTGGTCGCGATAGGCGTCGGCGCGCGGGGATTTTTCCCAGTCGATCCAGCGTTCGAAATGCGGAATCGAGTTCACCCGGATCTTCGACGTGACAGGGCCGGGTTCGATCAGGATGACATGGATGCCGGTATCGCGCATTTCGATGCGCAGCGTGTCGGTCAGCCCTTCGAGCGCGAATTTGGTGGAATTGTAAGCGCCGCGCCAGGGCAGCGTGACGAAGCCCAGCACCGAGGAGCATTGCACGATGCGGCCATGGCCTTGGGCGCGCATCACCGGGATCACGCGACGCGTAAGTTCGTGCCAGCCGAAGAAATTGGCTTGAAAGATGTCGCGCAGCGCATCGGTGGGCAGGTCTTCGACGAGGCCGGGGCAGCCGAAAGCGCCGTTGTTGAACAGCGCATCGAGCGTGCCGCCTGTGGCCGAAAGCACTTCGGACAGGCCCGAGGCGATGGTCGCCTCGTCCTGATAGTCGATCAGTGGGCTGTCGAAGCCTTCGGCGATCAGGCGCGCGCAATCCTCGTGGCGGCGGCAAGAGGCGAAGACGCGCCAGCCCTGCGCGCGAAGGCCCAAGGCAGCATCATATCCGATGCCCGAAGAGCAGCCGGTGATGAGGATCGTTTTCTTGCTCATGGCTGCAAGCTATGGCCGCAAGTGCAGGGCGATGCAATCAGTTTGCCGATGCGGTCACCAGGCTGCCGGCCATCCATCCGACGCGTCCGGTTTCAACCACCCGAAGCTTGAGCCAGCCATTGCCGGGGTCTTGCAGGACAGCGACCTCGTCGCCGCGGCCCAGCCGGGCGATGCGGTCATATTGCGTGCCGGGACCGGCGCGCATGTTGACGGCTGTGCCGGCGATGCTGCGAATATCGTCGGGCCGATCAGTCGGTGCAGTGTCGAGGCGGATCGGGTCCGACAGGCCGCGCAATGTGAGGCCGGCGATCTCGGTCTGGGCCACGGCGGCGGTGACAGCGGTCTCTGCGGGTTGCGCGGTGATGACTGGCAGGCCGGTCACGGGAGCGGCAAGAGTGTCGGCATTGGCCGAGGCGAGCGTGACCAAGGTTTGTGGGCCGGGTTCGATGCCGGGCTCTATTCCGGGCGCGGCTTTGCGAGGCGTGGTATCCTGCGCCACGGGCTCAACCGCCGGAGCGATCCCGCCGGTGCCGGCCACTTGGGTCACATGCGCACGCACTGGGCGCGCCGCCGGGCGCACATCATCCAGAAGCGCACGGGCCTGGATGGAATTGGTGCGGGGTGTGTAATCGGCCCCGCCGCTCAGTTCGTAAAATGACCATCCCAAAAAGGCAAAAGTTATTAAAATAAAGCGCCACATGCGCGTCCCCCCAATACTTAACAGTCAATGATCCCGTGACAGCAGCGCGCGGAGACCCGTCTTGCTCGCCACTGTGGCGGCAGGAGCAGACGGATACATCATAAACGATTCGTCCAGCAATGGGGGCGGAATCTGGCTGAAAAATGGATCTTCGGGAAATTGTGCCCCAAGGGCGGGCCTGCACTCTGGCGATGGGAGGCGGGCGCTGATATTGCGGAACGGCCTTTCAGAGGGGAGACGTGCAAGAATGAGCAGCGGGCTGCACAGGGCGGGATATTTTCTGGCCGCTGCCTTCAGGGAATATGCGCCGGGCGCGTGGGCCGTGGCGCGCAGGCGGCTGGCGGCGCGGCTGCCCGAGCGTCTGGAGGACGTGCCGAGCGATGTGCTGGAGCGGGTGGCCTATTACAATCGGCTGACGGCGCCGGTGGATGATCTGCCGCCCGTGCGGTTGGGCGATATGTCGATCAGCACCACGGATCGCAGCGGCAAGATGTATTACATCGATCTGATGCGCGATGCGCAGGGGTTCGGGCCGGAGTTCCGCATCGCACCGCTTTTCGGGGATGTGACCCATGTGCCCGATGCGCCGTCGCTGGTCAAAAGCCGGCCGATTGCGGGGGATGTGGCGCAGTCGGTTCTGTTGCCGCTGGATGCGCTGCGGCATTTCCAATTTCCCAAGGACAGCCGATGCTGGGCCGACAAGCGCCCGTCTGCTGTGTGGCGGGGGATGCTGAACGGGCAGGCGCCGAGGATCGCCGCCGTGCGGCTTTATGCGGACAGCCCCGCGCATGATATCGGGCAGGTCCACGAGGCCGAGGGGCTGGCGCCGCCGAAGGGCTGGCTGAGCATCGCGCAGCAGCTTGAGCATCGGTATGTTCTGTCGCTCGAGGGCAATGACGTGGCGACCAATCTGAAATGGATCATGGCGTCGAACTCGGTCGCGCTGGCGCCGAAGCTGGAATATGAGACCTGGTACATGGAGGGGCGGCTGGAGCCGGGGGTGCATTTCGTGCAGATCCGCGCCGATCTGAGCGATCTGGACGAGCGGATCGCGTGGTGCGAGGCCAACCCGCAGGAGATGGAGCGGATCGTACGCAATGCGCAAACCTGGGTGCGGCAGTTCCGCGATCCGGCGCGCGAAAGGCTGATTGCGGCGCTGGTCTTGCAGAAATACGCGGAGTTTACCGGCGGGCTGGGCTTGACCTCCTCCCCTGTGAGGCTGTTTACGTAGATCAAGCACGAACACGCGGCGGGGGCTGGCCTTGATCCCTGCCCAGAGGGTATCAAGAGCAGCATGAGCGACCTGATCGACGACGGGGCCGAGCCCGCAACCGAATTCGCAGAGCCGCTGCGCCGCGCGATTGGCGAGCGGTATCTAACCTATGCGCTGAGCACGATCATGCATCGCGCGCTGCCCGATGCGCGTGACGGCCTGAAGCCGGTCCATCGGCGCATCCTGTATGCAATGCGCGAGCTGCGCCTGTCGAGCACCGGGGGCTTCCGCAAATCCGCCAAGATCAGCGGCGACGTGATGGGCAATTATCACCCGCATGGCGATGCCGCAATTTATGATGCGATGGCGCGTCTGGCGCAGGATTTCGCGGTGCGTTACCCGCTGGTGGACGGTCAGGGCAATTTCGGCAATATCGACGGCGACAACCCTGCCGCCAGCCGCTACACCGAAGCGCGCATGACGGCGGTGGCCGAGGCGCTGCTGGACGGGCTGAACGAGAACGCGGTCGATTACCGGGACAATTACGACGGCACGCTGCGCGAGCCGATCGTGCTGCCGGCGTCCTTTCCCAACCTGCTGGCCAATGGCTCGTCGGGGATCGCGGTCGGTATGGCGACCAACATTCCGCCGCATAACATCTCGGAACTGGTGGATGCCTGTCTGCATCTGATCAAGGTGCCCGATGCGCGCGACGATACGCTGCTCAATTACATTCCCGGACCGGATTTCCCGACCGGTGGCGTGATCGTGGAGCCGCGCGAGAATATCGCGCAGGCCTATCGCACCGGGCGCGGCGCGTTCCGGCTGCGCTGTAAATGGGAGGTCGAGGATCTGGGCCGGGGCCAGTGGCAGATCGTTGTCACCGAGATCCCCTATCAGGTGCAGAAATCCAAGCTGGTGGAAAAGCTGGCCGAGGTGATCCAGACCAAGAAGGTGCCGATCCTCGCGGATATTCGCGATGAAAGCGCCGATGACGTGCGCATGGTGCTGGAACCGAGGTCCAAGAACGTGGACCCCGAGGTGCTGATGGGTATGCTCTATCGTAATTCCGACCTGGAAGTGCGCTTCAGCCTGAACATGAACGTGCTGATCGACGGGGTGACGCCCAAGGTCTGTTCGCTCAAGGAGGTGCTGCGCGCGTTTCTGGATTTTCGGCGCGAGGTGCTGGAGCGGCGGTCGCGGCACCGGATGGCCAAGATCGACAACCGGCTGGAGGTTTTGCAGGGGCTGATTACCGCCTTTCTGAACCTCGACCGGGTGATCGAGATCATCCGCTATGACGACGATCCCAAGGTCGCGCTCATGTATGAGGACTGGAGCACGCCGCATCAGGCCTCGTTGAGCCGGGCGATGACCGAAGCCGACTACCGCTCGCCGCTGGAGGGTGTGGATATCGCGCAGCTGGTGCTAATCGCGGATCCCGAGGCCGAGGCGATGGGCGTTCTGGCGGAAAGCACCGCCGCCACCCCGCGCGAGGTGCCGCACAGCTATGCGGGCCGCGAGAACGGGCTGTCGGATGTGCAGGCCGAAGCGATCCTGAACATGCGCCTGCGCAGCTTGCGGCGGCTGGAGGAGGATGCGCTGGTGCGCGAGCGCGACACCCTGATGGAAGAGCGCGCGGGGCTTGAGGATCTGCTGGAGGACGAGACGCTGCAATGGGATGCGATCTCGGAGCAGCTGCGGCAGGTCAAGAAGACATTCGGGCGCGACTACGTGCTGGATGGCAAGAATGTGGGTGTGCGCCGTACCCAGTTCGCCGAGGCCGGAGAGGTTGAGGAGGTGCCGCTGGAGGCGATGATCGACCGGGAGCCGATCACGGTGGTGTGCTCGAAGATGGGATGGATCCGGGCGATGTCGGGTCATATCGACCTGAGCCGGGAGTTGAAGTTCAAGGATGGCGACGAGGGGCGTTTCGTGTTCCATGCCGAAACCACCGACCGGCTTCTGGTGTTCGGCACCAACGGACGGTTCTACACGTTGAGTGCCGCCAACCTGCCCGGCGGGCGCGGCATGGGCGAGCCGCTGCGCCTGATGGTGGATCTGCCCAACGAGGCCGAGATCGTCGATCTGTTCATCCATCGCCCCGGCGCCAAGCTGTTGGTGGCGTCAAGCGCGGGCGACGGTTTCGTGGTGCCCGAGGACGAGGTCGTGGCCCAGACCCGCAGCGGCAAACAGGTGCTGAACGTGCGCGACGATGTGCGCGCGAAGGTCTGCACCAAGGTTGAGGGCGATCACGTGGCCTGCGTCGGCGAAAACCGCAAGGTGCTGATCTTTGCGCTGGATGAGCTGCCCGAGATGGGGCGCGGTAAGGGAGTCCGGTTGCAGAAATACAAGGATGGCGGGCTGAGCGACGCGACCACCTTTGCCTTGGCCGACGGGTTGAGCTGGCATGATCCGGCGGGCCGCACCCGCAGCGAGACCGATCTGGCCGAGTGGACAGGCAAGCGCGCGAGCGCGGGCCGCATGGCCCCAAGGGGCTTCCCGAGGGACAATCGCTTCACCTGATTTTCCCGCGAATCGCCGCTCTGTTGCCATAAACTTTGCCAAAATTCGGGATATCCCGAACGTGTCGAACCGCCTGAGCCACAACGGGTGCGAGTGCAACGCGAGAGGTAACGATATGGCGACGCAGACGATGGCAGAGCCCGAAAAGGTCCTGCACGGGCAGTATGACGGAGAGCGCGGCGCGCTTCTGCGGCTTGCCGTCGTGACGGCGCTGCTGACCACGGTGACATTGGGAATTTACCGGTTCTGGGCCAGAACGCGCATCAGGCGCTATGTCTGGTCGTCGATCAGCGACGGGCGCGACAGTTTCGAATATACCGGCACCGGGCTTGAGAAATTCCTGGGCTTTCTGATGGCAGTGGTGCTTCTGGCCGTGTATCTGGGCGTGGTGCAGATGATCCTGTTCTATTTCGGCCTGACGCTGTTGGGTGAGCCGCAGACACCGGAACAGGCGATGCTGCAATCGCTGGCGTTTTCCATCACCTTCGTCGCGGTCCTGCCGCTGATCTTTTTCGCGCAATACCGCGTGCGGCGCTACAAGCTGGCGCGCACCCGTTGGCGGGGTATCCGCTTTGGCGCCGAGAAAGGCGCATGGGGCTATGCGTTTCGGGCGATGGGGCACTGGCTGCTGACGATCCTGTCGCTTGGGCTTTTGCTGCCATGGCAGACATGGCGGCTGGAGCGCTATATGACCGACCGAAGCTGGTACGGAGACGCGCCGTTTCAACAGGGGGGGCGGTGGACTGCCCTGCTGCCGGCGATGAGCCATATCTATGCCGGTCTGTTCATCATGATCGGGGGCGGCATGGTGGCGGGGCTTCTGGGCCAGCCGGAGAGCGGTGGCGCGGTGGCGGTGCTTGGCTTCGTGTGGTTGCTGGTGGGCATCGTCGTTTACCGGGTGAAAGCGTTCATCTACCTGACCGAGAACAAGATTCTGGACGGCAACATCTGGTTCGAGCTGCACATCCGTGCGACGCCCATCGTGTCGACGGTGTTCCTGGGCGGTCTGATGGTCGGAATTATCACGGTGCTGATCTTCGGTGGGCTGGGGGCGGCGGTGATGTTCATGCTGGTGCCTGCGGTAATGCTGGGAGAAGGCGCGGTGTTCATCGCCGTGGTGGCGATCGGGGCGCTGTATCTTCTGGCCTATGCGGTCTCGGCATCGCTGGTGCTGGTCTGGATCCTGCAGCCGATCATCCATCAGGTGGTCGAGGCGGTCACGATCCGCAATGCCGACGAGTTGGATTATATCGAGCAGCGCGGCCATGACACCGGCGCGGATGCCGAAGGTTTCGCCGATGCGCTGGATGTGGGCGGCGCGATCTGATGCCGGGTGTGGCGGCACGTTATTTCGATGGGCAAAGTGCCGGGCGGCACGCGGTTGAACTGGTGCTGGACGAGGTGGGCGGGCAGCTGGTGTTCGATGGCCCGACCCTTGGGGATGGCCCGCATCACTGGCCCTTCGCACGGCTGCGCGCGCAACGGGACCAGGCGCGCAAGGGCGGGCTGACCCTGATGTTGCACGCGGCAACCGATGACGAGGCGCCGCGGGATCCCGCGCGGCTGACGGTGAATGATCCGGGCACCATCTCGCGGCTGCGCCGTCTGTGCCCCGATCTGGACAAGCGCGACCTGCACCCCGGCACATGGGGACGGATCGTCCGGCGCGGTGCGTTGGCGGTGGCGGCCGTGGGGCTGATCCTGTTCGTGATCCTGCCGCGCATGGCCGACACGATGGCAGACCTGATCCCCATCGAGCGCGAGATCGCCTTCGGCAAGGCGGTGACCGCGCAGCTGGAACAGGCGCTTGGGGCAGGGCGCGAAGATGGGCTGACCTGCGATGATCCGGCGGGGCATGCGGCGCTGTCGCGGATGCTCACGCGGCTGACAGAGGGCCGGGACCTGCAGTATGATCTGCAGCTCAGGGTGTTCGATCACGAGATGGTCAATGCATTCGCCGCGCCCGGAGGTCAGGTGGTGATCCTGCGCGGATTGCTGGACGAGGCCAGCGGCCCCGATGCCGTGGCCGCCGTGCTGGCCCATGAGATCGGCCATGTGGAACGGCGCGACGCCACGCGCCATGCGCTGCGCGCGGCGGGATCGGCGGGGATCTTGTCGATGGTGCTGGGGGATGTCACCGGCGGCGCCTTTGCGGTCTTCCTCGGCGAGCAGCTGATCCAGTCGAGCTATAGCCGCGAGGCCGAGACCAGAGCGGACCAGTTCGCTTTGGAGATGCTGAACGCGGCCCGGGTGGACAGCGACGGGATGGCCGAGTTCTTCGACCATATCGGTGAGATGGAAGGAGAGGGCCTGAGCCTGCCCGAGTATCTGGCAAGCCATCCGCCAAGCGCCGACCTTGCCGAGGCGGCGCGCCGGAATGCCGATGCTCAAGGGTCCACCATGCCCGTGCTTGGGGATCAGGACTGGCAGGCGCTGCAGGCGATCTGCGACTGATGGCGCGTCACGGCTGCGGCATCGGTTCCGCCTCGAGCCAGACGCCGCCTTCGGGGCGCAGGGTCAGGATCATGACTGGGTCCGGATCGCGGCCCGGCACGCGCGTGAACCGAAAGCGCGACAGCAGCGTGGCAAGGATGATGACCGCCTCCTGAAGGGCGAAGCTGGCGCCGATGCAGATGCGCGGCCCGTCGCCGAAAGGCAGATAGGCGTAACGGTCGATCGCCTTGCGATCCGCGAACCGCTCGGGTTTGAAGCTGTCCGGATGCTCCCACAGGCGGCTGTTGCGGTGTAGCGCATAGATCGGGATCATCACGGTGTCGCCGGGGCGCACCTCGGTTCCGCACAGCGTGTCATGCTGCATCGCGCTGCGCGACACGACACCTGCAGGCGGATAAAGGCGCAGCGCCTCGTCGATGATCTGGCGGATGAAGGGCAGGCGGGCCAGATCGTCGCCGGTGGCGGCGCGGCCCTGTAGCACCGATTGCGCCTCGGCGCGGGCGCGGTCCTGCACGCTCTGGTCGAAGGCGCACAGATAGAGCGACCAGCCGAGGGTCAGCGCGGTCGTTTCGTGGCCGGCGACGATGAAGGTCAGCAGGTTGTCGCGCAGCTCGGCGGTGGTCATGCGCCGCCCGGTTTTTGGGTCTGCGCCATCCATCAGAAGATCAAGGAGATCCGGCACGGCGTCTGGCTCGGTCTGGCTGCGCGCCCGGCGGGCTTCGATCGCTTCGTCGGCGACGCGTTTCATTTGGGCCACGGCATCGCCCGACATCACCCGCCCCGGACGCGGCACCCAGTCGGGAAAGCCCAAGATGTCGAACAACGAGATCTTGCCCGCCTGCGCGATATAGGCGTCGATCCCCTTGTGCACGGCGTCCGCCGCAAAGCCGCCATCGCCCGAAAAGGTCACATCGGCGATCACGTCGAAGGTGGTGCGCACCATGTCCGCGGCCATGTCGACGGCACGTGGACCGGCGGTAATGATCCGGGCGCAACTGCGTTCAGCGGCGGCGCTCATGATGGGCGCGAGGTTCATGACGTTGCGATGCGAAAACACGGGCGCTGCCGTGCGCCGCTGCCACCGCCAATGCGCGCCTTCGGCGATGAAGAGCGACTCTCCGATCGCGGGGCGCAAGAGCGCCTTGGTGATGACTGACTTGGGATAGTTGTCGACCTCTTCCAGAAGCATTCGGCGGATCGCCGTAGGCTCCATCACCATGTGCCAGCGCTTGCCGGTTCGGCCCGAGACGATCGGCTCGGTCGTGGCGAGGCGTGGAATGATGCCCAGAATGTTGCGGCGCGAGGCCTGAAGGCTTGCGAGGATGCCCATCTGCTCATCCACCAGCGGGACATGGACGGGCAACGAGATATCGGTCGGGATCATGGCGTCCTCAAACGGTGTCCATGGGAATAGAGGTGGCGCCGGGTGCCGGGCAACGCGCCGCCCAAATCGTTGCGCATGAGGGGCGCGTGGGGTATGGGGCGCAAAGATGACCTGAGGGGGACGAAGATGCTGCGCCTTTTTGCCATGCTGGCCATGATGACGATCGTTGCGGCCTGCACCAATCCCGATGATCTGGATGAAGCGCCGGTTTATCTTGGGGATTTCAATCTGGCGCATAACGTCGTGGTGGCGCCCAATCTGACGCGGGGGCCGGTGTCGCGCGAGGCCACCGAGGAGGAGTGGATCGAGGCGATGACCAGCGCCATCGACGAACGGTTCGGACGCTACGAGGGCACCCGTCTTTATCATCTGGGCATCAGCGTCGAAGGCTATGTGCTGGCGATACCGGGCCTGCCGTTGGTGGCGTCGCCGCGCTCGGCCCTGATCTTGCGGGTCACCGTCTGGGACGATGCCAAGCAGGAGAAGCTGAACGCGGAGCCGCATCAGGTGACGGTGGTCGAAAGCATGTCGCCCCGCACCATGCTGGGCTCGGGCCTGACGCAGACCAAGGCGCAGCAGATGCGCAATCTCAGCCGCAATGCCGCCAAGCTGATCCAGAACTGGCTGGTGCGCGAGAATGCCGAGAAGGGCTGGTTCGAAGGCGGTGAGCAGGGCCGCGCCGAGGCGCTCTCCGCGCTGCAGGCGATCGAGGCCGCCGAAGCGGCGCAAGCCGCCTTGGAAACACCCGGCGAGACACCCGAACCCGCCAGCGACGAGAGCGATGTGGCGCCTGAGGAAGACAGTGGCGAAACACCTGTCGCCGAGTGATGGCGCGACCCCCGCACGAACTGCTTGATTTTCACCCCGCAAGCCAATAAATGGCGCGCGGAGCATCAAACGGGCCGGATGGCCCCCCAACTGAACAAGGCGCCCGGAGACATGGCAAAGGAAAAGTTTGACCGCACGAAACCGCATGTGAACATCGGCACGATTGGTCACGTTGACCACGGCAAGACGACACTGACGGCGGCGATCACGAAGTATTTCGGCGATTTTCGGGCATATGACCAGATTGACGGCGCGCCCGAGGAGAAGGCCCGCGGGATCACGATCTCGACCGCGCATGTGGAATACGAGACCGACACGCGCCACTATGCGCATGTCGACTGCCCCGGCCACGCGGACTATGTGAAGAACATGATCACCGGCGCGGCGCAGATGGACGGCGCGATCCTGGTGGTGAACGCGGCCGACGGCCCGATGCCGCAGACGCGCGAGCACATCCTGCTGGGTCGTCAGGTCGGCATTCCGTACATGGTCGTCTACATGAACAAGGTCGACCAGGTCGATGACGAGGAACTGCTGGAACTGGTGGAAATGGAAATCCGCGAGCTTCTGACCTCGTATGACTATCCGGGCGACGACATCCCCGTGATCAAGGGCTCGGCGCTGGCGGCGATGGAAGGCCGCGATCCCGAGATCGGCGAGAACTCGATCCGCGCGCTGCTGGCGGCTGTGGACGAGTATATCCCGACGCCGGAGCGCGCCGTGGACAAGCCGTTCCTGATGCCGATCGAAGACGTGTTCTCGATCTCGGGCCGTGGTACGGTTGTGACCGGCCGTGTCGAGCGTGGCGTTGTGAATGTGGGCGACGAGCTTGAGATCGTCGGCATCAAGGCGACGCAGAAGACGACCTGCACGGGCGTCGAGATGTTCCGCAAGCTGCTGGATCGCGGTGAGGCTGGCGACAACATCGGCGCGCTGCTGCGCGGTATCGACCGTGAGGCGGTCGAGCGTGGTCAGGTTCTGTGCAAGCCGGGTTCGGTGAAGCCGCACACGAAGTTCGAGGCCGAGGCGTATATCCTGACCAAGGAAGAGGGTGGCCGTCACACGCCGTTCTTCGCCAACTACCGTCCGCAGTTCTACTTCCGCACGACGGACGTGACCGGCACGGTCGAGCTTCCTGCGGGCACCGAAATGGTGATGCCGGGCGACAACCTGAAGTTCACCGTCGAGCTGATCGCACCGATCGCCATGGAAGACGGCCTGCGCTTCGCGATCCGCGAAGGTGGCCGTACCGTCGGCGCCGGCGTCGTGTCCAAAATCCTCGAGTGATCGGGATCCAATAGGTATTGCAGGGGGCGTCCTTCGGGGCGCCCCTTTTGCTTGGACCGGCGCATAAGGGCGCCACGCGCCGAGGATTCGGGGGATATCAGGCCCGATCCGTCAAGATGTCGCAGGTGCGATCCTGTCCGCGGGTGGTGTTTTCACATGCAGAAACCGGGATATTCGGCAGGCCAAGGCGCCGTGCCGAAGGGACGGATTAGTGATGCAAAACAATGGCAAGCCGGATGTTTCTGCAGGTGCGAGATCGCCATCTGCATACGATGGTATTCCGCTAAGTCATTGAAAACTTGACTTTTTTCAGCATTCCGTCACTCTTTGCGCAGAAGTCGGGGAGACGCGGATGGATCAATTGAATGTCAGGGCCTGGGAAGGCCGTACGGAGCTTCAGGAGGGGTGTATATCGCCTGCTCAGGCCGCGCAGATCCATGCAACTCTCGGGACGCCGGGCAGCAGACCGCCGGCGATGGGTGACGTGCTGGAGCCGCTGTGGCACTGGTGTGCGTTCAATCCCACGGCCCCCTTGGCGGAGCTGTCGCGCGACGGTCACCCGGCGCTTGGGGATTTCCTGCCGCCGGTCCGTCTGGAACGGCGGATGTGGGCCAGTGGGGCGCTGAGCTTCGGCGCGCCGCTCAGAGTGGGAGAACGGCTGACAAAGCGATCTTTCATCCGCAGCGTGGTTGAAAAGGAAGGCAAGACCGGGCCGATGGTTCTGGTTTCGGTCGATCACCGGATTTACGGCGAACAGGGTCTTGCGATCGAAGAGCGGCAGGATATCGTCTATCTCGACATCCCAGACAGATTCCGCCCGCCCGCTGCCCGCCCGCTGCCGGAGCGTCCGGCGCTGCACAAACAGATCCGGTTGAGCGAGGCGCTCTTGTTCCGGTATTCGGCGCTGACTTTCAACGCGCACCGCATTCACTATGATCTGCCCTATGCGCAAGAGGTCGAGCATTACCCCGGTCTTGTGGTGCACGGGCCGATGCAGGCGACCTGGCTTATCCAGGCGGCGTGTCAGTACAAGGGCCGACGACCCAGCCATTTCGATTTCCGCGCCGTGCATCCGGTGTTCCTGAGCCCCGGCGAAAGCCGCGATCTGGACATCATGGGCACCGAGGACGAGACCGGCGCGGTACTGCTCTGCACCGGCCAGCAAGGGCATCAGGGCATGCAGGCCACAGCCATTTGGGAGGAAACGGTATGAACAGGTTGCTCAACGGAATGCGGGTGGTCGAAGGCTCGGCTTTTGTGGCGGTGCCGCTGGCGGGAATGACGCTGGCGCAGATGGGGGCCGAGGTGATCCGCTTTGACCGGATTGAAGGCGGACTGGACGCGGGGCGCTGGCCACTGGCCCCCTCCGGGCGCAGCCTGTTCTGGGCGGGGCTGAACAAGGGCAAGAAATCGGTCGCGGTGGATATGCGCAGCCCCGAAGGCAAAGAGCTGGTCACCCGGATCATCACCGCCCCCGGAAAGGATGCGGGCATGTTCCTGACCAATCTGAGGGTGCGCGGCTGGATGGATTACGAAACGCTCAGCCAGTATCGGCGCGACCTGATCATGGTCACGCTGATGGGTGACCGACATGGCCGCCCGCAGGTGGATTATACGGTCAATCCAGCACTTGGCATCCCCGAGATGACCGGTCCCGAAGGCCATGACGCGCCCGTGGCCAGCGCACTTCCGGCATGGGATCTGATCGCGGGAAACATGGTGGTGTCGGCGCTTCTTGCGGCCGAGCGTCACCGCCTGCGAGAGGGCGAGGGCCAGGATGTGGAGATCGCGCTGAAGGATGTCGCGGCGGCCACCATCGGCCATCTGGGCATGATTGGCGATGCGCTCGTCAATCAGACGGAACGCGGCAAATCCGGCAACGCGCTCTATGGCGCGTATGGACAGGATTTTGAATGCGCCTGCGGGCGGCGGGTCATGGTGATCGGGCTGACGGGGCGGCAATGGGCGGGGCTGGTGAAGGTGACCGGCACCGGAGATGCAATGGACCGGCTGGCCAAGCGCACGGGCCGCGATCTTGAGGATGAAGGCGTGCGTTGGGAACTGCGCCACGAGATTACCGAGATCCTCCGGCCCTGGTTCGCAGCGCGAAGGGTCGAGGAGTTCGCCGAGCAGTTCGAGGCGCGTGGCCTGACATGGTCGATCTTCCGCAGTGTGAAGCAAGCGGTGCGCGAGGACCCCGATCTGAGCGAGGCCAACCCGATGTTCTCGATGCTGGATCAGCCGGGGCTTGGCCGATTCCCGGTGCCGGGCTATCCCGGCGAGTTTTCGGCCAAGCCGAGGATCAAGCCGGTGCCGGCGCCGGAACTGGGCCAGCATACCGAGGAAATTCTGGGTGATGTGGCGCGTTTGACCGATACCGAGATCGCACAGCTTTTCGACAAGGGCGTTGTGCAAAGTCCAAATTATACCGCCCGATCGGCGGCCTGAAAGGGCCGCCGGACCGAGCGCCAGGACGCGATGAAGAAATTCCGAAGAAGGCGGCTTGATTCCCGGCGTAAGGTGGCTTAATCCGGCGCTTGGCGTAGGGGTATAGCTCAGCTGGTAGAGCGACGGTCTCCAAAACCGTAGGTCGCGGGTTCGAGCCCTGCTGCCCCTGCCAAACCACATTTTCTGTCATAGCTTATGAAGTTCGGATGCGCCGTGGAGGTTTTCTGCCGGGCCGCATTCCTGACGGATTTCCGCCATTCTCAAGTCTCAAAAGCCATGTGAATAAGATCACAAGGGTATTTTCTGCGTGGGGGCGCGGAGTTTAGTGAGTGTTGTCATGACAAACCATGCATCCGTGCGCATTACGCACACAGACCAGCCTGCACCTTTTGCACAAGCCTCCGACAGGCGCAGCCATGTCGCGGACGGTGGTGAGACGCTTGCCGGACAGGATGCGGCCGAGCGGATTGTCCGCGATTTTATGGTCGAAGAAATGCGGAAAACCGGGGCGGATTGTTTGCCCGACCTTGCGCCCGCAGAGACAGAAGTCACGGGCAAAATAAAGGCAAAGATGCAAAAGAAAGCATGTGTCCGGAGACAGCAATGGCAAGAGGCGGTTTTTGACGAGACCGAGCGGGACCATCTTGACCGGCTCACCCCGGTGCAGGCTGAGCCACGGCAAGCTGAAACACCGATGGGCACGAGCCAAGGCCAGACAAAACGCATGGTCGGACTGGCGCGGGGCATCAGGCTCGGACGTGGTTCCGTCCTGGCGATGGGGTTCGCGCTTTTGCTGATCTGGAAACCGGGTCTTGTTCTCGCCGTGATCGGGGTTCCGATTGTTCTGGCTGTCATCGCCTATTTGACCGTCGGACATGAGCGGATCGCGGAAATCAGCGCCGTAAGCTGGCGAAAATTCCAGGCGCGCCGTCCGAAACGCGCCGAGACGTTGCGCGCGAAGGCGGATGCGCTGGCTCTGCAATGGGACATGCTGCTGGACCATCTGCCCGAAAGCTGGGCCGAACGGCTGGCCTTGCCCGATCTCTCGGGATCGAACGGCACAACGCTGCAGGATGCGCCGGACCCGTTCGAGCGACTGGCCAGAGAGATCCGCAACGACTGAGCCAGAGCAGCAGCGCCACATGGCTGCATGCTGCCGGAGCATGGCCCCTTGAATTCGCGCGCCCGCCCGAGTATGTCGCCCGTCAACCGGCACAGGAAAGTAGACAGCGCCCATGGCACGCACAAATCCGCTTCAGTTCATTCAGCAGGTCCGCGCAGAAGTGGCGAAAGTGGTCTGGCCCACCCGCCGCGAGGTTCTGTTGACCACGGTCATGGTGTTCATCATGGCGGCCCTGACAGCGGTCTTCTTCGCGCTGGTCGATCTTGGTATTCGCAGCGGGCTGCAGGGCTTGCTGTCGATATTCGGCTGACAGGCCTTCGCAAGACGGTGTGACGGGCGAGAAAAGTGCGCCTTCGCCCTTGAAACCGCAAGCGATCACGGGTAAGCCGCAGGTCACTTCGGAATATGGCGCGCGGCGATTCGGGTTGCGCGCCGATTTTTGTTTCGAGACCTCCGGGTTCATATCCGGAAGGAATTCTAGAATAACGGTCGAATGGCCGGCAGCGACAAGGGCATGGGTCGGACATGGCGAAACGGTGGTACTCGGTCAGTGTTCTCTCGAATTTCGAAAAGAGGATCGCCGAGCAGATCAGACAATCCGTTGCCGAACAGGGGCTCGAAGAGGAAATCGACGAGGTTCTGGTCCCCACCGAAGAGGTGATCGAGGTGCGGCGCGGCAAGAAGGTGACAACCGAGCGCCGTTTCATGCCCGGCTATGTGCTGGTCCATATGGAAATGTCGGACCGTGGTTATCACCTCGTCAATTCGATCAACCGGGTGACCGGCTTTCTTGGTCCGCAGGGCCGCCCGATGCCGATGCGCGATGCCGAGGTCAATGCCATTCTGAACCGCGTTCAGGAAGGCGAGGAATCGCCGCGCACTCTGATCCATTACGAGATCGGTGAGCGGGTGAAGGTGAATGACGGTCCGTTCGAGGATTTCGACGGCATGGTCGAGGAAGTGGACGAAGACAACCAGCGCCTCAAGGTGACGGTGTCGATCTTTGGTCGGGAAACCCCGGTCGAACTGGAATTCACGCAGGTCACCAAACAGACCTGATGTGTGAGCCGTGGGAGGCGAGGGCGCCGCGGCGCCCGGACCGGACCACACGACTGAGACCCCGAGGGGCGCGCCCTGACGGGAGTTGGAAAGAAGGAGAGGCCAGATGGCCAAGAAACTCGCAGGCAAGATGAAGCTGCAAGTGCCAGCAGGCAAAGCGACCCCGTCCCCCCCGGTGGGCCCGGCGCTCGGTCAGCGTGGCATCAACATCATGGAATTCTGCAAGGCGTTCAACGCCAAGACGCAGGACATGGAGCCCGGTGCGCCGTGCCCGACCGTGATTACCTATTACCAGGACAAGTCTTTCGAGATGGACATCAAGACGCCGCCGGCGTCGTACTACCTCAAGAAGGCCGCAAAGCTGCAGTCCGGGTCCAATACGCCGGGCCGCGCGACCGCTGGCACAGTGTCCACCAAGCAGGTGCGTGAGATCGCCGAAGCCAAGTGGAAAGACCTGAACGCGAACGATGTTGACGCCGCGATGAAAATCATCCTCGGCTCCGCGCGTTCCATGGGCATCGAGGTGAAGTAAGATGGCAAAGCTTGGAAAACGCACCCGCGCCGCACGCGAGGCATTCGCCGGCAAGGAAAACCTCAGCGTCGAGGAAGCCGTTGCGCTGATCAAGGCCAACGCAAACGCGAAATTCGATGAAACGGTCGAGATTTCGATGAATCTCGGCGTCGATCCGCGCCACGCTGACCAGATGGTCCGCGGTGTAGTCGGCCTGCCGAACGGCACCGGCAAGGATGTGCGCGTTGCCGTGTTCGCCCGTGGCGCCAAGGCCGAAGAAGCGCAGGCCGCAGGTGCCGATATCGTGGGCGCCGAAGACCTGATGGAAACCATTCAGGGCGGCAAGATCGATTTCGATCGCTGCATCGCAACCCCGGACATGATGCCGATCGTCGGCCGTCTGGGCAAGGTGCTTGGCCCGCGCAACCTGATGCCGAACCCCAAGGTCGGCACCGTGACCATGGACGTGGGCGACGCCGTCAAGGCCGCCAAGGGCGGTGAAGTCCAGTTCAAGGCCGAAAAGGCCGGTGTCGTGCATGCCGGTGTCGGCAAGGCATCGTTTGACGATGCCAAGCTGGTGGAAAACGTGCGTGCCTTCGTGACGGCCGTGGCCAAGGCCAAGCCGGCAGGTGCCAAGGGCACCTACATGAAGAAGATTTCGCTGACCTCGACCATGGGTCCGGGTGTTAGCATCGACGTCTCGAACGCGGCGTCGGAATGAGATTTGCGTCGGCCCAATGGGCCGGCGTGAATGGCGGGGCCGCAACCGGCCTCGTCCTGTCCGAGATGGAGGGTTGGGCGCAAGCTCTGTAATTCCTTCCTGAGATGGGGAACGAGATGAGATTCAACGAAGGTGCAAGCCTTCGGGTGATCTTGGCCTCGGGACCCTGACTTTGGACCCGAACGGCGGGGAGACCCGCCACAACTGAGCCGGGGGGAGACCCCCAATACTGGAGTGAAACTGTGGATAGAGCCCAGAAAGAGAAAGTGGTCGAGGAACTCGGCCAAATCTTTGAAAGCTCTGGCGTCGTAGTGGTTGCCCACTACGCGGGTCTTACAGTTGCCGAGATGCAGGATCTTCGTGCGCGCGCCCGCGCGGCCGAAGCTTCCGTTCGCGTCGCCAAGAACAGGCTCGCCAAGATCGCCCTTGAGGGCAAGCCTTGCGAAAGCATTGCTGGCTATCTCACGGGTATGACGGTTCTGACTTATTCGGAAGATCCTGTGTCCGCCGCCAAGGTGGCAGAGGGTTTCGCCAAGGACAACTCGAAATTCGAGATCCTCGGCGGTGCGATGGGATCGGATCCGCTGGACCGTGCCGGTGTCAAAGCCGTGTCCGACATGCCGTCGCGCGAAGAGCTTCTTGCTCAGATCGCTGGCATGCTGGGCGCACCCGCTTCGAACATCGCCGGTGCGATTGGCGCCCCTGCTTCTAACATCGCGAGCATCCTTTCGACCATCGAAGAGAAGGCGGAAGCTGCTTAAGCGAGCAACTGGAATATTCGCGTTTGGGGAATGCCCGACGTTGGAACACATCTTAAAACGGAAAGAGCTGAACAATGGCTGATCTGAAAAAACTTGCTGAAGAGATCGTTGGACTGACGCTTCTCGAAGCACAGGAACTGAAAACCATCCTGAAAGACGAGTATGGCATCGAGCCCGCCGCTGGCGGCGCCGTGATGATGGCTGGTCCGGCTGGCGACGCAGGTGCTGCGGCAGCTGAAGAGCAGACCGAATTCGACGTCATCCTGAAGTCGGCAGGCGCGTCCAAGATCAACGTGATCAAGGAAGTCCGGGCAATCACCGGTCTGGGCCTGAAAGAAGCCAAGGACCTGGTCGAAGCCGGTGGCAAGGCCGTCAAGGAGCAGGTCTCCAAGGATGAAGCCGAAGAGATCAAGAAGAAGCTTGAAGAAGCTGGCGCAGAAGTCGAGCTCAAGTAATCGGTTTGCCAGGGCAACCTGGCGTCACATCACAGGCTGGGTCCGGATTTCCGGGCCCAGCCGAACCTGTCTCAGCAAGGCCCTGATTTGTCGGGGGTTTTCTAAGGCGAGGTTTTCACGATCGGGAGGCTTCTGGTGGGACAGAGGCCGGGAATGGATCGAACCCGCCATCTCGGATGGGCGTGCTGCTGTGGCCCGACAGCAGGTGCGACCGGTGAGAAACGAAAGGTGACCAGACACATGGCTCAGACCTTCCTTGGCCAGAAGCGTTTGCGGAAATATTTCGGCAAAATTCGCGAAGTTCTCGATATGCCGAACCTCATCGAGGTTCAGAAATCCTCGTATGATCTTTTCCTGAAATCCGGCGACCAGCCCAAACCGCTGGACGGCGAAGGCATCAAGGGTGTCTTCCAGTCGGTATTCCCGATCAAGGATTTCAACGAAACCAGCGTGCTGGAATTCGTCGGCTATGATCTCGAGCGTCCGAAATACGACGTCGAAGAATGTATGCAGCGCGACATGACCTATAGCGCGCCGTTGAAGGTCACCCTGCGTCTGATCGTGTTCGATGTGGACGAGGATACCGGCGCCAAGTCGGTCAAGGACATCAAGGAACAGGACGTTTTCATGGGCGACATGCCCCTGATGACGCCGAATGGCACATTCATCGTGAACGGCACAGAGCGCGTCATCGTCAGCCAGATGCATCGCAGCCCGGGCGTGTTCTTCGATCACGACAAGGGCAAGACCCATAGCTCGGGCAAGCTGCTGTTCGCCTGCCGCATCATCCCCTATCGCGGCTCGTGGCTGGATTTCGAATTCGACGCCAAGGATCACGTCTATGCCCGCATCGACCGTCGCCGCAAACTGCCGGTGACGACGCTGCTCTATGCGCTTGGTATGGATCAGGAAGGCATCATGGATGCCTATTATGATACGGTCGATTACAAGTTGAAGAAGAACAAGGGCTGGGTCTCCAAGTTCTTCCCGGAACGCGTGCGCGGCACGCGCCCGACCTTTGATCTGGTCGACGCCAAGACCGGCGAAGTGATCGCCGAAGCCAGCAAGAAGATCACCCCGCGCGCGGTCAAGAAGCTGATCGACGACGGCAATGTCAGTGAGTTGCTGATGCCGTTCGAGCAGATCGCCGGCAAGTTCGTGGCACGGGACATCATCAACGAGGAAACCGGCGCGATCTATGTCGAGGCCGGCGACGAGTTGACGATCGAGCGCGACAAGGACGGTGACATCATCGGTGGATCGGTCAAGGAATTGCTGGATGCCGGGATCACCGATATTCCGGTTCTCGACATCGACAACATCAATGTCGGCGCCTACATCCGCAACACCGTGGCGATGGACAAGAACATGAACCGCGAAACCGCGCTCATGGACATCTACCGCGTGATGCGTCCCGGTGAACCGCCCACCGAAGAGGCCGCATCGGCCCTGTTCGACACGCTGTTTTTCGACGCCGAACGTTACGATCTGAGCGCCGTGGGACGGGTCAAGATGAACATGCGTCTGGCCCTCGACAAGCCCGACACGCAGCGCACGCTGGACCGTGAAGATATCGTGGCCTGCATCAAGGCGCTGGTTGAGCTGCGCGACGGCAAGGGCGACATCGACGATATCGACCACCTCGGCAACCGTCGGGTGCGCTCGGTCGGCGAACTGATGGAAAACCAGTATCGCGTTGGCCTGCTGCGCATGGAGCGCGCGATCAAGGAGCGCATGTCCTCGGTCGAGATCGACACGGTGATGCCGCAGGATCTGATCAATGCCAAGCCTGCCGCGGCGGCCGTGCGTGAATTCTTCGGGTCCAGCCAGCTGTCGCAGTTCATGGACCAGACCAACCCGCTGTCGGAAGTCACCCACAAGCGGCGCCTGTCGGCGCTTGGGCCGGGCGGTCTGACGCGCGAGCGCGCAGGCTTCGAAGTGCGCGACGTGCACCCGACCCACTATGGCCGGATGTGCCCGATCGAGACACCCGAAGGTCCGAACATCGGTCTGATCAACAGCCTTGCGACCTTTGCCCGGGTCAACAAATACGGTTTCATCGAAACGCCGTATCGCAAGGTGAACAGCGGACAAGTCACCGATGACGTGGTGTATATGTCCGCGACCGAGGAAATGCGTCACACCGTGGCCCAGGCGAACGCCAAGCTGGATGACGCAGGCCGGTTCGTGAACGATCTCGTCTCGACTCGTCAGTCCGGCGAATACATGTTGGCCCCGAACGAAAGCGTTGACCTGATCGACGTGAGCCCCAAGCAGTTGGTGTCGGTCGCGGCGTCGCTTATTCCGTTCCTGGAAAACGATGACGCCAACCGCGCTTTGATGGGCTCGAACATGCAGCGTCAGGCCGTGCCGACGCTGCGTTCGGAAGCGCCGCTGATCGGCACCGGGATCGAGGGTGTTGTCGCCCGGGATTCGGGCGCGTCGATCATGGCCAAGCGCGCTGGTATCATCGACCAGGTCGATGCGGCCCGTATCGTTGTGCGTGCGACCGAGGATCTGGAAATCGGCGATCCGGGTGTAGATATCTACCGGATGCGCAAGTTCCAGCGCTCCAACCAGAACACCTGTATCAACCAGCGGCCGCTGGTGAAGGTGGGGGACCTGGTTCAGAAAGGCGAAGTGATCGCCGATGGCCCGTCCACCGACATGGGGGAACTGGCGCTTGGCAAGAACGTGGTCACGGCCTTCATGCCGTGGAATGGCTACAACTTCGAGGACTCGATCCTGATTTCCGAGCGGATCGCACGGGATGACGTGTTCACGTCGATTCATATCGAGGAATTCGAAGTGGCCGCCCGCGACACCAAGCTCGGGCCGGAAGAGATCACCCGCGATATTCCGAACGTGGGCGAGGAAGCGCTGCGCAACCTCGACGAAGCGGGTATCGTCTATATCGGCGCCGACGTGGAGCCGGGCGATATTCTTGTGGGCAAAATCACCCCCAAGGGTGAAAGCCCGATGACCCCTGAGGAAAAGCTGCTGCGCGCGATCTTTGGCGAAAAGGCGAGCGATGTGCGTGACACGTCGCTGCGCGTGAAGCCAGGCGATTACGGCACGGTCGTGGAAGTTCGGGTGTTCAACCGTCACGGCGTTGAAAAGGACGAACGCGCGCTGCAAATCGAGCGCGAGGAAGTCGAGCGTCTGGCCCGTGACCGCGACGACGAGCTGGGGATTCTGGATCGCAACATCTATGCGCGTCTGAAGTCCCTGATCCTTGGCAAGGTGGCCGTGAAAGGCCCCAAGGGCGTCAAGTCCAACTCCGAGATCACCGAAGAGCTTCTGGAGACGCTGACCAAGGGTCAGTGGTGGCAGCTGGCTCTCAAGGATGAGAAGGATGCCCAGATCGTCGAGGCGCTGAACGAACAGTACGAGGCGCAGAAGCGCACGCTGGAAGCCCGCTTCGAGGACAAGGTCGAAAAGGTGCGTCGCGGCGACGATCTGCCGCCGGGTGTGATGAAGATGGTCAAGGTCTTCATCGCGGTGAAGCGCAAGCTTCAGCCGGGCGACAAGATGGCGGGCCGTCACGGCAACAAGGGCGTGATTTCGAAGGTTGTGCCGATCGAGGACATGCCGTTCCTTGCCGATGGTACGCCGGTAGATTTCTGTCTGAACCCGCTGGGTGTGCCGTCGCGTATGAATGTCGGTCAGATTCTTGAAACCCATATGGGGTGGGCCGCGCGCGGCCTTGGCATCAAGATCGATGAGGCCCTGCAGGAATACCGCCGCTCGGGTGACCTGACACCGGTGCGTGAGGCGATGAAGATCGCCTATGGCGACGATGTCTACGACGAAGGCATTGTCGACATGGATGAGACCCATCTGGTGGAAGCGGCCGGTAACGTCACAAAGGGCGTTCCGATTGCAACACCTGTGTTCGATGGGGCCAAGGAAGCTGACGTCAACGATGCGCTGCGGCGTGCCGGGTTTGACGAAAGCGGCCAGTCGGTTCTGTTCGACGGGCGCACCGGCGAGCAGTTCAGCCGTCCGGTCACCGTTGGGGTCAAGTACCTGATGAAGCTGCATCACCTTGTGGACGACAAGATCCACGCGCGCTCGACCGGGCCTTACAGCCTTGTCACGCAGCAGCCTCTGGGCGGCAAGGCGCAGTTCGGCGGCCAGCGCTTCGGCGAGATGGAAGTCTGGGCGCTGGAAGCCTATGGCGCGGCCTATACCCTGCAGGAGATGCTGACCGTAAAGTCGGACGACGTGGCAGGCCGGACCAAGGTCTACGAGTCGATCGTCAAGGGCGAGGACAATTTCGAGGCCGGTGTGCCCGAAAGCTTCAACGTTCTGGTGAAGGAAGTCCGCGGCCTCGGCCTCAACATGGAACTCCTGGATGCCGAGGAGGACGAGGAATAACGGCGGGATCCCCCGCCGTCCCCATCCCCTCAGCCAGATTTCAAGGATTTGAACATGAACCAGGAACTTACAAACAACCCGTTCAACCCGGCCGCTCCGGCCAAGGTGTTCGATCAGATCAAGGTCAGCCTTGCCAGCCCCGAGCGTATCCTCAGCTGGTCCTACGGCGAGATCAAGAAGCCCGAGACGATCAACTACCGCACGTTCAAGCCTGAGCGTGACGGGCTGTTCTGCGCGCGCATCTTCGGTCCGATCAAGGATTACGAATGCCTGTGCGGCAAGTACAAGCGGATGAAATATCGCGGCGTCGTCTGCGAAAAATGCGGTGTCGAAGTGACGCTGCAAAAGGTCCGCCGCGAGCGGATGGGCCATATCGAACTGGCAGCACCCTGTGCGCATATCTGGTTTCTAAAATCGCTGCCTTCGCGCATCGGTCTGATGCTGGACATGACCCTGCGCGATCTGGAGCGGGTGCTTTATTTCGAGAACTACGTGGTCATCGAACCCGGTCTCACCGATCTGTCCTATGGGCAAATGCTGACCGAAGAAGAGTTCATGGACGCGCAGGATGCCTATGGGACGGATGCGTTCACTGCCAATATCGGCGCCGAGGCGATCCGCGAGATGCTGCAGAATATCGACCTCGAAGCCGAGGCCGAACAGCTGCGCGCTGATCTTGCTGTCGCAACGGGTGAATTGAAGCCCAAGAAGATCATCAAGCGTCTGAAAGTGGTCGAAAGCTTCATCGAATCCGGCAACCGTCCGGAATGGATGGTCATGACCGTTATTCCCGTGATCCCACCCGAACTGCGCCCGCTGGTGCCGCTGGATGGCGGTCGCTTCGCGACATCCGACCTCAACGATCTGTATCGCCGGGTCATCAACCGCAACAACCGTCTCAAGCGCCTTATCGAGCTTCGCGCGCCCGACATCATCGTCCGCAACGAAAAGCGGATGTTGCAGGAATCTGTCGACGCGCTGTTCGACAACGGTCGTCGTGGCCGTGTCATCACCGGCGCCAACAAGCGTCCGCTGAAGTCGCTGTCGGATATGCTCAAGGGCAAGCAGGGCCGGTTCCGTCAGAACCTTCTGGGCAAGCGGGTCGACTTCTCGGGCCGTTCGGTCATCGTGACCGGTCCGGAACTCAAGCTGCATCAGTGCGGCCTGCCCAAGAAGATGGCGCTGGAACTGTTCAAGCCGTTCATCTACTCGCGGCTGGAAGCCAAGGGCATGTCCTCGACCGTCAAGCAGGCGAAGAAGCTTGTGGAAAAGGAACGCCCCGAGGTGTGGGATATCCTCGACGAGGTGATCCGCGAACACCCCGTTCTTCTGAACCGGGCACCGACGCTGCACCGTCTGGGCATTCAGGCGTTCGAGCCGATCCTGATCGAAGGCAAGGCAATCCAGCTTCATCCACTGGTCTGTTCGGCCTTCAACGCCGATTTCGACGGCGACCAGATGGCTGTGCACGTCCCGCTGAGCCTTGAAGCGCAGTTGGAAGCCCGTGTTCTCATGATGTCGACGAACAACGTTCTGTCACCGGCAAACGGTGCGCCGATCATCGTTCCGTCGCAGGATATGGTTTTGGGCCTCTATTACACCTCGATCATGCGCGAAGGCATGAAAGGTGAGGGCATGACCTTTGCCTCGATCGAAGAAGTGCAGCACGCATTGGACGCCGGCGAAGTGCATATGCACGCCAAGATCATCGCCCGCGTTCCGCAGATCGACGAGGAAGGCAACGAAGTGATGATGCGCTTCGAAACCACGCCGGGTCGTGTGCGGATCGGCGCGCTTCTGCCGCTGAATGCCAAGGCGCCGTTCAGCTTGGTCAACAAGCTTCTGCGCAAGAAGGAAGTGCAGCAGACGATCGACACCGTTTACCGCTATTGCGGTCAGAAGGAATCGGTCATCTTCTGCGATCAGATCATGTCGATGGGCTTCCGCGAGGCGTTCAAGGCCGGCATCAGCTTCGGCAAGGACGACATGGTGATCCCCCATGACAAATGGACGATCGTTGAAGAGACCCGTGACCAGGTCAAGGGGTTCGAACAGCAGTATATGGACGGTCTGATCACCCAGGGTGAGAAGTACAACAAGGTGGTCGATGCTTGGTCGAAGTGTAACGACCAGGTCACCGAAGCCATGATGAACACCATTTCGGCCGAAATCCGTGACGAGAACGGCGCGGTGATGGAACCCAACAGCGTCTATATGATGGCCCATTCGGGCGCCCGTGGTTCGGTCACCCAGATGAAGCAATTGGGCGGCATGCGCGGCCTGATGGCCAAGCCGAATGGCGACATCATCGAAACGCCGATCATCTCGAACTTCAAGGAAGGTCTGACCGTTCTTGAATACTTCAACTCGACCCACGGTGCCCGTAAGGGTCTGTCGGACACGGCTTTGAAGACGGCAAACTCGGGCTACCTGACACGCCGTCTGGTCGATGTGGCGCAGGACTGCATCGTGCGTGAGCATGATTGCGGCACCAACCTTGCGATCACCGCCGAACCGGCGGTCAATGATGGTGAGGTTGTCGCGTCTCTTGGTGAGCGTGTTCTGGGCCGTGTCGCAGCCGAGGATATCGTCAACCCGGTGACCGAAGAGGTGATCGTCGCCGAAGGTCAGCTCATCGACGAGCGCACTGCCGACGCGATCGAGGAGGCCGCTGTGCAGACAGCGCGCATCCGTAGCCCGCTGACCTGCGAGGCCGAGGATGGGGTCTGTGCTATGTGCTATGGCCGTGATCTTGCGCGTGGTACCATGGTCAATACCGGTGAAGCGGTCGGCATCATCGCCGCGCAGTCGATCGGTGAACCCGGCACGCAGTTGACGATGCGGACATTCCACATCGGTGGCGTGGCTCAGGGTGGCCAGCAGTCGTTCCTCGAAGCAAGCCAGTCCGGTCGTATCGTGTTCGACAATGCGCAAACGCTTGAGAATTCGTCGGGCGAAACGTTGGTCATGGGCCGTAACATGAAGTTGCGGATCATCGGCGACAACGATGTCGAACTGGCCAGCCACAAGATCGGTTATGGCACCAAGCTGTTCGTCAAGGACGGGGACAAGATCACCCGTGGGGCCAAGCTGTTCGAATGGGATCCCTACACCCTGCCGATCCTTGCCGAAAAGTCGGGTATGGCGAAATTCGTTGATCTCACCAGCGGTGTTTCGGTGCGTGATGTGACCGATGACGCCACCGGCATGACACAGAAGATCGTCACCGATTGGCGCGCTGCCCCGCGCGGCAACGAGCTGAAGCCCGAGATCATCATCGTCGGCGAAGACGGTGAGCCGGTCCGCAACGACGCGGGTAACCCGGTGACCTATCCGATGTCGGTGGATGCCATCCTGTCGATCGAGGAAGGTCAGGAGATTCATGCGGGCGACGTGGTTGCACGTATCCCGCGCGAAGGCGCCAAGACCAAGGACATCACCGGCGGTCTGCCGCGTGTGGCCGAACTCTTCGAGGCGCGTCGTCCCAAGGATCACGCGATCATCGCCGAAATCGACGGATATGTCCGCTATGGACGCGACTACAAGAACAAGCGTCGCATCACCATCGAGCCTGCGGACGAGTCGATGGAGCCGGTCGAATACATGGTGCCCAAGGGCAAGCACATCCCCGTCCAGGAGGGGGATTATGTCCAGAAGGGTGATTACATCATGGACGGCAATCCCGCGCCGCATGACATCCTGTCGATCATGGGTGTCGAAGCGCTGGCCGATTACATGATCCATGAGGTGCAGGAGGTCTATCGCCTTCAGGGCGTGAAGATCAACGACAAGCATATCGAGGTGATCGTGCGCCAGATGCTGCAGAAGTGGGAGATCCTCGACAGTGGCGAGACAACGCTGCTGAAGGGCGAGCATGTCGACAAGATGGAGCTGGAGGCAGCCAACCAGAAGGCGATCGCCAAAGGGGGACGCCCGGCCTCGGGTGAACCGATCCTGTTGGGCATCACCAAGGCATCGCTGCAGACGCGCTCGTTCATTTCGGCGGCGTCCTTCCAGGAAACCACCCGCGTTCTGACCGAAGCCTCGGTTCAGGGTAAAGTGGACAAACTGGTGGGCCTCAAGGAGAACGTCATCGTGGGCCGCCTCATTCCGGCGGGCACAGGCGGCGCGACCCAGAAGGTGCGCCAGATCGCTCAGAGCCGCGACAATGTCGTCATCGAAGCCCGCCGCGAAGAAGCGGCAGCAGCCGCAGCCCTTGCGGCACCGGTGCAGGACGATGATGTGATCGGTGATGACACGTTCGACAATTTCGTCGACACGCCGGAAAATCGTGACGATTAAGACCGGTCCCAAAACCATCAAAAGGCCCCGCAGACCCATCTGCGGGGCCTTTTTGCGTCAAGCGGGGTCCAGAGCCGTGACGATTCTAGTTGCAATCAGAGGTGATCCTGACAATCGATAGGCCATGCGCCGGACCCAAACCCTTCTTGCCGCATTGGCGGTCGCCTTTGTGGCGGCCTGCATTTTCTGGATATCGCTGAGCTATTTCCAATCCGAGGAGCGCAGCAAGGCGCAGGGGCGGTTGTCGCTTTATCGCAGCACTGTTCTTGCCGAATTGGAGCGATTTTCGCACCTTACATATGTCCTGGCGCGCGATCCTTTCGTGATCGAGACATCGCTTGGCGCCGACACCCGTGCCCTGAACCTCCGGTTTGCCGCATTCGCCGAGAAGTCAGGGCTGGACGCGATCTATCTGATGCGACCTGACGGGCTGACGATCTCGGCGTCCAATGCCGGAGAACCGGGCAGTTTCGTTGGGCAGGATTATTCGTTCCGACCCTATTTCAAGGATGCCACCAAGGGACGTCAGGGGCGCTTTTACGGGATCGGGGCGACAACGGGTTTGCCGGGATATTTCATCGCCGATGCTGTGCGCGGGCCGGATGACGTGGTGTCGGGGGTTGTGGCGATCAAGCTGGATCTGTCCGGGCTCGAAGCAAGCTGGCGCGAGGCTGGCGAACAGGTGATCCTTGCCAATGAAGATGGTGTCGTGCTGTTGGCCTCGGATGCGGACTGGCGCTATACTTTGCTGACGGACATCACGACTGAGCAAAGCGATGCCATCCGCGCCTCGCGTCAATTCCCCGGACAGGCTCTGGACCGGCTGGATTGGCAGCCGAAATCCGGACAGCGCGCCGTGATCGGCGGCGGCGAGCGCATTCATCTCAGCGCGCATGATTTGCCGCATGGCTGGGTTCTGCACTATTTCACAAGCGATGACCGCGCCGTGGTGCGAAGCCTGTTGGTCACGGGTATCGCCGTGATCCTGGCGGCACTGGCCTTCATCTTCTCGCAATTGCGGCGGACCCGCCGGATCGGGGCGGCGTTGCGCAAGTCGGTGGCCGAAGAGGCGCAGCTGCGGCAGGCCAACGAAAGGCTGGCCTTCGAGATCGAAGAGCGCAAGGCGGCGGAGCGGCAACTGAAGCGGACCCGCGGTGAATTGGAGCGCGCCAGCAGGCTTGCGGCACTTGGGCAGTTGGCGGCGTCAGTGACACATGAGTTGGGACAGCCGCTTGCCGCAATGCGCAACCATCTGGCGGCGGCTGAATTGAGCGGCGCGGCAAATCGCGGGCTGCTGCCGCGCATCGGCGGATTGGTGGACCGGATGGAGGGGATCACCCGGCAGCTGAAATTCTTTTCGCGCACCGATGGAGAAGGGTTTCGCGAGGTTGACCTGCGTCAGGCGGCACAGGCCGCGCTTGAACTCGTCGCTCCGAATATCGAACAAGCCGAGGCCAGTGTGACCCTTGAGTTGCCAGAAGACCCCGTCTTTGTGAGGGGCGACCAGTTGCGCCTCGAGCAGGTGATAACCAACATTTTGCGTAATGCCATGGATGCGCTGGAAGACAGCACCGAGCGACATCTGTCGGTGCGGATCGGCACCACTGGCGACAAAGGCTGGTTCGAGGTCCGCGACACCGGGCATGGACTGGGCGACGCGACCCTGTCGGATCTGCAGGAGCCGTTTTTCACCACGCGAGAAAGCGGGCGGGGCATGGGTCTTGGGCTTGCGATATCGGCCAGTATCGTCAAGGAACATCATGGCCGGATGTCGGCATGTAACGCCTCTTCGGGCGGCGCCGTGTTCCGGGTGGAAATTCCGCTGAATGAAACCGAAGAGGAGGCCGCCGCTTGAGCCGCAGCCAGATACGCACCATCCTGCTGATCGATGACGACCGCTCGATGCGCGAGTCGCTCGTCGATCTTCTCGAGGCTGATGGATGGCGGGCAGAGGCCGTATCGCGGGCGCAAAAGGCGGTCGACCTGTTGCCGGACCTGCAGCCCGACGTGATCCTGTCGGACGTGAAGATGCCCGGCATGTCGGGCCTTGATCTGCTGGGGCAGCTTGCGCCGGATATCTCACCGCCTCTGGTGCTGATCTCGGCACATGGAGACATTCCGATGGCCGTCAAGGCCATGCAAGACGGGGCGTATTCTTTTGTCGAAAAGCCATACGAGCCGCGCCGCCTGCTGACGATTCTGCGCCATGCCGCCGATCAGCATCTCATGCGGCGCACGAACGAACGGCTCAAGGCGCGGCTGATGAGACTGTCCGGGCTGGACCGCGCCTTGTTGGGACAAACACCTGAAACCCGCGCTTTGCGCGAGGATGTTCTGGATTTGGCCGAAAGCGATGCGCCTGTTCTGGTTTTGGGGCAGACCGGCACCGGCAAGGAATTGGTGGCCCGAGCGCTGCACGATCTCAGCCCGGCTGGGGATGGACCCTTCGTGGCTTTGAACTGCGCGGCGCTTTCCGCGGATAGTTTCGAGACCGAGATGTTCGGCGGTCATGCAGGGCAGGGCAGCCGCCTTTTGGCGGCGAATGGCGGGACCCTGTTTCTGGACGAGATCTGTTCCTGCCCTCTTCAGGTGCAGGCCAAACTGCTGCGCGTGATCGAAGACAAACAGATCTTGCCCACGGCGGGCGGCCCTCCCATTCCACTTTCGTTTCGCGTGGTATCGGCCACGAACGAAGACCCCGAGCAGGCGGTCGAAGAGAGCCGTTTGCGCCGTGATCTGCTGTTTCGGCTGAATACGATGATGGTCAGCCTGCCAACTCTTCACCAAAGGCGTGATGACCTGTTGCTGCTCTTTACGCATTTCACGCAAGAGTTCGCCCGCGTCTACGAGACAGCATCCCCGCCCTTGACGCAAGAAGACATCGCCGCCCTGATGGCCCATGACTGGCCGGGAAATGTGCGTGAATTGCGCAATGTGGCCGAACGCCGGGTGCTGGCGTCGCGTCGCGGGGGCGGATCTGTGGCGCAGGCCATGCGGATCGATCCCCTGATCGATGATATTCCCAACACCTTGCGCGAGGCCGTCGCCTCGTTTGAGCGCGAGTTAATCGCAAAGGCTATCAAGGCGCATGAGGGCCGGATGGATGCCGTGGCGGAGGCTCTTGGCATTGGGCGGCGCACTTTGAACGAAAAGATCGTCAAGCTGGCTTTGGACAAGGAGGCGCTGTTGTAGAACGGCACTTTCAGCCCTGCGGATTTCCGCAGGGCCTAGTGGATCTTCCCGGCGGTTTTCTTCGTTGGAGCGCGGGGCAGATTTACCGATACTCCCGACATAGATCCGCATGAAACCTTGGGAGGAGACACCATGCAGAAGTTTCTGGGCTGCACGACCGTGGCCGCAATCAGCCTTGCATTCGCCACCGAAGCACTCGCGACCGAATGGAACGTATCGCTTTGGGGCAAGCGCCGGGCGTTCACCGAGCATGTCGAAAAGCTGGCTGAACTGGTCAGCGAGAAGACCAATGGCGAATTCACGCTGAACATCAGCTATGGCGGTTTGTCGAACAACCGCGAGAACCTTGACGGCATCAGCATCGGCGCCTTCGAGATGGCGCAGTTCTGTGCAGGCTATCACCGGGACAAGAACCCATCGATCACCGTGCTCGAACTGCCGTTCCTCGGGGTCGAGACGCTTGAGCAGGAACGCGAGCTGTCCATGGCGCT
Source organism: Roseobacter sp. AzwK-3b (assembly GCF_000170875.1). Classification (NCBI taxonomy): domain Bacteria; kingdom Pseudomonadati; phylum Pseudomonadota; class Alphaproteobacteria; order Rhodobacterales; family Roseobacteraceae; genus Roseobacter; species Roseobacter sp. AzwK-3b. Next base: position 253,103 of record NZ_ABCR01000002.1, read on the forward strand.
CTATGACCTTCCCGCCGTCAAAGAGGATCTGGGCCGCTGGAACGCGACGCTTCTGATGCCGTCGCCCATGCCGCAATACAACCTTGTCGGTATGGGTGAGCCGCCGCGCAGCCTTGAAGAATTCGCGGGGCTGAGCGTCCGGGCAACGGGTGGCATCGGCGCGGCGATGGAGGCCGTGGGCGCGGTGCCCACGTCGATGTCGGCCACCGAAGTGCGCCAGTCCTTGGACAGCGGCGTGATTACCGCGGCTTCGTTCGCTCCGCACGCGCATATGGCCTTTGGCACGATCGAGAACGCGACATGGTGGACGACCAATCTCAATCCCGGCACGGTGAACTGCCCGGTGGTGGCCAATACCGATGCGTTGAACGATCTGCCGGACGCCTATCGCGACGCGCTTCTGGGGTCGATCGATGAGGCCCTGGATCATTATGTCGATTATTACACGAACGAGACGATGAAAGCCTGGGGCCCCGCTCTGGATGAGCGTGGCATTGAACGCATCAGCTATGACCCCGATGCGCTTGCCGCCTTTGAAGACGCTGTTGCCGGACCTGCAGCCGAGGCCTGGATCGAGGACATGAGCGCCCGCGGCCTACCCGCACAGGAGCTGTATGATTTCGCGACCAGCAAGCTGGCGGAACTCAAGGGCCAGTAACACCGGGTCATTCCGATCAAGGATGACCGTCCACCGCGCCGGGCTGTTTTGACCGGCGCGGTGGACATGCAGACTATCCGGAAAGAAGGGGACCGATATGGCAGGTGCTGCATCAGTACTGTCAGATGACAGCCGACTCAGCCGTCTGGATCGTGGCTTTTACAGGCTGGAACGGTTCTTCGCACTGCTCAGCGGTATCGCCGTGTTCGTCTTGATGCTGTTGGCCGTATTCTCGGTAACGGGCCGCAACATTTTCAACCAGCCGTTGCCGGGCTATGTGGATTGGATCGAACAGATCATGCCGCTTATCGCTTTCATGGGCGTGTCCTATACGCAGCGTGACGGCGGACATATCCGCATGGATATTCTGGTCGGCGCATTGAAGGGGCGCGCGCTGTATCTGGCCGAGTTCATCACCACATTCGCGATTCTGATCCTGATGCTTCTGCTGGTCTGGGGAAGTTGGGCGCATTTCGAGCGCAGCTTCGATTTTTCGTCGCCGCTCTGGAGCAGGGACAGTTCGATGGATATCGCACTTCCGCTTTGGCCGGCGAAACTTCTGGCCCCGGTGGCATTCGCGGTGCTCTGCGTTCGTCTTGTTCTGCAGCTTTGGGGATACATGCGGGCCTTTGTGCAGGGAATGGATGAACCGGTCGGTGTTCCGCTGGTGCTGGATGCCGCGACAGTGGCTGCGCGCGAGGCCGAGCATGTCAGCCGCCGCGAAGATAAGGGGGCCAACTGATGGAACCTATCGATATCGGCCTTGTCGTAACCGGTGGACTGCTGGTTTTCGTGGTTCTTGGTATGCGTGTTGCCTTTGCCGCCGGGCTCGCCGGTTTGGTCGGGCTGATCTGGATCTTCTGGTCCAAGAAAGGCTATGACCCCGACGAATTCGGTTGGGCGCTGACGGTTGCAGCCAAGACGGCAGGTCAGGTGCCGCATTCCAAGGTCAGTTCGCAGGCGCTCAGTCTGATCCCCACCTTTATCCTGATCGGCTACCTGGCCTATTACGCCGGGCTGACCCGGGCGCTTTTCGAGGCGTCCAAGCGATGGATCGCCTGGGTTCCTGGTGGCCTAGCGGTATCGACGGTCTTTGCCACGGCGGGCTTTGCTGCAGTTTCCGGCGCAAGCGTCGCCACTGCGGCCGTGTTTGCGCGCATCGCCATCCCGGAGATGCTCAAGATCGGCTATGACAAGAAATTCGCCGCCGGTGTCGTGGCGGCGGGCGGCACTCTGGCCAGTCTGATCCCGCCCTCGGCGATCCTTGTGATCTATGCGATCATCGTCGAACAGGATGTGGGCAAGCTGCTTCTGGCGGGGTTCATTCCCGGAGTGTTCTCGGCGCTGGTCTATGCGATTCTGATTATCGGTATGGCCCTGACGATCAAGGGTTTCGGGCCGCCGGTTGGGGGCTTTTCGTGGCGTGAGCGGTTCGAATGTCTTCCCGCGGCCCTGCCCATTGTTCTGGTCGTCGTGACCATCGTCTTTTTCGTCTACAACCCGTTTGGCGGGGACGCTTGGGGAACGCCGACCGAAGGCGGCGCAATCGGCGCGTTCATCGTGTTCCTGATGGCGGTGTATCGGGGCATGAGATGGGCCGAACTGAAGGATGCGCTGCTGGAGACGGCAAAGCTGAGCGTGATGATTTTCACCATCATCTGGGGTGTTCTGATCTATGTTCGGTTTCTGGGCTTTGCGGAATTGCCAAGCGCCTTTGCGGACTGGATCACGTCACTGACCATGTCGCCCATGGTGATCCTGATCTGCATTCTCTTGGCCTATGCGGTGCTTGGAATGTTCATGGATGCTATCGGTATGCTTCTTCTGACGCTGCCCGTTGTCTATCCTGCGGTCATGGCGCTGAACGGCGGCGTATATGTGTCTGCCGAAGACAGCGCATTCGGCATGTCTGGACCGATGTGTGCGATCTGGTTCGGCATCCTCGTGGTCAAGATGGCCGAGTTCTGCTTGATAACACCGCCTATCGGGCTGAACTGTTTTGTCGTGGCCGGGGTCAGACCCGACCTGAGCGTGCAGGACGTGTTCAAGGGCGTCACGCCGTTTTTCATCGCGGATGGCATCACCATCGCCCTTTTGGTCAGTTTCCCAATGATCGTGCTATGGCTGCCGGGCCTGGCCTGAGCATGTCGGGGTCATGACGGTCAAGGTCGAGTGCGCGCAATCAGCGCAAGTCTCGGATATGGCGTGCAACGAAAGCGGCATCGCCGGAACTGGCCAATAGCTCGGTGGCTTGCTCTGCTGAGGCCCAGATCACGCTATGGCCCGGTTCTGTAGGTTCCGAGAGCTGCAGGACTGGCGTGGCCACGAAGATCGTGCAGATCTTTTCCGCCCAGATGTCATATTCCGGCATGTAGGCGAAGCGGCGATACACACCAAGCCGCCGCGCGTCCGCGATCTTCCAGCCGGTTTCCTCGCGCACTTCGCGGTGCAGCGCTTGCAGGGGGGACTCGCCGGGGTCGATGCCGCCGCCCGGCAGTTGCAGCTCCGGTTCCGGTGCTTCTTGGAAGGTCAGCAGAAGACCTGCGTCACTTGGCAGTATGGCATAGACGCCGGGGCGTGGGCGGTAGGCCTGATGACGCACAGGAGGCGTGCCGAATCTGGGGGTCATGCGGGGGCTCTCCGTTTCCTGATCCTTGGCCTTGCGTCGCATAATGCGCCTGCAAACGCCAGCGCGCGATACCGCGTCAGCCGCCCTTGAGGCGCGCCAGCAGCACAACCTCGCTGTCGTCCTTGATCCGCGTGAACCAGCTGTCGTTGTAGATCCGTCCGTCGATGGCGACCGACACGCCGCGGTCCAGTTGCGGACGCATCCCGGGATAGCGGTCTGCCAGAGCATCCAGCAATTCCCGCAGGGTCGACGCATCGATCTCGACCTCGCTCTTGTTGTCGGTCGCCGCCTTCAGAGAGCCGAAGATCTGCACCTTAACCATGGCGTGTCAGGACTGACCCGACCGGATCGCCGCCAGCAGCTTGGGTGGTGACATCGGAAGGCTTGTCATGCGAACCCCTGCCGCGTCGGATACGGAATTGGCAACGGCCGCCAGCGGCGGCACGATCGAGGTTTCTCCAACGCCGCGCACGCCGTAAGGGTGACCGGGATTTGGAATTTCCAGAATGACCGTGTCGATCATCGGCAGGTCAGATGCCACGGGGATGCGGTAATCGAGAAAACCGGGATTCTGCAGGATGCCGTCCTCGCCATAGATATAAGCCTCGTTGAGCGCCCACCCGATGCCCTGCACGGCGCCGCCCTGAAACTGGCCCTCGACATACGATGGGTGCACCGCCTTGCCCGCGTCCTGAAACACGGTGTAGCGCAAAATCTTGACGGCACCTGTGTCGGGATCGACCTCGGTATCGACCATATGAGTGGCGAAGCTGACGCCGGCGCCTTCGGCATTCACTTCGAAATGCCCGGCGATCGGCCCACCTGTGTTCGAGGCGATGGCCGCAATCTCGGCCAAGGACATCGGTGGATGCTGGCCTGCGTTGGGGCCAGCGGGGCGGGCGGCGCCGTCTTCCCAGATCACCGCGTCTTCGTCTATGCCCCAGACCTGTGCGGCACGTTTGCACATCTCGCGCTTGGCGGCGCGGGCGGCCTCGATCGTGGCAAGGCCCACGGCGAAGGTCACCCGGCTGCCGTCGGTCACCTCGTTCTGACCAAGCGAGCCTGTGTCGGCGATCACGGTGCGCACCCGGTCATAGGGAATGCCCAGTTCTTCGGCGGCCATCATCGACATCGACGCCCTCGATCCGCCGATATCGGGATTGCCTTCGGACAGGGTCACGGTGCCATCTGGCGTTATATTCAGTGAAACGCAGGTATCGCCGCCAAAATTGAACCAGAAACCACAGGCGACGCCCCGCCCCTGATTGGGGCCAAGTGGCGCGGACCAATGCGGATGATCCTTTGCGGTGCGCAACGTGGCCTCGAGCCCGATGGCCGGATAGGTCGGCCCATAGGACGCGCGGGTACCTTCGCGGGCGGCGTTCTTGAGGCGGACTTCCAAAGGGTCGAGGCTGAAGCTGCGGGCGAGTTCGTCAATCGCGCTTTCCACTGCAAATGCGGCCATTGGCGCGCCGGGGGCGCGATATGCGGCCTGTTTGGGCCGATTTGTGACCACGTCAAACCCTACGGTTCGTACGTTTTCGAGGTCATATGGTGCGAAAGCCGACATCGATCCCATGTCCACCGGAGAGCCGGGATAGGCGCCCCCCTGATAGCGCAATTCGGCGAAGCCGGCGGTGATGCGGCCATCGCGGGTCATGCCGATCCGCACGTCGATCGAGCTCGAGGCGGTGGGGCCGGTGGCGCGCAGCACCTCGGAGCGCGACATCACCATTTTCACCGGGCGTCCGGATTTCTGCGACAGCTTGAGCGCCACGGGTTCCAGAAACACGGTGGTCTTGCCGCCGAAGCCGCCGCCGATCTCGGAGGCGGTGACGCGCAATTGCCCCTGTTCGATCCCGAGAATCGCGGCACAGGTGTTGCGCACCATGTAGTGACCCTGGGTGCAGCACCACAGATCGGCCTGACCGTCGGCGTTCATCGTGGCAAGGCAGGCATGCGGTTCGATATAGCCCTGATGCGTCGCCTCGGTCCGGTAGGTGCGTTCCAGCACGCGGTCGGCCTGCGAGAGGCCAGCGTCGATATCGCCATGGCCGAACTCGTGACGGGCCATCACGTTGGGCGACATGCCGGCAGGGACGGTTTCATCGGCGCGGCCCTCGTGCAGCGCCGGGGCACCCGCTACCATCGCGGCGTCGACATCGGTGACATGCGGCAAGGGCTGGTAATCGACCTTGATGAGCTTGAGCGCTTGACGGGCCACCTTGCCCGATATGGCGGCGACGGCGGCGACGGCATGGCCGTCGTAAAGCGCCTTTTCTCCTGCCATGCAATTGTCGAGCACATCCGCAACTCCGGGAGCGCTTGGCGGTCCGAAATCGGCGCGGGTGACCACGGCGTGAACGCCGGTCAGGGCCTCGGCTGCGGAGGTGTCGATGGATCTGATCCGGGCATGAGGGTGCGGGCTGCGCAGCACCAGCCCCACCAGCATTCCCGGCGCGGACATGTCTGCGCCGAACCGCGCACGCCCGGTGACCTTGTCGATGCCGTCGGGGCGCAAGGGGCGTGTGCCAACGACCTTGAACTGCTGTGGCTTGGTGTCGGTCTTGCTATCGAGTGCCATCAAGATGCCTCCCGCATGTCCTTGGCCGCGTCCAGAACCGCGCGGATGATCTTGTCATAGCCGGTGCAGCGGCACAGGTTGCCGGCCAGCCAGTAGCGCGTTTCTTCCTCGGACGGGTCGGGGTTGTGGTCGAGAAGGGATTTGGCCGCGACAAGAATGCCCGGCGTGCAGATCCCGCATTGCAGGGCCGCGTGTTCGATGAATTTCTGCTGCAGCGGATGAAGCTGATCGCCTTTGGCCATGCCTTCGATCGTGCCGATCTCGCGGCCTGCCGCTTCGGCGCCCAGCATCAGGCAGGAGCAGACAAGCCGCCCGTCCACGGTGACCGAGCAGGCCCCGCAATCGCCGGTGCCGCAGCCCTCTTTCGAGCCGGTCAGTCCGAGATGATCGCGCAGCACATCCAGAAGGGTCTCTTCGGCATCGCAGAGATAGTCCACGGGATCGCCGTTGATCGTGGTGGTGACGTGGATCTTGCTCATGATGCACCTCCGGCGCGGGTCTTTGCGATGATCGCGGCGCGTTTTGCCAGAACTCCGGCCACATGGACGCGGAATTCCACGGTGCCGCGCTTGTCGGCGATGGGCTTGGCCGCGTCCGAACAGGCGCGCGCCAGAGCGTCCAGTGCTGTGTCGTCAACTGTCGTGCCGATCAGGGTGTCGGCGGCGGCGTCAACCAGAATGGCCGTGGGGGCCACGGCCCCGAGCGACACGCGCGCCGCCGTGCAGGTGCCGCCCGCGTCCAGCGTCAGCGCCAGGGCGCAGCCCACCACGGCGATGTCCATCTCAGTCCGCGGAATGAACCGCAGATAGGCGTCGCCGGACCGCTCGGGGCGGGACGGCAGCCAGATCGAGGTGACGAATTCGCCGGGGGACAGGCATGTCTTGCCCGGCCCGGTTGGCACATCGGCCACCGGGATGTCGCGCAGGCCGTCTGGCCCCGCGATTCGGGCCACGGCGCCTGCGGCGATCATCGCGGGCACGCTGTCGGCTGCTGGCGAGGCGTTGCACAGGTTGCCCGCCATTGTCGCGCGGCCCTGTATCTGGGTGGAGCCGATCAGGTTCACGGCTTCGACCACGCCGGGCCAGTCGGCGACAAGCTCCGCATGTTCGCCCATTTCGGCGCCGGATAAGGCGGCGCCGATGCGCCAGCCGCCCGCATCGCGGGAGATGCGGCGCAACTCGTCGATGCGCTTGATGTCGAGAATGCTGTCTGGTTCGGCAAAGCCCGAGCGCATCCTGACCAGCAGGTCGGTGCCGCCTGCGAGCACCTTGCAGTCTCCGCTTTGGGACGAGAGCAGGCGTATGGCGTCGTCTATGGTGGTGGGAGACAGGTATTGCATGGGCCGGTTCCAGAGGTCGTTTTGGGGCGCGCGCATCAAACGGGTCACGCATTATGCGGCCCAAGCGTAACCCTGTCCCGAGGGCACATCAATCGTTGTTGTGACGTGCCGCTGCGCTTGCAGATTGGCGCAGGCCGCAGCATGAATGCGGGTGGTGTGGGCAAAAAATGAACAGAAATCAGGAGTTGTGGCCCAATCGGGGCGCTTCAGATGGACCCCGGCCTGCTGGTGTTCTAACACTTGGGGTAGGGGGCGACACGCAGCAGGAGCCATGTCCGGGTGATCCAAACGTCCAGATTGTTCAACGCACGCCTGCACGAGCTTCTTCGTGCGATCTATCCGCGCGAAGACAGCAGGGCGCTGGCGGATGCCATCATCACGGCGTTCTGGCCCGAGGGCACGCAGCGCCGCAGGCGCGCCCGCGCGCCGAGCAACGGCTTGTGGTCGGAACGGGATGCGATTCTCATCACCTATGGCGACACGATCCGGGACGGTCAGCACAAGCCGTTGGACCTGTTGCAGGATTTTCTGGTCAATCATCTGGATGGCGTGGTCAATTGCGTGCATATCCTGCCGTTCTTTCCGTTCAGTTCGGATGACGGGTTTGCCGTCACCGATTACCGGGCGGTCAATTCGCAGCTTGGCGATTGGGCGGATATCGAACGGATCGCCGCGCGGTTTCATTTGATGTCGGATCTGGTGCTCAACCATGTCTCGAGCCAAGGGGCGTGGTTCAATGCCTATCGGCAGGGTCAGGCGCCTTATGACCGGTTCTTCTTTGAAGGGGATCCGGCGGATGATCTGTCGATGGTGGTGCGCCCGAGGACAACCCCGCTGCTGCAGAAGATCGAAACGCGCACCGGTGATCGCCATGTGTGGTGCACCTTCAGCCACGATCAGGTCGATCTGAATTTCGCCAATCCCGAGGTGCTTGTGGAAATGCTGCGGATCATCCGTCTGCATATCGACAAGGGCGTGCGGATCCTCAGGCTCGATGCGGTGGCGTTTTTGTGGAAAGAGCCGGGCACGCCCTGCATTCATCTGCCACAGACCCACGCCATCGTGCAGCTTTTGCGGCTGCTGTGCGATCATGCGGTCGAAACGGTCGTGCTGCTGACCGAAACCAACGTGCCGCGCACCGAGAACCTGAGCTATTTCGGCAACCGCAACGAGGCGCATGCGGTTTATAATTTTCCGCTGCCGCCGCTGATCCTGCATGCGCTGCAATCGGGGAGCGCGCGGTATCTGCATCGCTGGCAATCGGCGATGCCGCCGGCGCAGCTGGGCTGCGCCTATCTGAATTTCACGGCCAGCCATGACGGGGTGGGGATGCGGCCCGCCGAAGGGGTTTTGCCGGCTGAGGAAAAGGACCGGATGATCCAGACGGTGCAGGCGGCGGGCGGGCGCGTGTCGATGCGGACGCTGCCGGACGGGTACGAGGAGCCTTACGAGCTGAACTGTGCGTTGTTCGATGCCTTGCGCCGGACCTTCGAGGGCGAGGACGGCCATCATATCGACCGTTTCCTGTGTTCACAGACCATCGTGATGTCGCTGGAGGGGATCCCGGCGTTCTATATCCATTCGCTGCTGGCCACCCGCAACGATCACGAGGCGGTCGAGAGGCGCGGGATGAACCGGGCGATCAACCGGCATCGCTGGCATTATCCCGAGCTTCTGGAGTTGCTGCGCGATCCGGCATCGGATCAGTCCAAGGTGATGCGGGGGATGTCCGAGAGGTTGCGGCTGCGGTCGCGGCAACCGGCGTTCCATCCCAATGCCACGCAGTTCACGCTGACGCTGGATGAGCGGCTGTTCGGGGTGTGGCGTCAGAGCCTTGATCGCAACCAGTCGATCTTTGCCATTCACAACGTGAGCAACCAGCCGGTTGCGGTCAGCCCGTCCACGATCAACCTGATCGAGGACGATATCTGGACGGATATCCTGAGTGGGGACCGGATCGCGCTGGCCGGACCCGAGATCGTGTTTGCGCCCTATCAGTGCCGGTGGATCACCAACCGCGCCTGAGCGCGGCGGTCAGCGGTAATCCTGCGCGTCGTCGGCGGCGGCGCGCAGCAGGTCGGACAGGAAATCGGGATCGGCGGAATGGACCCTGTTCCATGTCGGGATGAAGGGGCTTTCATTTGGGTTTTCCAGAAAGATCTGCCCCGCGCGGATGATGTTCTCGGCAAAAAGTTCGACCGATTTCTCTTCCTTGTGACGGTCCAGAGACAGGCCGTTCATCTTGGCGTCGTTGTAATAGCATTCCAGCAGGTCGAGCGCCTGACGGTAATAGGTCGCCTTGAGCGTGCGGAAGAGATTGGGCGTGAACACCGTGCCGTCCGAGGCCAATTTGCGGAAGATCGCCTTGCAGATATCCGTGGACATCCGGCTGAGGCCGCGATTGGCGTCTTCTGGAGACAGCTCCTGATGCTTGTGGTCATAGGCGTCGGATATGTCCACCTGACAGACAGATTGCGGCGCAAGGTTGCGCCACGCCTCTGACAGCACCCCGATCTCGAGGCCCCAGTCCGATGGAATGCGAAGATCGGGCAAGGTCGAGGTGCGCATCGCGAATTCGCCCGACAGCGGATAGCGGAAGCTGCGCAGGTAATCGAGGTAATCGCGGTCCCCCACCACCTTCTTGAGGGCGATCAGGAGTGGGCTGACCAGAAGCCGTGTCACCCGGCCATTCAGTTTCTGCCCGTCGATGCGGGGATAGAACCCCTTGGCCATCTGATAGGGAAAGGCCGGTTGCGCCACAGGATAGACCAGCCGGGCCAGCATCTCGCGGTTATAGGTCAGGATATCACAGTCATGGATCGCCATGATCGCACTGTCGGCGCAGGCAATCAGGTAGCCCATGCAGCCCCAGACATTCTTGCCCTTGCCGGCCTCTTGCGGCGCAAGGCCAAGCGCATCGAGACGCTGGCCAAGTGCGAGCATCCGGGGGCTGTCGTTCCAGATCACCATATGCTTTTGCGGCAGGCGGCTGAAAAATGTCTGCGCGTGGCGAAACTGGGCTTCGTCGGCCTTGTCCAGCCCGATGATGATGCGGTGCAGATAGGGCACCGTGCACAGCTCATCGAGGATCGCGGGCAGCGCGGGGCCTTCGAGTTCGGAGTAAAGGCATGGCAGGATCAGGGATATCTTGCGCGTTTCGGCGCAGGCGGTCAGCTCATAAGTCAGATCGTCCAGCGTACGGGTGCGCAGGTTGTGCAGTGTCGTGATGCTGCCGTTCTGGTGAAAATCAGCCATGTGCCTTGCGTTCTCCGATCTTGCCCAACTCGGTCAGCAGCGCCGTCACGGCCTGCGCCCAGCCTTCGGGGCCTTGCTTTTGCGTCCGCTTTATACGACCGCGCGCTTCGCCCGGGAGAGGGGGAATTGCGGGGGCGGCGGGGTTGTTCACGATCACGCCAAAATCGGCTTTCTGCAACATTTCCAGATCATTGGGCGCATCGCCAAGGGCGATGGTATGGGCCGGGTTGCAGGTGGCGATGATCTCGTCCATGCGGTCGGCCTTGGTGCCGCCCATGGACAGGGTCAGGAAGCGGCCACCGCGACGGGCGGTCAATCCGGCCTCGGACGCGGCATGGAGAAAGGTCTGGAGATCCTGCTCCGTGCCCGACCAGAGCCCCGGTTCGCTGAACCGCCTGTCGCGCGCCAGAGCAGCTTGGGCGGGCGGCAGCCCGGTCAGGTGGCTGATCTCGGGTGTCGTCATGTCGCCGAAGCCGCGAAAACCCGACGGCAGATCAGCGAGGATCGCGCGGATTTGCAGGTAGATCCCTGTATCGGGCGTGTCGGTCTGGCCCCCGGCCAGCAGCCCGCCGCCATTCTCGACGATAGCGGGCCAGTCGGGAAAGCCGATGGCGTCACGAAGGCCGCAGACCTCGGCGGCTGTCTTGCTGGTGGCCAGCACGAGGCCAGCGCCCAGATCGTGCAAAAGGTTCAGGGCAGGCAGGGCCGGACCCCAGGAATAATCCTGATGATCCAGCAATGTTCCATCGAGATCGGAAAAAACAACGATGTCAGCTGCGTGACCCATTTCCGAACTTTAGACCACTTCCCGACCAAGTGCGAGACCCAAGCGGGAAGTGGCGTCAGTCCGACGACATCTGTGCCGTCGGGGTGGAGCGCGAAATCTCCCATTCTTCGTCGGACATCTCTTCGATGACGCCGTCGAAAAGGGGTGTAGACAAATACCGCTCGCCGGTATCGGGCAGCATGACCAGCATCACCGACCCGTCGGGCGCGGTCTTTGCCAGATCCATCGCCACGGCGAAGGTCGAGCCACCCGAGATGCCGGTAAAGATGCCTTCTTCGGCGGCAAGGCGTTTGGACCATGCGATGCCGTCGGCGCCGGCCACCGGGACGAGCGAGTCGTAACTCTGCTTGTCGATCGCTTCTTGCAGGACATAGGGGATGAAATCCGGCGTCCAGCCCTGGATCGGATGCGGCTGGAACGCGGGATGGCTTTCGGTGGGCTGATGCGCCGCGTTGCGGGTGTTGACATAGCCCGAGGCGATCAGCGCGGCATTGGCCGGTTCGCTGAGAATGATCTTGGTCTCGGGGCGTTCGCGTCTGAGAACCCGTGACACGCCCGACACGGTGCCGCCGGTGCCATAGCCGGTGATCCAGTAATCGAGCCTCGCGCCGTGAAAATCGTTGATGATCTCGCGGGCGGTGGTGGCCTCATGAATCGCGGCGTTGTCGGGCGTCTCGAATTGGCTGGCGAGGAACCAGCCGTTTTCCTCGGCCAGTTCCTTGGCCTTGGAATACATGCCGAAGCCCTTCAGCGCCTTGGGGGTCAGAACAACCTTGGCGCCCAGAAACCGCATCAGCTTGCGGCGCTCGACCGAAAAGCTTTCGGCCATTGTGACCACCAGCGGATAGCCTTTGGCGGCGCAGACCATGGCAAGCCCGATGCCGGTATTGCCCGATGTCGCCTCGACCACGGTCTGACCGGGTTTGAGGCGGCCATCGGCCTCGGCGGCCTCGATGATGTTCAGCGCCAGCCTGTCCTTGACGGAGCCTGCGGGATTGAAGGCTTCGAACTTGACGTAGACGGAGACGTTTTTCGGCGCGATGCGGTTGATGCGGATGACGGGCGTGTTTCCCACGGTGTCCAGAATGCTGTCATAGCGCTGACCCCGTCCTTCGGTGCGTCTGATCGTCATGGTATGTCTCTCCCCTTCGCAAAAATGGTGCCGTGGCAGGCGGTGCGGCCATGCGATGCCACCGGTCCGCGAGACCTGCGAACCGGCAGCTTAACACGGATCACGCCGCGCTGCGCCCGGTCAAAGCGTGATGATCGTCGAGCCGGTTGTCTGCCGTCCTTCGAGGGCGCGATGCGCGTCCGAGATCTGCTCCAGCGGGAAGGTCTGACCGATATTGACCTTGACCGCCCCGCTTTCGACCTTGGAAAACAGGTGGCGGGCCATGTCCTGACAACGCTCATGGTCCGCGAGGAAGGTGAACAGGGTGGTGCGGGTCAGCTTGAGCGAGCCCTTGGCGGCAAGGGTCAGCAGGCTGACGGGTTCGACAGGACCCGAGGCATTGCCGAAGGACATCATCATGCCAAGCGGCTTGATGCAATCAAGCGAGGCGGTAAACGTGTCTTTGCCCACGCCATCCATCACCACATCGACACCCTTGCCGTCGGTGAGTTCCTTGACCTTGGCGACGAAATCCTGATCGCGGTAATTGATGCAGGAGGTTGCGCCGTTTTCGAGTGCCAACTGGCATTTCTCGTCGGTGCCCGCGGTGCCGATCAGCTCGATCCCCTCGGAGCGCGCCCATTGGCAGGCCATAAGACCGACGCCACCGGCGGCGGCGTGGAACAGCACCTTGTCCCCGGCTTTCAGGGGCCAGACACGGTGAAAGAGGTATTCCACGGTCATACCCTGCAGCATGATCGCGGCGGCATCCTCGAACGAGATCGCGTCAGGCAGGGGGCAGACCTGTGCTGCGGGCATGACACGGGCATCGCAATAGGCGCCGGGCGGTGTCGCGGCATAGGCGGCGCGATCGCCCGGCTTGAGATGGGTGACCCCCTCGCCCACGGCTTCGACGATGCCGGCGGCTTCCATGCCGAGCGCATGGGGCAAGGTCAGTGGATAAAGACCGGTGCGCTGATACACGTCGATGAAGTTCAGGCCGCAGGCCTTGTGCGCGATCCGGATTTCATCGGGGCCGGGTGCGCCGACCTCGGTCTCGATGAGTTTCAGGTTTTCCGGACCACCGGCCTGTTCGATGACAATGCTGCGCGACATATGTGTTCTCTCTTCCCTTGGGTGATGCGGCGGAGATCGCCCCGCCATTCCCGCCGGAGTTAAGTGCACTGCGTCGCGAATGGCAATGTGTTGAACGCAATCGGCACACGGCAAAGTCACAGGAGGACGTCATGGAACGCGGGACGAGTTTATACGGGTTCGACGGGTCGACTTATGTGCGTGCGGTGAAGATGGTTCTGGCCGACAAGGGCATGGACTGTCAGCCGGATCAGATCAATGTGCTGGCGGGCGAGCCGCACAAGCCCGAGCATCTGGCCCGCCATCCGTTCGGCAAGGTTCCGGTGCTCGATATCGACGGGATCCGGATTCGCGAAACCGATGCGATCTGCCGATATATCGAGGACGCCCGCCCCGAGCCGGCGTTGATCCCGGCCAATCGCCGGCACCGCGCGGCGGCTGGCCTTTCCTTTTCCGGCCAACACGCCTGCATGATGCAGCAAGGGCACATATCGGCACGGATTTTTGCCGGGCACACACGTTTAGCGGCAAATGTGCTATACATAGGCTTAGGGGGCGCATGCCTCCTACCTCCCTGTTAGACTGGCCGGCTTACTTGAGCCGGCCCTTTTTTTCGCGAAAGCGGCGCCAAGCGGCCCGGTCTGCTCGCGTCTGCGCCGGGGTGGATCGTGAATTGATCTCGACTGCTTGACCCTTGCCGCAGCTTGGAATATGCGTCGGCCTTGCTGAGCGGGCGTTGTGTAATGGTAAGACCCTTGCCTTCCAAGCAAGAGATGCGGGTTCGATTCCCGCCGCCCGCTCCAGCTTATTGGGAAATCTGTTTGCACCTGCGGCAAATCTGGCCCCTTGACCCCACGCGCCTCCCCGGCCAAGTAACGTGTCCGTAAAGGGCAAGGGAATGGAAGATGGTGCGCAAAGCTGAAAATGGCGCCGATATGCTGGAGCGTGACAAGTCCAAGGACATGGGTGCGCTTGGCGAGCTTTGGCCATTTCTCAAGCCCTACAAAACGCTTCTGGGTGCGGCCCTTCTTGCGCTGGTTCTGACGGCGATGGTGTCGCTGGCGCTGCCATTGGCGGTGCGCCGGGTGATCGACAATTTCGGGGTGGAAGACAGCGCCCTTCTGGATCTTTATTTCATGGCCTCGCTTGGTATCGCCGCTTTGCTGGCGATCGGCACGGGGCTGCGCTATGCGCTGGTCACGCGGTTGGGCGAACGTGTGGTGGCCGACATCCGCAAGGCCGTGTTCGATCGCGTGATCGGAATGAGCCCGGCCTTTTTCGAAAAGATCATGACCGGCGAGGTTCTGAGCCGGATCACCACCGACACGACGCTCATCCTGTCGGTGATCGGGTCGTCTGTGTCGATCGCGCTGCGCAATCTGCTGATTTTTGTCGGCGGTCTGATCTTCATGATGCTGACCTCGGCCAAACTGACCGGGATGGTGCTGCTGATCGTGCCGCTTGTGATCGTGCCGATCCTGACGATGGGCCGAAAGCTGCGCAAGCTGAGCCGGGAAAATCAGGATTGGATCGCCAACAGTTCGGGCAATGCATCCGAGGCGCTTTTGTCGGTTCAGACCGTGCAGGCCTTTACCCACGAAGATGCCAGCCGCGGACGTTTTGCAGATGTGACCGAGGAAAGTTTCGACGCGGCCCGTCGGCGCATCATGGTGCGTGCGGCCATGACGATGATCGTGATCTTCCTTGTGTTCACCGGTATTGTCGGCGTCCTTTGGATCGGTGCGAATGACATGCGCGCGGGGAACATGACGCCCGGTTCGCTGGTTCAGTTCGTGATCTATTCGGTCATGGTGGCGGGCGCTGTGGCGGCCCTGTCCGAGATTTACGGCGAGCTGCAGCGGGCCGCCGGTGCCACGGAACGGCTCGTTGAATTGCTGCAGGCGGAAGATCATGTGAACGACCCTGCCAAGCCCGTTGCCTTGCCGCGCCCGGTGCGTGGTGAGATCAGCTTCGAGAACGTCCGATTCGCCTATACGTCGCGCCGCGAAACGCCAGCGCTTGACGGTTTCGATCTGAAGGTTGCCCCCGGCGAGACGATCGCTCTGGTCGGACCTTCGGGGGCGGGAAAAACGAGCGTGATCCAGATGATCCAGCGCTTTTATGACCCCGATCAGGGACGTGTCCTGCTGGACGGGATTTCCCTTTCCGACATGGAGCGCCGGGATTTCCGGCAGGACATGGCGCTGGTTCCGCAAGACCCGATCATCTTTGCCGCCTCGGCGCGCGAAAACATTCGCTTTGGCCGTCTGGATGCCACCGATGCCGAAGTCGAAGAGGCCGCGCGCGCAGCGGCGGCACATGATTTCATAGCGGTCCTGCCTGACGGTTATGATACCTATGTGGGCGAACGTGGCGTCATGCTTTCCGGCGGGCAGAAACAACGCATCGCGATTGCGCGCGCCATCCTGCGCGATGCGCCGGTGCTCTTGCTGGACGAGGCGACCTCGGCGCTTGATGCGGAAAGCGAGCGTGCGGTGCAAACGGCGGTCGAGGCGATGGCGCGCACCAGGACCACGATCATCGTGGCGCACCGTCTTGCCACGGTTAAAAAGGCCGACCGTATCATCGTGATGGACAAGGGCCGTATCGTGGCTCAGGGCACGCATGAGGCATTGGTGGCAGAAGACGGGCTTTACGCGCGTCTCGCACGGCTGCAATTCACCGATGGTCAAGCGGCCTGAGCGGGGTGCGGCAGGGTGTGATCCCGCCGTGCAGGTTGTGAAGGGAGCCAGATGATGAAGATCGCGACAGCGGCCTATCCGCTTGATCCCGTGCAGTCCTGGGACGCCTATGCCGCCAAGCTGAAGGACTGGGTGGCCGACGCCGCAGGGCAGGGCGCGGACCTGCTGGTTTTTCCGGAATATGGCGCGATGGAACTGGCGATGCTGGACGGCGCGGAAGCTGCAGGCGATCTGGAACGATCCCTGCATGCGGTGTCGCGCTGGCTGCCGGAGGTGGACAACCTGCATTCCGATTTGGCGGCACGCTACGGGGTGCATATCTGTGCGGCATCGGCGCCTGTTTTCGATCCGGATCACGGCACAAGGCCGGTCAACCGGGCCAGGCTGTTCACACCGCAGGGGGGCTGCGGCGTTCAGGATAAACAAATCATGACCCGTTTCGAGCGCGAAGATTGGGACGTGATCCCCGGTGGCCCTTTGCGGCTGTTCGACACAGCCCTTGGCCGGATCGGTATCCTGATTTGCTATGACGTCGAATTTCCGCTTCTGGGGCGAGCCTTGTCGGATGCCGATGTGATCCTTGCCCCGTCCTGCACCGAGGGGCTGGCGGGCTACTCGAGGGTGCGCATCGGGGCCATGGCGCGGGCGCTCGAGACGCAATGTGTCGTGGCCATGGCCTCGACCGTGGGCGAGGCCGCCTGGTGCCCTGCGGTGGATGAAAACACGGGCATGGGTGGTATCTTCGGCCCGCCGGACACCGGATTTCCGCCAACAGGCGTGATTGCCGAGGGTGTGTTGAATAAACCCGGCTGGACCTTTGCCGAGATCAGGCCCGCGGCTGTCGCGGCTGTGCGGGTCGATGGCGTCGTGCTCAACCGCGCGCACTGGACAGAGCAGGTGGAACGCGTCGAGAAAGCCATAAACCTGAGCCTGCGTTGATTATAAGCTTGAAAAACACGGCGAATGGCCCCATTTAAGGCGCGGTCCGCACATAGGCGGATTCCATAACGAAGGAGATATCATGGCCAAGGAAGATACGCTCGAATTCCCCGGTGTCGTGAAGGAACTCCTGCCTAACGCGACGTTTCGGGTCGAGCTTGAAAACGGCCATGAGATCATCGCGCATACGGCAGGCAAGATGCGCAAGAACCGCATTCGCGTTCTTGCGGGCGACAAGGTTCAGGTGGAAATGACGCCCTATGATCTGACCAAGGGTCGGATCAATTATCGCTTCAAGTAAGCTTTTGACTGAATGCGTTTGATCCTCGGATCCGGCAGCCCGCGCAGGCGGGAGCTGCTGGCTCAGATTGGGGTGGTGCCGGATGACATCCGCCCACCCGACATAGATGAAACCCCACGCAAACAGGAATTGCCCCGCCCCTATTGCGCACGCATGGCGCGTGAAAAGGCGATGGCCGTGGTTGCGGATGGCGGGGATATCGTTCTGTCGGCGGATACAACGGTGGCCCTTGGCCGCCGGATCATGGGCAAGCCCGCGACCGCCGCAGAGGCGGCGGAGTTCCTGCTGGCCATGTCCGGTCGCCGGCACAAGGTGATCACCGCCGTCGCGGTGCGCCGGGGGGAGCGGCTCTGGGAACGGGATGTGGTGACCAGCGTCAGGATGAAGCGCCTGTCGGATCAGGAACTCAACGCCTATCTGGCGACTGGCGATTGGCAGGGCAAGGCGGGCGGTTATGGCATTCAGGGACCGGCCGGTGCCTTGATTCCCTGGATCGAAGGCTCGTTCACGGCGGTGGTTGGTCTGCCGCTTTATGAGACCGCAAGCTTGCTGCAGGCCGCGGGCTACCCTGTATTCGGAGGATGGACAGAATGAAGGGCCGGTTGATTGTGCTGGATGATCTGAACGGTCATGAGGCGGCGGCCCTGATGGTCGATGGGCGGCTGGAGGATCTGTTTCTCGACAGCGACGGGATAAGGACAGGCGCGATCTACCGCGCTGTAGTGGATCGTCCGGTCAAGGGGCAGGGAGGCGTCTTTGTCCGCACCACCGATGGTATGGGGTTTCTGCGACAGGTGAGCGGTCTTCGCCCCGGTCAGGCCGTTCTGGTTCAGGTCACCGGCCAACCCGAGCCGGGCAAGGCCCTGCCGGTGACCTCCAGGCTTTTGTATAAAAGCCGCTACGCCATCGTCACACCTGATGCGCCCGGACTGAACGTGTCGCGCAGCATTCGTGATGAGGATCGGCGTGATGCACTTCTGGCCATCGCCCATGCCGAGATGGGGGATGCCGAGATGGGCCTGATCCTGCGATCCTCCTGCGCCGAGGCCAGCGATGACGACATCGCCGATGATATCCGCGCCATGCATGATCTGGCGCAAGCCGTAGCCGAGGATGCCGAGGGTGCCGGGCCGGAAAAGCTGACTGAAGGGGATGGTCCGCATCTGCTGGCATGGCGCGAGTGGACGGATGTGGCCGAGCTGGACACGACACCGGGAAGTTTCGCCGCGCATGGCGTGCTCGATCAGATCGAGGCCTTGCGTCAGCCGGACTGCCCGCTTTCGGGCGGGGCATCCATGGTGATCGAGCCGACACGCGCCCTGATCGCGGTGGATGTGAACACAGGTGGTGACATGTCGCCGGCATCAGGCTTCAAGGCCAATCTTGCCGCTGCAAAGGAGCTTCCGCGCCACTTGCGCTTGCGCGGGCTTGGTGGGCAAATCGTGATAGATCCCGCGCCCATGCCCAAGAAGGATCGCCGGCAGTTCGAAACCACGCTGCGCGCCGCTTTTCGGGCGGACCGTGTCGAAACGGCCCTTGTCGGATGGACCCCACTGGGCCATTTCGAGTTGCAGCGCAAACGCGACCGCATAGCTCTGAGCGAGGTGGCCGAATGACCTGTCCGATCTGTCAAAAGCCGACCGACACACGCTTTCGTCCGTTCTGTTCGAAGCGCTGCGCGGATGTGGATCTGGGGAAATGGTTTGGGGGTGATTATGCGGTCCCGTCTCAAGACCCCGAAGATATCGAGCGCGCTTTCGAAGAGGCGGAAAAAGAGCGGGCGAAACCACATTGAAAATTTTGCCAATCCCTCTGGACACGCCGTGCGCGCTCGCCTAAGACACGCGCACCCGAACGCTGACGCGTTCCCCATGCCCGGGTAGCTCAGGGGTAGAGCAGTGGATTGAAAATCCTCGTGTCGGTGGTTCGATTCCGCCCCCGGGCACCATTTAAACCAGCAAAATCAGTAACTTAGACATCGCACATTTTTACGAAATGTGTTGCACACTCATCGCACAGTTTTGTCGCGTGTTTGAGCTGTGCAGCTGGGTGATTTGCTGTGTTGAACACAGTGTTTGCGGTTACTGTGTTAAACACAGTGTTTGAACACAGTTTTTGCAACATAGTCCCCAAACACAGTTGCGTTAAAAGCTGTTTCGCATCCGGAAGCCGTCATGCATTCTCTTCCAAGTACTTTCCAAATTGGCGGATCGAGCTCATCTCAAAAAATTGAACAAGCTAAATCTTGAACTTATGGGTGCAGGGAGACGCAGCGATGTGCTGGTCTACTTGGATTGAACACAGCGACGACTGTATCCTAGTAGAAACATCCATCTTTCGCTAAAGGGGTATGATTTGAACCGCATAGCGATGCTCGCTTTTTTTGTGCCCTTGGTATTTGCGCTGGTGCTATTCCTCGTGGAAGATAGCCAAAGGTCGACACTTACAGTTCGAAATAATCTCGATGTCGAAAGACATGAGAGTGCAACAAGTTCCCCAAACGAATTCGACCATAATGATGCAACGTCCAAAGGCTCACTGATGGGCATTGCATCGGTCATTGACGGCGATACGATTGATGTGATGGGAACCCGTATACGTTTGCATGGAATAGATGCGCCCGAAATAGGCCAGTTATGTGCCGTAAACAGCGCGAAATATAAATGTGGACAACGATCCACCTTTTATCTTGAACAACTTCTTGGGCGGTCAGTCGTCACATGTGAGACTCTTGACACAGACCGGTATGGCCGGACTATTGCAACCTGTTCCGTCAACGGGTCCGACATTGGCGCATCTATGGTCGCAAGTGGCTGGGCACTAGCGTACCGCAGGTACGATGATGTATACGTACCACATGAGACTGATGCTAAAAATGCAGGACGTGGTATCTGGCAGGGCGAATTCATCGAGCCTGCTCTGTGGCGTTCTGGTGAAAGATTGTAGGAGATGAGAGTTGTCTAAAGAAGACAAAGAAACAGCCAGAGATGTTGCGGTTCGGGTTGACCACACTCCAACAACGGTCAACTTTGGGCCAACTCCAACAATTGACCTCGCAGGTATTCCAGAAGAACAGCGAGCAAAGATGCTGGCAGATTATAACAACAAAGTTCTGGATGTGAGCGCAGCAGCCCATCAAATGAGAGTTGACTCGGATGCGCTCCGGGCAACTTTAAACTCGCTCTCGAATACCACTAATGAAGCGGCTCAAGATGGCAATTCTGTAACGATTACTCATACGCAGGAGACATCCATCGGCCGTACTGAAGTTATCATGGGAAACACTGACCAAGCTAAGACAGGTAAGCTTACCAAATCTCAGACGGGGGAGCGCGATCTAACTCCATACTACATTGGGGGAGGTTTGCTCGCTATGGTTCTGATAGCGGCTCTTCTAGGAGGCGGGTAGAGGTTTTCATGACCCGTTTTATGATAGATCTGAATCTGTCTGATAACGAGATTTCGGAGCGTTTTATGAGTTACCTCGTAAAAAAAAACCTGAGCCAAAAATCGCGTGAATATTTTGAGGAGCAATTCGAGAAAACCATTGTTCCACGTTTTTCTAGTATGCGTGTGTTGTATAATAATGGCAGCAATATTGAGCTTTCAAAATATTTAGAATTCGAAGGTGATAGGTTGCTAATAACCCTAAATACTGAACCTTTGACATTTTTGGGTCGCTTAAAAAAGCTTTTCGGTGGGTGAAATTAATTGGCACGCAGGAGATACAGAAACAACGGTTACCGTTACCAAAGTAGACCGCGCAATCTAGGCTATGAAGCCGCTAAAAAACACATTGAAGAGGCACAACAGCTCACAAGGGAGCTCGGTGGAACAGACCAAGACGTGAAGCGCTATTTCTTCTCACTTGCCAACCGTGAATTGAAAGCAATTATGGACGAATACGGTCGTCAGTTTGGCCGTGATAAGCAAGACTATGCTGAAAGAACCTTTTTGGATTGGAAATCTGGCCGTCGAAAAATGAGCGGCACGGTCGCGGGCAGATTGTTTAGCTTGTTGCCACCCCGGATGCCGTTGGAAAAAAAATACGATTTAGTTGAGAGCCTATGGAAGCATCTTGGGCCTAAATCAAACACCACGTTCACTGTTGGAGCAGACGTGAGTGCAGAAAATGTCATCCAAAAGATCACTGATCACACACTTGCAGTCGTAAAGGAGTTTGAAATTCCAGATAATTTTGAGCGGCGATTTGAGTGGCTAGCCGCAGGTGATGTTGCAGTAAGGCAAAAACTACTAAACCATTTTCAAGATCTTGAACGAAAGGCAATCATATATGGTGCTCAACAGCAAGTCCCAGCCGTGATTGATCATCTCTCGTCTTCGGAGGGGCATCTAACACATTTCGCGACACAAGAGCTCAAAGTCGGCAATCACACCGTTCGGCTGGAGTTCGATAAAAACCACACTGGTATTACTGAAGGTAGCTTTCGCCCTATATCTACGGCGTCTAAATCTTCCAATGATGACAGAACTTGGCTTGGCTGGATCATTGGAGCTGCAATCATAATTTTTGTTTTTGTTCTATTCGGTGGGTAGGTGAATCAAGTTTGAACCAGCTGCTACATTCTCTTTGGTTTTTTGGCCCTGTGCTGTTTTACAAGCTTTAGAAGGCAGAACAGCAATGAGTAAAATTAACCACGATCGCGATCTCTTGCGCCTTATAGATGAACGCAAGAAACTCGCTGACCAAAAGCGTAAGTTAGCAAAAGAGCTTGAATCTTCTGCAGTGTCCCAGCGCCAAAATTCTATGTGCGCTGCGCTCAATCAATGCCCTGATGCAGGTTCCCTTATGAATATCGTAGATGCGATGAAACACTACTTAAAACATGGTGACTGGAGCAGGATTCTGAAATCCCTTAAGGCGGTAGATGCGAATGATACTGAAATTGTTATAAAGATTCTTGAAAAATCGCTTACTGGATTCAAGATCCAGAGATCTGATAAGCATGTAAGTGGATTTTGGATAAGTGCTAATAAACCTTTGAGCAATAAATCATTTCAATCTTTCAAAAAATTGGCGCTTCAAGGCCACGATCTAAGAAGTTCTGAAGTAAGGAAAGTTCTGCGGTAGAAAATTTCTCTGAACAAACTTGCTCATAGGCAAAATTCATATTTGGTTCTTTCATAGTTGATGTGTTGTATTTTTTCTTTTACTTCAGGGTGTTAATCACATTCTAAACTGACGTAACCTTCACTGACCTTGGGCAGAATTGCAAAACGTTTGCATGTCATCTTTGTTGGCTGCGTATCTCCATCATACTGAACATCACAGCTCAGGCTTCCCCATCGATCCCAATACGCACATGTTACGGTGTCTAGCCTCCCGTCCAGATCAAGGTCGAAATCAAAAGATTTTGTCTGCCGTGGAGCGTCTCGAACTTCTTCTGCAGTCAGTTCCATCAGGCTGACAGACTTGGCGTAATTGAAACGCTCCGTCAGCTTGACCAGCCTTCCATCCCTCTGGGCATAGTCTGACTGCGATTGCCAATCCTCGTAGTTGTCGGCACCCAGAGCCCTGTCTTTCACCCGAACCAGCGTCTCGCCCTTGAATGGGACAAGCTCATATCCATCCCATCCATTGGAAATTGGCTGACCGTTTAATATTTCGAAAAATCCGTCACCGCGATACGAGATAACGGAAAGTTTTCCGGGGCAGCAGTTCCCGCCATTGGACAGTTCAACGACGGTCTCTGGGTGTCCGTCTCCGTCAAGGTCTTTTGTTGATCCGATCTTGTAGGGACCCACTTGCTCCCAACTGTCATGGTCGATCACGTACCGGGTGCCGTTCAAATTAGCCTCGACAGTGTTATCCAGCGGTGACTGATCCCCTTCGAGAATACGATAGGTCGGAACTGTACCGACAGGAACGCCAAGGCATATACGGGAATCGTCACCTATCCAGCACTCGTCTTCAAGCTGCATCTCACCCAAGCGATTGTGCGCATGGCTTGCACCGTAGGATCCGTTCCAGTGGCCTTGGTAGGTCCCGTCCGAGTCTTCAAGCAGAAGAACCCAATAGCCCAAGGATTCGTCGTCTGTCTTTTGGCCAACCTCAATCGACCACAATCGGTCAGCATAGAGTGTTTTGGAGTATCGGCATTCCCCGTGGTGATACAGCAGGCCATCCACCTCAATTGAGCAGGTCTCATCCGCAAGGCCTGAAGCTGGCAGCAGTGCGAATAGGGTTGAGGCGAGAAGGCGTTTCATGTCAGTTTGATACCATGGAAATTCAAGCAAAGACAGCCGGAAGCCGAATTCTTGCAGCAGCCCTTGCCTTCGGGCTGGCGGTAAGCCCTGCGAATGCGGACTTTATAGACACTACTTGGACTGTTGAGAAATTCACTGGTGAAGCCTGGTTCGTCCAACCTGAAAAAGTGATTGGACAGACGCAAATGTTCGATGGCGGATACGCTGAAGGTTACTTCTACAGTTGCGACTTCAAGGGTCAGTCCATGACCTATACCACCTATGCCAATACCGAGTTTTTCGAAAACCCCGAATTCAAAAAGTTCATCCCGCTGAAATCTGATATGGAAGCGGACAGTGACACGCTATTCGTCCACAGGGTCACCTGTAACGGAAATGACCTAGTGCCTCCACGGGTACTTTATCCCTTTGTCACCAACGAGACCAGAGAGCGGGCTTGGTACCTGTATGAGGGTGGAATCTTTGCATTAGTGGCGAACGAATAGCTGAAGATTTGTCACAATTCGGACTCTTTATCGGGTGCACGTGTTGAGCTGCGCTTTCTGGCTGACAGTGCCAACACAAAACCATACTGTGCGATGAAGCTGCTGGAAGGGAAGCATGGTCGCACTCAGCCCAAATACGCACGTACTGTTGGACGGCGAGGTCAAGGTCTACAAGCGCGGCAACAGCAAGCGCTGGCAGGCCACCTTCAAGATCGATCAGCACTGGGTGCGCATCAGCACGGGCAAGACCGACTTGGAAGAAGCCAAGACTGTGGCCCGTGACCAATATCTTGAATATCGCTTCCGCGCCAAGCATGACCTGCCTGTTGTGACCAAGCGGTTTGAGGACGTGGCCAAGCTGGCGATTGCTGACATGCAGCGGCAGCTGGACGCGGAAGCCGGGCGCAAGGTTTATAAGGATTACATCAAGGCGCTGAACCTGTATTTCATCCCGTTTTTCGGTAAGACATTCATCACCAACATCGACCATGAAAAAATTCAGGACTTCAATCGTTGGCGGGTCCAGCAGCTTGGTCGTGAACCAAAAGCGTCGACGCTGAACACGCACAACTCGGCTATGAACAGAGTGTTCGATGAGGCTGTGGCGCGGGGTTTCATAGCCCAGGGCAAAGTGCCGATCTTGTCCAACAAGGGTGAGGGTGCTGAACGCAGACCTGATTTCAGCCGTGATGAATATCGCACTCTGATCCGGAAATTGCCGCACTGGATCGACAAAGGCAAAGGCGGCAAGTCACGGGATATGCGTTACCTACTCAGGGACTACGTGTTGATCTTGGCCAACACCGGCATGCGACATGGTACCGAAGCACAAAACCTGCGCTGGAAGCATGTCACGATATTTGAAGACGGCGGCTTAGAATATGTAGAGTTTTACCTGCACGGCAAAACCAAACCCCATGAAGCCATCGGTCGGGCTGGAACGATTGGCTATCTCAAGCGCATTCATGCCCGCACTGATGCGATCAAAGATATCGACTTCTACGACATGCTCAAGCAGAAGCTGGATTTGCCTGTGTTTTGCTTGCCAGATGGCACTGTAACGGAGCATCTGCGTCAGACGTTCAAAGCTTTTTTGAAAGATGCTGACCTGCTCAAGTGCCCAAAGACTGGCAAGGATCGAACGCTTTACAGCCTGCGTCATACCTATGCCACCTTTGCATTGGTCAATGACGGCATGGATATCCACGCCCTGGCCAAGCAGATGGGGACGTCAATCGGCATGATTGAGCGGCATTACAGCCATCTTGAGCCGCGCATGAAGAAAGAAATGTTCACTGGAAAAAGGTACGATTTGCCAGCTGACGAATTCAAAAAACGGTACAAGTCAGAGTAGTTCAGCCGCAGCGCTCAGCTGTTCAGCGTGGAGGGTTGAGTGTACGTCAGATCAAGCCTGAAATTTTATAGATTTGGTCGATAGCTGGTGCTTGCTATCGATCTCTGAAGCGGTCGGCGATGATGTCACCATTGGCGCTGATATGCCCGCGTACTTCCGCCCTGCCACCTTTTCTAGGTACATCATCTATACGTGTGTCACCGGTGACAACGAAAACTGCGCCATCAATCTCATGGCGTCCTGTCAATATCCCTCTCATGCGAACTCTTGCGCCTGTAGGTATTTCTGCAGGTATTCCGTCCTCAGATTTCGCACCGCCGTCAATCCAATCGCGCAGCAGCTGAGTTTCCTCTTTGCTAAGCCATGGTGGCCCATCTAAGGGCATCCGCGGATCGCTGTACCCTTCCACTCGACGTATGATTTCTGATGCCTGTGCATTGCTAGGCAGAACTGCCAACCGTTCGCCACCTCGAAGAATATTTTCCAGTGAAGAAAGTCGAAGCCCTTCAGGTGGGCTATCATACCGTCCGTTGTCCGAATGACAGATAACACAGTGGCGTCCGAAAACACTGGCCACTTCGTCATAGGTGATTTGGCCATCTGCATAAGGGTCGTCGGCTTTTGTCGTATCTGGAGATTCTGCCTCTGGCTCAACGGCTCCAGCTGCTATCCAAGCCACAACTGTTGCGATTTCCGTGCTTGATAGAAATGGAGGCCCATCCAATGGCATCCTTGGCTCTGCTGCTCCTGTTATGCGCTGAACCAGGGCGCTTTGCTGGGGGATGGCAATATCCACGACCGAGCCATTCTCAGAGCCGGACATCAGTGCTTGATAACTGTCTAAAGCAAGGCCAAGGGGCGCATATTCGCCGGAATGACAGGCGACACAGCGTTCCTCGAAGATGGCTTGCACTGATTGCCATGTTTCTGCTGCTGCAGCGTGTGGTAGGGTGGCGAATGCAACGTAAGACGCAATCGCAACGAATACACTGTTGGTTTTGGTCGTCATGCTCTGCCCTCTTGCTGGCTTTGTGCTCATAGCAGACACCGTGATCAAATGTGATGCAATGCCCGGGCCCCCAAATACGCACTTTCATAGACCTGTTGGTGACGTGGCACATATTTTTGGGTAAGGAACTTCAAGGCGTTTTTGAGCGACAAGGATCTGCTGATATGTCCATAACCGGGCGATAACCACGTAATCTACAGTCTGCGGCCCACCTATGCCACGTTCGCATTGGTCAATGACGGCATGGATATCCACGGACTAGCCCAGCAGATGGGCCTGAGCATAGGCATGATCGAACGCCATTACAGCAACATGACCCCGCGTATCAAAAAGGATATGTTCACCGGCAAGCGCTACGAGTTGTTAGCTGAAGAATATGCTGCGCAGAAGGCGGATGGTGGGGTGGGCACAGCCTGAAGTTAGACCTTGGCAAAACTGTGCTATAAAAGCGTCGCGCAAATGATGAAACTGAATGGTTGGGCAAAATTGTGGCTTTTGAACTTCAGGACGCAAATGATGATCAAGTAGTCATGCGATATTCGCCTCTTACGCGAGGCTTGTCGTACTTGCTCTCGTCCCTCAGAGGAAAAGATAGCATACCACTTACAAAAACAGGCGCATTAAGGCGAGACTATTGTCATGACCTCGCTAGGGCTATGCGATGGCAAAATTATCGTGGGAACATGGACGAAATTTTACAGCGTATAAGGAAACAGTCAGACTATTCAGCCCTTGCCTTGGTGCGCAAAAAAGCGGTTGAGTTGGGTTATACTGTAGAAACAGACACATGCATTAAAATCACAGACTATGGTATGCGTCAGGATTTAACGGCTTCCGTGATCTATAAATTTGCTGTCCATCCTGATGTAGTTTCATCCATAGCTGAAGCGGAGAACGCATTCGCAAGAACGGGGCTGCCGACGGTTGACATGTTTCTTCGAGACATATCTGACGCAGGGCCAGCAGGATGCTCGGTGCATTTGTTGATGAACCGTGTTCTTCAAGGCGCCCGCACGCCGCAGCAAAGAAATAGTGCTTTGAGTAATGTGATAACACCAAAGCTGTTTATGCCGATGGCTGAATATGGTCTGCTAGTCTCAAAAGAGGACTGTCCTTTTCTCCCCATAAATGCAGAGTTGCAAGTAACGCCACTTTACGACTTGACCGTAAAATTTCTGCCTGACCCGATATAGTTGCCTGAAAATGGGGGCACTTACAAAAGCTCCACTGCTTCACTCAGCTGCTCTGCGTTCACGTCGATGTAACGCTGTGTGGTTGAGATGTGACTGTGTCCCGCCAATTCGGCCAGTAAGCGCACACCCACACCCTTGTTTGCCAATCTTGTGATGTAGGTACGGCGACCACTATGGCTGGAAGCGTCTTTGAGCCCAACAGCCCGGTAAATGTCCAAGAACAGCTGGCACATGGTGTTGGCTGAGAAGTGCCCGCCCTTTTGGCTTTCAAACAGGGGACGATTGGGGTCACTGAGGTTCAAGCCTGCAGCATATTCCGCCAATGCACGACGCAAGCGCTGGTTCACGTACACTGTGCGTGTCCTGCCGCCTTTGCTTTGGGCCGCTGACAGGATGAATTGTTCACGCACAGAGCCCGCTTTGTCGAACACGTCCCCACGTTTCAGCGCAGCGATTTCCTTGGCACGCAGTCCTGCGTAGAAGCTGAACAGCACGATGGTTTCGTCACGAGTTGGATGACGACGACTGCGGCAGTACTGTATAACGCGACGCAGCTGAGCTTCGTTCAATGTCTGTGCTTGGCGCATGGTGCGATCCCCTAAAAACCTCATGTTTTCATATGCTTGACTATAAAGTCTGAGGTTTTGGATGGTCGACCAGAAATGGCACTGATTGGTCATGCAATGAATTCAATGACTTAAGCCAAAATCTCATACAATGCATGTTCTATGAGGTTTTGGGCTATGTTGCCCAGCCCAGATAGCTTCCACCGTTCAAGCAGGAGTTGTGAGAGTTTAGCGTAGCGCAGGTCTATTAGTGCTAATCAGCGGTTCCCAGCACAACAACAGAGCTTCCAGCCTGTGACGCAGCAGACACGGTCCTCAAACAAGGTGCTAAACTCAAATGATCTATGCGTATTTGCAAAGTGTTTCTGCGTTCAGGCGATGAAAAACTCATCGAAGAAGGGCTGTTGTTCTGGCTGTGCCGTGCCATTGGTAAAGTCTACCGCAAGTGCGTAGGCGTCCGCGCCGATGGTGGCGCCGGCGCTGAGCCCATCGAGATTGCCATCACTGAAATGAATCCCGCCATAGATCCGAGATGCGCCACCATCTATAGCTGCCTCTGAAAACGTATCCCATTGAAACTGATACACATCACCCGGAAGTGCTGCATCAAAGGCGCTCGTCCCTGGAGGCACGGTAATATGCGCATCCAGATGGTCTGACCCGGTAAACGCCTGAAGCACAGCCGCACCGGCCGCCGAAAATGTGCTGTGTCCCGAGGTATATTCCGCGAAGGGTGGTGATTGCTCGCCGCCAGGCAGCTGGTAGGTGATGAAGTTCTCGGCCAGGATCGTTCGGGTGCCAAGGCTGGTGCCGGTGTCGGGGTCGATGCCGCCAAACGCTTGGATCACATATCCGGGCTCTCCGGTCAGTTCGTCAATACCTTGCTCCCCAATCAGCCCCAGATGCCCCAAGTCGCGGATGACCGTGACAGGGCGTGCATAATCAAAAAACACCTTGGCATCCCAGGTCGCAACCGCCGCATCAAACATGGCATTGCCCATCGTCATGAACAAAAGCGCGTCAGTTGCGGCGTCATGCCCATCTCGCTGCGACACATATTGCGCCAGCGTCATCCAGGCACCAGGAGGGTAGCTAGTGCCGGGGCCATCTTCCCAGAATTCGGCAATCATCTTCTGATCTTCGGTCAGCGTCGCGCTTGTCTGAACGAGGGATTCGGCTTGCGAGATGAAGGCAGGGTTGATGACGGGACCGATCAGGGATTTGTCCACAGGCACTGTGGTTCCAGCCTCTAACGCCACACCATTTATCTCTGCCGGAGCCGCAAGGGTGACCGTCTTTGCCTGAAAATCAAGGGCCGCACCCGCATGCTCAGCCGTGAAAAACGGCTCAGGACCATCAGGACGCGTCAGCACCGTGTCAGTTTCTCCAGTGGGCGTTTCAGGGAGCGCAAACCCTTCCGCAAGACTGAGTTCCGGCGTGAGGAAGGTCTGCAGCGCATCAGGCGTCGGAGACAGGATGCCCTGCTTCTCCGGCGTCCAGCGCGCGATGTCCTTACGGGTCTCGGGCGCCGGATCAGCATTCACCGGCGTATAGAGTCCCTCGGATATCGCAGCCAGCTGTGTCGCTTCCACTTGACGCGGTGTCAGGCCATCTTGAGCCGCATCCGCCCCGACCTCATAGGCCCGCGAGTCATCGGCGATATCCAGCCCGATACGCTGCGATATCACTTGATCGAGCTTCTCCTGATATTGCGGGTAAAGCTCCGATAGCACTCGATGGGCCGCAACATGCATGGCCGTCTCGATCTCGGCTGTTGATGCGTCAGACAGGGCCGCAACATCCAAGTTGTCACCCTCAAGGTCGATCGACACACGTTGTGCGACCGGGTCATAACTGGCCTGTGCATCATAAATTGCGGTATGCATGATCGAGAATGATCGCGACGCGTTGGTCGGCCCGCCGCCACTTTCCACAACGATTGATTGCAGGATCTGATCCCAGAGGACGCTTGGAGTGACTTCGGGCGTATTGACCATCATAAGGCGCGGGCCGCCTTCGGCCAAAAGGTCGGGGCCTGGCTGCTCGAGTTGTGCCAGGATATCAGCCGTCCGGAAAGTTTCCGTACCAGCAATGAAGCTATCGAATTCCGACAGCGACTCCACCTCACCGTCAAACCGGTTGCGAACCGCCAGCGCGCCATCCTGCAACAAGAAGTCAAAATCATGCAGAGGACCAGCCAGCGTCGCAACACGACCGGCTTCGGGGCTGCCTACACCAAGATCTGCTGGATCATCTGCAGAGTTTAAGGGTAGGAATTCGAAGCTGTCCACATCATCGAGCTCTAGTTCAAACTTCCCATTACGAGATTCGACCTCAAGTTCGCCGTCATCAAAGTCAAATTCGTAATCCTCGCGCCTGCCCTCAAGCGTGATCACACGGGCCTCACCGTCCTGTATGAAGCCGATTTGAAATTTTTCCTCAAACCCGTTAGGCAGGATTCCAGCGGCTTCGCTGGGACGGTTGGACAGAAATTCGAAGCTGTCCACATCATCGAGCTCTAATTCGAACTTCCCATTACGAGATTCGACCTCAAGTTCGCCGTCATCAAAGTCAAATTCGTAATCCTCGCGCCTGCCCTCAAGCGTGATCACGCGTGCCTCACCATCCTGCGTGAACATGACTTGCAGCTCAGGACCAGTACGACGATCGCTGTCTGGCTGGCGGTCCGCTGTACCCGACTGTCCCATGCTTTCTGATCTCCAGTGTCATTGCCGTGCCGCCCATAGCGCATGATTGGTGCGGCGTTTTCGTAGCAAGTTTGGCAGAGCGGCACGTGAACAGCAACGACTTCGGTAGGATCAGTTTTAGGACCTTGGTCGGCAAAAAATGGGGTAAATCTATCAGTATTCCTCGGCTAGCATCACCGTGAGCACCCGAGCTGTGACGGTTTCATCGGCGGGGTCAGGCGAGTGCATTGAGTACTCCAAGTCGTAATAGTCCCAACGCCAGAACACCTGAACCTCGCCCCACCGAAACGACCCGAAGTCGTGCTCCTGATAGGGATCATTGTCTGGCGTAAAGCGGTCGTACGATCTGACCTGTGCCAGTATTTGGTTAACTGCATCATCACCAAGCTCAGCAATGCCACGTGTGATCACAACACGACAGCTGGTGAATGACTGCCGTGCACGATCGTTGAGTTCCCGTATGCGGTCAGTCTTGAATTCAGCCATCTTGCGCCGCCCGCGCCGCGCCGGGTTTGATGCGGGGTTTTCGTTCCGCTGTTTTGGCAATAGCTGTGTCCAACTCCCCGCCAGACGCAGCTGTGAGAAACGCATCCAATACAGCACCCACGTCTTTGAGTGTTTTGACGAACACAGCATTGTTGATGCCATCAGCAGCAATCACACGTGCCCCATAACGGCACTGAACATACCACCCGCCGTCTTGTTCAAAGAACCACGCTCGTACACGACGATGGGTTTTGACCAAGACCCTCTCGCCCTGCTCGTTGTTCATCCATTTGTGACGCTCAACGCGATGATCTTCGCCTTTGAGTGCAGCGGCATAGACCAGTTTTTGTTCTTTTAATCCCGCCACCAGCTTTTCACGACGAGCCAGAACAGGATCACGTGTTGTGCTGCGAGTAACCGATTTGAAGTTGAGTTTTGCCAATGCAGTCATCTGCTAAGTGCTCCCTTGCTATACACCTATAGCGCGAACATATGATCAGAGATTTGTGTGGACGACCGAAAAGACAGCTGTTGTGACAAGAAATGGAAGTGCGCACGAGAACCGAACAAACGCTCATAAAAAAAGCGTCTAACGGTGTGTGCCGCTGACGCTATCCAATTGTTTATGTGATGTTTGTGGCCACTCAGTGTCGTTCAAGTGGTTCTGTTTCTGTATTGCTCGCTGAGCTCTTTGTGGTTGATTGTGTTTGTGTCAAGTTGATCATGCGTTCAATCAATACGTGTTTTTCTGTTTGCTTGAGTGTTTTATGTTCTCATCACTTGTGAGTGTTTTGTGTTTCTTTGGTTGAACTTGTGTGTTGCCACTGAACAAGGATGTGCCAAGGTTTCCGCCTACGACATGATCCCATTTGAATTGTCTGATATGCGTCAGCGTGAAGGGGCCTTGCCACGCTTCACTACGAGGTTTCCGTCGTCTGCCGCATACGCTGCCTGTTGAGCCTGTAATGCCTGTTGTGCTTGCCTGAGCCAGAGTGGGCTGGCTGCCCTATGAATTCGTGCCGCCTGAGCGTCATGCTCGTATTTAGCCAATTCTGCCAAATTCGTGCTGTCCCAGCAGATGTCGTCCAAGATGGTGGCGCTGCCCAAGCGCCAGTATTCACGGGTCACATAGTTCACCGCGTCCCGCCTGATCTTCACCGGCATAATCCAGTTCTTGGCTATGGGTCCGGTTTGCTGATGATGCTGCGTCCACACAGCGTTGAGCACACAACAGGCGTATTCGACGTCAGCGATGGGTGACTTCAGCAGGAAATGGACGTGGAAGTTTTCCGTGTCTGTGCCTTCGTGCGCGAAGCACCAGCGTGGCACACGAATATTTCGCCGATCAGCAGCGTGACCAAAGAACACGCGATCAATTCGGTTCCAGTATGAGCGAAGCAGCTTGTTGGCGGTGACACTGCCGATGGTTCTGCCGTCAACAAATTTCAGCGTGCCGAACACGTTCCAGTCTTGCTCAAGCAAGTACGCCATCAGTTCTAGTCGTTCACGTCGCCAATCCATCATTCCACGCCTTTCCCGTGTATTTAGCAACGGGACAGAAATTCACGGGTCGAACTGATGGGTTCTGTGTTGGGACAAAAACTGCGAACACTGTGTTTTCGTCAAAACTCAGAGTTCTGTGTGGCAAACACTGTGTTCGGACATTTGTGGGGAAACATAGTTCGTCAAACACAGAACTTGGGACGGGGTACACCGCTATGCTGTGTGCGCTGAGAGACTTGTTGTTCTCACTGCGTAGCCAACTTCCTCCAAAGGCGTGTTTCCAAAAACGGATACACGTCAAAGCAGAAAAAAAGAACACGCGAAACGCGAAATATGGAAACGCTACTCGCTTGACCAAACAATCAAAAAATTGCAACTCATTGTTTTAGTGTACTAAAAAGTTCAAACACTGTGTTCTAGTTTACTGTGTTCTTGAAAGTAAACTGGTTTACTGTGTTCGTGGGTGTAACCGGGGCATAATCAAAAACACAGAGTAGTTTTGTGGGTTCTGCGCGGGCAACGCCATCACGTTAAAGATCCTTTGCTTGGTGACCCGCTTTGGCACCTTGCTCAATTCAAATAATCTGCGCTGTGTGCGTCAGCCAATCGCAGCGGTGGGTGAGGATATAGTTCCCGTTCGCACCATTGGCTGACTCCCGTGTAAGGTTGATCCGCTCAAGGTAATGCCCAGCCATAAATAGATCAACCATAGGCAGTTTAACCTTACGGTTAAAAAACGACTTTTTATATTACAGGATTATGGTGTTGCGCGGCGATGCTAATCCAAGTGCCTAAAAAAGTTTACTGTGTTTGAACCAGTAAACCACTTTACTGTGTTTGGTCGCGCGCAAGACCAAATCCTCGAAAAATGCCCCGCTGTTTTACTGTTTTTGCGCGGGCAAAATCGCCTCGTTAAAGATCGCTTGCTTGGTGACCTGCATCCGCAGCCAGCTATCGCAGCTCTGGCCATTTCACGTGTTTTGCACAGCTGGCTGGGAGCAGCGTTTGAGCGTGATCGTGCGCCCCTCCCAAGCATAGACCCTTCACCGCTGTTGACACGGTCGTGATCACACTGCGGCCGCTGTTGATGCTGCGTGGTCCCGCCCGGCGTTCACAGGTGGCGCATATTCTCATCATGGGCGAATAGGCCTGCACAGAAATCCCCTTTGAGATGTGCCGAACATAAATCTTTTCCCACGCGACGATCAACATAAATACACTACAAATCAACGTGATAGGAGAACCCATGAGCATAAAACTGATTGAACACATACGAGATGAACTGATCAGTTCAGGAGCCGCGGCCAACACCCCAGAGTTTTGTCGGGCGTGGCTGGGCCGCAGTGAGGGTTACATACGAACACTGCGCAATCACGGAACTGGGCCGAGCGTTGAAACACTCACTGTGTGTTCCCACAAACTGGGTCACTACCGCGACCGTCTACGTGCGAGCGGCGATAATGGTCATGTTCAGCTGGCCGACCAGTTCGATCGTCTGAAGCTGCTCTGTGATCGAGCCATAGCTGAACATGCGGAAGCAGTATGGCGGGCACCAGAAAGGATGTCGGCGTGATGCTCTGTCTGAAATGGGTCCTGCGCTCAGAAGATCCCGCCGCGCAGTTTTTGGCTGGGAAGTACTTATCAAATCAGCCTGGTGATTTTGCATCACCCTATTTCTGCAGGTGGGCACGATGCTGGTGAGCGAAGTCGTGGGCGAGGCGTGGCGAAAGCAGCACCCCAAGCCAAAGCAGTCGCCCATACCCGGCCCCACCAAGGCAAAGGCACGTACCAAGCCCCAGAAGCTAGCCAAACCCAAGCCGTTCAACGACCCCAAACCCGAAGAGCTCAGCTGATGGCGCCACAGACAAGCTGTGCGGGCTCTGTATGCATCGGTTGGAGTTTTTCACTGGCCCATGTAGCGGCGCACGTGGGTTGACGCTGCACGCTGTGTTTGTGCAATTTCCTTCACGTTTCATACCGATACTTGTCGCACCTCATTCCCGTTGACAGAACGGTTGGCACACATAGCCCAAATGGCCTAACCTGCGATTGCAGCCCAGAAACCACTCATGGGGCAATCAGCCCGCGACAAGTTCTACTAACGCACTGAAGCCGCGCCAGTGGCTGCGCGAGGCTTCCTTGAAAGTGTTGGAAAGTCAAAAGAGGCTAGCGAGCCCAAATCAGCGACATACAGTTGTTCAAAGAGGATTGGTTCTATAGGGCCCGGCTATTCATGCGCACGGCTGGGGTGGCGAAGATAACTTAAGTAATGCTAGATTTATTTGTGTTAATTTTTACAATATCAATTTGGGATTTCTTTATCACAAACTAATCACGGTGAATTGTAGCGATCAGTGCCGTTTTTGTGTCAGACCAAAGCACTGATACGAAAGCAACTTCTTCCAATGACACCTCAGAGCTCGCTTTTATCGTCTGTTCAAGCTCAGCCATTGTTCTTGAAATTCCCACACAACCAAGGTTTGCAGAGCTCCCCTTTAATCGGTGCGCACTGGTTGCAGCCTCTAGATAACTACCTTCGCCAACGTACCTTTCGATTTCGTCAATTATGACATCGCCGTTTTTAATAAAAGTTTCTAAAAGCCGGGAGAAGTCGTCAGCCTTGAACATTGAGCGCAGTGGACCAAGTCTCTCCATATCAATTAGGCTAATGTCTTCAGACTCTATTGGTCCGCAACCATCTGTCTCCGAGCTCTCTTTTTCAACTAGCTTTTCAGATGGATAGCTCTCTTCAGACGGTTTCATCTTAGAGGATATTGTGAGAATTAAACTTTCGCGATCTGTAGGCTTTTCTATGAAACCATCCATGCCAACAGCTTTTGCATTATCTTTGAATTCTTTTAAAACATTACCAGAAACTGCAATGATCAGGCTTGGCGCAATGCCACTTTCAGACTCCAGCTTGCGGATCCTTTTTGTTGCCTCAAAACCATCCATATTGGGCATGGAAATATCCATCATGACCACTTCTGGCTTGTAATTGGTGAACACTTCAACAGCTTCACTGCCATCATTGGCAACGCGTAATATTGCGCCGGTTGGCTGCAACTGTTGCTCCAAGACTCTTAGGTTCACCTCGTGATCGTCCACTAATAAAAACTTTACCCCATCGAAGACTTTTTGTTCCGGTGACAACTTTGCACCATCGTTAACGTGCTTTGTTTCACGATGGTCAATCAACGTTTCATAAAGGGCTTGCGCCAGCATTTTTGGTCGCAAAGGCTTGGGTACGGTGTACATTTGAATCTTATTGGATCCTAAATGTTCCTGGATATCTCTCCGCATCCCCCCCATAAGAATGACTGAAGTCTTTTCTATCAATGGATCGGAACAAAGTTTATCAATCAACGACCCATTACGTAAATTAGGCATTTGAGATGCTAATAGCAGTACATCATAAGGCTTTTCCGATGCAGCTGCAGCTTCGAGCATTGGCGGGGCCTTCTCCCACCAACCAGCTGTATCATGCTGGACACCCCACCAAGATAAATACTTTGAGGCAATCGCAGTACTGAGTTGGCAATTTGCTACCAATAAAACCTTGAAGTGGCGCTTCTCTGTCAACGATTTGAGGGCTGAGTACTCTTCGGGGAGCTCGCTGACTTGCCCATACTGAAATGGAACCCGACATGTGAATTTTGACCCATCGCCTAGGGAGGAAGACGCAGTAAGCTCGCCTCCCATCATTCGAACAAGCTCTCGGGAGATCGTTAGCCCCAGGCCAGTGCCGCCATATTTTCTGGTCGTACTTTCATTCACTTGGCTAAAAGGTTTAAAAATTGTTTCGAGTGCATCTGCCGATATGCCTACGCCCGTGTCAGTGACACTGCAGCAAACTTCCGCCTCGCTCCCCTGGAGTACGAGCTTAACTTCTAGCGTTACAGTACCCTCATTCGTGAACTTAATGGCGTTACTTAAAAGGTTCAGCAATACTTGCCTGAAGCGTGCACCATCACCGATGAGATTATATTCAAGGTGTGTAGGACAATCGACCAACAACTCTATGCCTTTTCCAGCAGCATCAATCTCAATCATACTGACTGCGTCGAAAATTAAATCGCTAAGGTCAAATTCGTCATTGTTGAGCTTAATTGCCGTCGCGTCGATTTGCGCAAAGTCAAGAACATCCTCAATGATTAGCTTGAGTGCATTACCTGATTTCGTAATGGTATTTACGCACTCGCGTTGACTGCTGGTAAGGCTGGTTTCTCTGAGAAACTCAGCGTTCCCCAAAACACCATTAAGAGGGGTGCGAAGCTCATGACTCATATTTGCGAGGAAACGAGTTTTTGTAGCATTCGCGTGTTCGGCCAGATCACGTGAGCGAACAATATCATCTATCAATGCCTTTAGCGGCCTACCCACAATTACACGAAAAGCAAACCAACTGGACAGAACTGAAGCGACAAGACTGAAAGCCAGAACAGAAAGGGAGTTACGTATTTGGGACTGACGGATCTGTGTGACTTGTTCAGTGCTAAATCCAACACGAAGTACCGTCTGCTCATTAGCGTCAAACGCAACTTCAAGCCAATCGTCTATTTGAGCAAACCTACAACCTATCTCTGAAGGCGCCGACAAATTTGGAACTTCAATACCGTCACCTGATAGCTTTGCGCATTTAATCGATTGATTGCCAAGAAGAAGTTGTAACAGCTGATTAGTGACATGACTTTTTGCATCTCGATCGAGGTTTTGGTTTCCCAATATGCCTTCAATTGAACCAGCAGTCCGAGCAACTGTGTTTCCAAGACGTGTTGAAAAGTCATCACGGGCATCAAAAAATCTATCACTGTACAAGAAGTAGAGCGCTACGCCCGCAAGCAAAAGAAAAGTTGGGATTGTGAAAAGTAACAGCTTAAGAAACAGAACTGTTGGTCGTGGCAATTGGAGCAAAATAAAACCTTACTAACTATTTGACACGTTCAACACGGCCCGCTTTCATTAAGTTTTCGAGCACCTCACGATTGTTGATCTCAGTCTGGTAAACGCGAAAGCCACTTCCAGTTTCGGTAATGTAGAAATCGACGGGGACTGAAGACCCACTCTCTGTAGTTAAATCCAAACAGAGGACATAGTCTTCATCCAAAGCCATAACCATAGAGTGCGTATCAATAGGAAAGTATTTTACCACCTCGCCGGTCTCAAAGTCACGCCGTTGGATGGCACCATCAACTAAAGACTGGTCTACGTGCCTTTGCATGGTTAGCTGCAGCTCGGCGATCAAATCTGTCTTCTCATTTGCTAAGGCCGAAGAGCATGCAACAATCCCCCCAAACACTAATGATATAAGGCGCATCGATCCCCTCTTTTTGCAGTTTGCGTAAGATATAACCTCAGCGTTCTAAAGCTACAGTTTTCACATATCTTTTCATCCAAGTCTAGGTGCCGGCTATTGCATCTGGTATGGATGTGATAATTCGTAGCTCACCGCGTGGGTTCAAACCACACATTATTTGGCTCATGGTGAACCGTGGCTGACCTTTTAAACCCATATCTCCTTTTGAATAAAGCAGAATGAGGTTGATGCCTAACACACCGTCGCAAACGCTGTGTTCAACACAGTGTTCTCGCCTCGTTCATCCTCAAATCACCAAAAACACACTTTTACGCACACCAAAATTTCTGTAATCTAACTTACAGTAATAAAAAAGAAATCTACTGCCATCTGCATTGAAAATCCTCGTGTCGGTGGTTCGATTCCGCCCCCGGGCACCACTTTTACCAGAGAAAACACTGGTTTAGGTTTTGAGAGTGCACGCTAAGCGTGTGTAAATCAAAAACACACCAAACGCACACTTTTTGTCGTGTTTTCAGGCTGGACAGTGAGTGGAATCGCTGTGGTGAACACTGTGAAGTTGCTGGATGCTGTGTTGGCGCGAGAACAGTGAACACTGTGTCGCTGGCTATGTTCAGAACACTGTGTTTTCGGTTTGTGGTTCAGACACAGTGTTGCGGACACTGTGTCGGCGGAGTTTTGTGGGAATATGGTTGTTCCCATTAATAATGTGACTGGTATCTTTACGCTTCAGCTGTCTTTCGGGCTATTGAAACCCAAAAGAGGGTGTGAACCTATTGTGGTCTTCTGTGCAGGTCGCTGCTAGCAAAGCTGAGGAATAACTCAAGCGGTGGTCTAATAGTTATTCAGCCTCTCCAGCCTGTCGCCTAAGCGTTTCGCGAAAGGCAACGGGTGCCTGGCCGGTCCACCTGCGGAAGCTTCTCGAAAAGCTGTTGGCATCGCGGTAGGCTAAGACATTCGCAATCTCGTCAACTCGTAAGGCGGTCTTTTTGAGATACCGGATCGCCAGACCGCGACGCGTGGCGTCCAACACCTGCTGATAGGATGTGCCTTCCTCGCGCAAGCGCCTCTGCAACGTGCTGCGGCTGACCCCTAGAGAAAGGCCCACATCCTCCGCCCCCGTGCGTCCTGCGGGCATCAAATCGACCAATGCCCCTCGCACACGATAGGCAACTGGAAGGTGGTCGTTCTGGGCGGCTAGCTTAAGCCTCAGGTCAGCCTCGACATCAGCCCAAAGGGCGGCGTTCTCGGAAATAAACCGGCGCTTGGCATCCTCGGGCGCAAAGGCCACATAGGTGACCTGCGACCGCTCCGGCATGATGCCTAGATGCCCGGCGATCATATGCCGTTCCTCTTCGGATCCATCGAATCCCGCTGCAACCGGGCAGACCAGATGGGCCGTCGCCCCGCGAATATTCTCGACTGCCACCACAAGTTGCAGGGCGCCAAGGCTCGGCGGCATGGGCACGCGGGCATCGACGCTTTCGTATTCCAGCCGCAGCAAATCGCCATCCCGGAACACCCGCATCACGGTCGGGCCCAGCAACGACTTGAACTGCGCCAAACGCCTGAGGCCGGTTTCCATGTCGGGCGCACATGAGAGCGTGAAGAACACAGGAATGACAGGCCCGCGTGAAATCGCAACGCCTAGATAGGGTACATAATCGGGGCGCGACGACAGCGCACCCATAGTGTTCCAGCAGTCGAAATACTGTTGCGCCGTTACCCGCGCCTCAGACCTGCCTGGCGTAAGGCCGCCAAGGCCAGCGTTCTCGAGCATCACCTGCGGATCGACGCCGAGGATGCGGCACGCCACTTCCGTCGCCATGAAGAGGGAATAGGTTTGTAAATGATCCATGCGCCCGAACTCTCAAAGTCCCTGTATTAATGCCACGAAGGGTTGCGTGGGGCCAGTACGTGAATGCCGAATGACCGGATATGCATGTCTCTGACTATATATGCATATCGCCGAGTTGCGCTGACGGGCATAGGTTGTGGTTATCGCAAAGCAAGCCTCGTCCACCAGCCGACCGGAGAACGCCATGGACCTTAAGATAAACGGCACCAACTACACGGTCGACCTGCCCGGCGACATGCCACTGCTCTGGGTGCTGCGGGACGGCCTGAACATCACCAGCGTGAAATACGGCTGTGGCATCGCCCAATGCGGCGCCTGCACTGTCCACATCGACGGTGAGGCAGTACGGTCTTGCCAAGTGGCGCTGTCCGATGTCTGGGGCGAAATCACAACGATCGAGGGGCTGGGAACGCCCGAAGCCTTACATGTCATTCAGGCGGCGTGGATCGACCATCAGGTGGCGCAATGCGGTTACTGCCAGTCTGGCCAGATCCTGCAGGCCGCTGACTTACTGGCCCGCAACCCGCAGCCGACAGATGAGGATATCGACGCTGCGATGTCGGGCAATCTGTGCCGCTGCGGGACCTACCCCCGCATTCGCGCCGCCGTCCACGCTGCCGCCAGCGCAATAAGGGAGATATAAGCTATGGGACGCGTTAGAACCATTGCCCGCCGCAGTTTCCTCATCGGGTCCGCCTCAATTCTCGGTGGGGTGGCTTTTGGGGCCTATTTCGTCACGCGCCCAACGCCAAACCCTCTACTTAAGGGATTGGCTGAGGGAGAGGCCGCACTGACACCTTTCGTCAAGATCACGCCACAGGGCATCACATTCATCGTGCCCCGTGCAGATGTGGGCCAAGGCATTGCCTCGACGCAAGCGATGCTGATCACCGAGGAGTTGGACATAGATCCGGCCACCGTCACGCTCGACCCCGGCCAGCCGCATCAGGCTTACTTTAACGGGACTGTCGCCGCTGAGAGCCTTCCTTTCCCAGCATGGGAACAAGGTTTCGTAGCCAGCACGGTGCGCGAGTTGATGGGCCATGTCGCACGGCTGACCAGTTCTCAGTTCACCGGCGGTTCGTCCTCGGTTGCGGATTTGCACGAGACCCTGCGCATGGCGGGGGCTACCGCCCGCGAAACCCTGAAAGCTGCCGCTGCGGTCCGCACCGGTGTACCGCGTGCTGACCTGAGGACTGAAAACGGACACGTCATTCTGCCCGACGGTACGGGCATTCCCTACACCGATCTTGCGGCACAGGCAGCAGCTATTGAGCCAGTTACTGACGTAACACTCCGCTCCACCTCCGAGTGGACGCGCCTGGGCAAGCCCTATCAGCGGCTCGATATCGTCGCGAAATCCACTGGAACACAGGATTACGGGATCGATGTGGTGATGCCCGGGATGCTGCACGCGACCGTGCGCGCCAACCCCGGTCGCGGCGGTGGCATGGCGGGCTACAACGCCGATGCCGCTCTTGCGATGCAAGGCGTGCGGTCGGTGGTCGAGGTGAACGAAGGTCTTGCAGTGATTGCCGACAACACCTGGTTCGCGTTTCAGGCGGCACAGGTGCTGGAGGTCGACTGGTTGCCCCCCGATTATCCCGCCAGTTCCGCCGAGATGTGGCAGGCGCTGTCGGATGCGCGCACGGACAAGTTCCGCAACAGCCGCCTGCGCGACGATGGCGATGTCGAGGCAACGCTTGCCAACGCCACGGTGATCGAGGCCGAATACCGCTCGCCCTTCCTTGCACACGCCGCGCTCGAGCCGCTCAGTGCCACGGTGCTGGTGCAGGCTGAGAGCATTACGATCTGGACCGCGACGCAGATCCCCGCTGTGGTGCGTGACGCAGCGGTAGAGCTGACCGGTGTCGATCCATCCCGGGTCACCGTCCACGCCCTGCCCGCTGGCGGCAGTTTTGGCCGCAGGCTCGACCACGACTATGTGGTGCAGGCGATCCAAATCGCCGCCACAATGCCCGACACACCCATCAAGACGACATGGAGCCGGGAAGAGGACATGACCCACGACTTCCCCCGCCCCCTGCACATGGCCGTTGGCCGAGGCGCCGTTGGAAATGGTCGCGTATTGGCCTATGACCTCGACAGTATCAGCCCTTCACTTGTTTCCTCGTGGTTCGGACGGATCTTCATCGTACCGCCAGGGCCTGATACCATGCTGGTCTGGGGTGCCTACGACCAGCCCTATGCCATCCCAAACTACCGCGTGACCGGCTATGCCGCGCCGCCGATGATGCCGATTGGCTCCTGGCGCTCGCCCGGGGCCTGCTCCAACACTTTCTTCCACGA
Organism: Roseobacter sp. AzwK-3b; assembly: GCF_000170875.1. Classification (NCBI taxonomy): domain Bacteria; kingdom Pseudomonadati; phylum Pseudomonadota; class Alphaproteobacteria; order Rhodobacterales; family Roseobacteraceae; genus Roseobacter; species Roseobacter sp. AzwK-3b. The sequence goes on from NZ_ABCR01000002.1 coordinate 295,520, forward strand.
GAGTTTCTTGTCCGAACTCATCCACGCCGCCGGCGCAGACCCGCTAGAGGAACGGCTGCGTCTGATCGCCGACGCGGACAGCCGCCGCGTTCTGGAGGCTGTGGGCGAAATGTCGAACTGGTCCGGTGCTGATATTGGGCCAGGACGCGGGCGGGGCATTGCCTTTGCCCACACCCATGGCGTGCCCGTGGCCGAGGTCATCGACGTGACCATGACAGACCGTGGCATCCACATCGACGAGGTCTGGATCGCCGTTGATTGTGGCACCGTCTTTGACCCGGTCAACGCTGAGGCCCAGCTTACCGGCGCAGCCATCTTTGGTCTTGGTCACGCGATGAATTGTGAGCTGACCTACGAAAACCATGCGGTGCAGCAGACCAATTTCCATGCATTCGAAGGGATGCGCCTGGACCAGACGCCGCTATTCCACACACGGCTTTTGGAGCGCGCCGAGAAGGTTCGTGGCCTTGGAGAACCTGCCACAGCGCCCGCAGCACCCGCGCTGGCTGACGCCATCTTTGCCGCGACGGGCCAGCGCCTGCGCGAAATGCCGTTTAATAAGTCCGTAGATTTCGCGTGATCGGCCTTGATGCAATGCTTGGACTGACAAATAGGGATTTTCATTCATTTCGCCGTTCGATGGGGCAAAATACAGGCGGGAACCACCAGAGGCCAAGACTACACGTCCTCACAAATGTGCTTTGTTTTACCCGCCGTGTTCAGATCACTGTGTTTTCAGTTTGTGGTTCAAACACTGTGTTGGCGGAATTTTGGTGAAACACAGTCAGCGACACAGACTTTGCTTGAACTGGGTTCACTTTGCCACACTCTGTGTTCATGTTAGGTTGGTTACAACCACTTGAGCTAATCCATGTCGAAGAAAACCCTGAACAAGAAAAATCTGGAAAACTTGGGCGCGGAAAAACTGGCTGAGCTCGTTATGGAGCTGGTGCAGGGCAGCGCGGCTTTACAACGACGCGCTCGGATGGAGTTGAGCGCCGCACAGGGTCCTAAAGAAATCGCCGCTGATGTTCGTAAACGACTTGCGTCTCTAAGACGGTCGAAAAGCTGGATAGACTGGCGCAAACAACGTGCGCTGATCAAAGACCTCGATGCCCTGCTGGAAATGATTGAGACCAAAATTGCGCCACATGATGTCAATGAAGCTTTTGAGCTCGCGTGGGCTTTCCTCACCGTTGCCCCTGCTCTGTATGAGCGCACCGATGATAGCAATGGCGCTATCGGGGACGAGATGTCCTTTGCTGTGCGCCTGATTGAGAAGATCGCACCAGAAGTGCAGCTTGACTCCGAAGTGCTGGCAGAGCGCATATTGGATGCGGTTGTTGCAGCTGGCTACGGGGAATTTGATGGCATTATTCCAGCTACTGCGCCGATCTTGGGTAACGCTGGCCTTGAGCACCTCAAGAAGATTACCCAAACCTGGGCTGAAACACCGCCTCAAGCGCATGAGTTGGAACGCTATCGGTCATGGGGTCTCAGCTCGACCACGCCTGAAGAGATTGTCCAGCGGAACCGAAAAAGCACCAGTTCTCTTATTTTGGCCGATATTGCCGACGCTCAGGGTGATGTTGACGCCTACATGGCCCGCTACACTGACGAACAGCTCACCTACGGTACGATTGCGCCCGATGTGGGCCGTCGGCTTTTAGATGCCGGGCGAGTAGATGAGGCAATGCAGATTATCGTCAACTCGCGCGAAGCTGAAAAAGGCGGTTCGTATCGTATGTTCCGGTATGACCTCGATGCTGTGTATGAGGAATGCTTGGAAAAACTGGGCCAGACCGACGAACTCAAGCAGCACTTGTGGGACACATTTACCCAAACTCTGATGGAAAGCGCCCTGCGCAAATATCTCAAGCTGCTGCCGGATTTCGATGACATTGAAGCTGAGGAGCGAGCATTAGATTTCGCGGAGCAGTATCCATATCTCAGCACGGCAATCAGCTTTCTTCTAAAGTGGCCAGCACCAGCCCGCGCGGCCAAAATCATTGAAGCCCGTGCTGATGAATTGGATGGCAACAGCTATTACACCATGACGGAGGCAGCAGACGCTTTGGAAGCTGAGTATCCGCTGGCTGCTACACTGATGCGCCGGTCAATGATCGAAGACACGCTGAATGGAGCGAAACACAAAAGGTACCGTTACGCAGCAAAGCACTTGGCCGAATGCGCTGCCAGTGATGCAGCGATCGCAGACTATGGCAATTTTCCCTCGCACGAACAGTTTTTGGCAACGTTGAAAGCTGATCATAGCCGCAAGCACGGGTTTTGGGGATTGGTCAGCGATTAATGCTGCGTTGCAGGTTCTGTGATGCAACACACATCTATAGCGCCCCGCTCCGCTCGTCACACTGTAGGTACAGCTGAAAAGCACACTTTCATAGACTTGTTGGTGCTTTGAGCCATATTGTTGCTGCGAGGAGCATTACATGCGGCAACTGCGGGACGACACACATCTGATACTAGACGGCGAGGTGCGTGTGTATCGCCGTGAGCGCAGTCGGCGTTGGCAGGCTGCGTTCAGCATTGACGGGCATACGATCCGCGTCAGCACGGGCAAGCGTGACTTGGCTGAGGCCAAAGAGTACGCCCGCGATACTTACCTCGAATACAAGTTCCGCCACAAAAACGATCTGCCCATCGTCACCAAGAAGTTCTCTGACGTGGCCAGACTGGCGATTGTGGATATGCGCAAGCAGCTGGACGCGGGCTTGGGCAAGAAGGTGTACAGGGACTACATCGTCTGCATTGAACGCTATCTGATCCCGTTTTTCGGCGCTCAGTATGTCACGTCAATCAACTACGAGAAAATCCAGCAGTTCTACGAGTGGCGGCGGGAACGTATGGGGCGTGAACCGAAAGCCTCAACGTTGAACACCCACAACTCCGCCATGAACCGTGTGTTTGAAGAAGCTGTGGCGCGGGGATTTCTGGCCCACAAAGATGTGCCCATGCTGGCCAACAAGGGTGAGGGCAGTGAGCGCCGTCCTGACTTCACACGCGATGAATACCGAACACTGATCCGCAAACTGCCCCATTGGATCAAGCAGGGCAAAGCGGGCAAGCCAACTGATATGCGGTATCTGCTGCGTGACTATGTGCTGATCCTCGCAAACACCGGCATACGACACGGTACAGAGGCGCTGAACCTGCGCTGGAAGCACATCACGCTGTTTGAAGAAGGCGGCCTTCAGTACTTGGAAATGTCGGTGCGAGGCAAAACAGGCAGGCGGGACATCATCTGTCGTTCAGGCACCATCAACTATCTGCGTCGCATCCATGAACGCTCAGAAGACATCAACCACATACCATTTGAAGATTTGCTCCGTCAGCGTGTGGATTTGCCCGTGTTCCGCTTGCCAAATGGCACTGTGTCAAAGAACCTGCATCAAACGTTTCGCGCCTTCGTCACAGAAACGGGGCTGATCACCTGTCCACGCACAGGGCAGAACCGAACGCTGTATAGCCTGCGACACACCTATGCCACGTTTGCTCTGCTGAACGACGGGATGGACATACACGCACTGGCCATACAGATGGGCACGTCAATCGGCATGATTGAACGCCACTACAGCCATTTGACGCCGCGTCTGAAGAAGGACATGCTCACAGGCAAGCGGCATGATTTGCCAGCGGACGAGTTTCTGCAGCGATATAAATCACAGTAGTTCCTTAGTAGTACTCGGCTGCTTAACAGTAACGTCGGGGTAAAGGGCGCCGCTGAGCGTCAAGTTCTATGGTTGTTTCGGCCCAAACCGGACGTTGGTGGGTCGCGCAGCTAAGTTCTGGTCTGAGCCCACACTGACCGATGCTGCGCCGCACATGAATGTCCGGTCTCCAAGCAACGGCCACAAATGTGACAAAACCAAACCGAGTTTTGCCAAGGGTTTGTGGCACGAGATTTTTCTACGATTTGGATGGGGTTTCGCGAAGTGACAGAAACCACCGTTTTTGGCATTTTGATCTCAAAGACGCACAAGTTTGAATTGCTGGCTGGCCGAGCCTTGGTCAAATGCTTCGGAGCGCAAAGGACCGCATCTTTCAAACCCTTGAGGCGTAGACTCGTCTCTTGATCGCGGACAGTTACATATGCAGGCTGACAGGGATGTTTGGCCCAAAAGAGATGACACCCATGAGACATAGATCTTCAGACGAAAGCTTTCACGCGTGCATGGGCCACGTCTACAAAGCAATTATCGCTGGTCTTTTTTCTTGCCTGCCAACCTTTGCGATTGGCGAAGAGCCCGATGCCCGGGACGCCATCCGCTATGTTGCAGAATTTGCAAGGTCCACGCCATTTACTACTGAGGCTCTCTTTGTTCCCAATTGGGATGTTGACGTAAGGATCAACGGTAGCGACTTCCGCTTAGATATTGGAGCGGGCGAGGACCTGAAAGACCTGTGTATCATTGAAGAAGTGGTTCCGACGATAGGCAGATTCATCGCGGAAGACCTGATGTGCGACGGGACTTTGAACGTACTGAAGATCGCTGAGTTCGGGAAGACTGTTCCCCGCACCCTAAACGCCATTCCCAAGCAACAGGCTCGATTTGAAGCCGATGTACGGTTCTTGGCGAGATCGATCGCTGCTCTGTCTCTTGCAACTCCCGATGCGGCTGCAATTGAAAAATTCGAGTTTCCCGATCCCCTTCCAATGGAGAGCGATCCAGGCGAAGACCTTGCCGCCATACTCGCCTCAGATATTCCTCTGCTCAAGAGCCAAGGAACAGTGGCTGAAGGAAAGTATCATTTTTTTTGGGTCGAGATTTATGAGGGCTACAGATTTCAGCGCATTGCTTCGACAGAAGACAAAAATGGACAGCCACTAAGCTGCTTGGACATGATCATCACGCCGGAGTTGAATGCTCTTGGCTATCATCGCATTCAGTTCGAAGCACCGAACTGCCAACTTGATAGGGCGGGATTTTATCGCGTGACGTCGGATAACCAATTCGAGCCTCTCGAATTGAGTGCTGACGAACGCGCCAATTGGATCAACGGGTTTTCGCGTATCTTGCATCACTGGGATGCCCGCGAAAACTCCAAGTAAGCCAGGGCCATGTCGCGACCTTGTACCTTCTGCTCGGTCTTTTTGCCGAGCGCGTGACCGCGGCGACACGAACGAAGATGTAAGGGCGCATGGTCTTTCGATCTGTGCGACGTTGAACACAGTGTAAGCTTGCATGGAGGGGATTTTGCGTTCCTCGCAGCCCCCGTAGTCCTGCACTTCGGTCTTTGTGATGGTGTTGGCATATCCTGAAATAGCCAACTTATCTTTACATAAAACGCATTATAGGTCATACATCCTGACATAAATCAGAAGCCCTCTTCTCAGCTTTGCATTGTCGGTGCTAGGTTCTGTGCAAGGTTTGTGGCCGGGACACAAACCACCGTTTTTGACGGCGTCCATTTCCCAGAAGCAGGCATTGGCGCACCCGCAGACACGCTCAGGCCCTGCTTTTTCAAATCATGGATCAAAACGATCTCCCTCAGTCCTTTCACCTATCCGCCCCTGTCAGTTCCTCATTCCAGGGCATCAGGCCTTATATAAGCATCCGGCGAAGGCCACAGCGAGGTCAACGCGCGCGTTCGCGGTCCATTTCGATGAACTCTTGCAGGTTTTCAATCCCGAACGGAGTGAAGGCGATGACGCTGTCGTCGCCAGGGCCGTAGACCCAGATCACTCCATCTTCGGTTTCCATGTCGATGGCGAGATCGAAGATCCGGTCGACGGTTTCGCCCAGTTCGGCTGCAACGCGGTCGATGGTCTTGACGGAATACACCTTGTTGAGCTGCATGATCATGCCGCCTCAGCGAGGTGCCACGACTTCCAGTTCCATGGCAGAAGGTCATGGATGCGCGAGACGGGCATGTCGGGCAGCCGGGCGAGGACATCGGCAAGCCAGGCCTGTGGGTCGACGTCGTTCATTTTGGCCGTGACGATGAGGGTATACATGGCGGCGGCGCGTTCACCGCCGCGCTCGGATCCCGCGAAGAGCCACGACTTTCTGCCCAAGGCCACGCCGCGCAGGGCGCGTTCGGCCGCATTATTCGTCAGGCAGATGCGCCCGTCATCGAGGAATGCCGTGAACGCCTGCCAACGACCGTCTTTCTCGAACATGTAGTTGATCGCCTTAGCCGCCTTGTTGTGTCGGGACAGTTTCGCACGCTCTGCCAGCAGCCAATCATGGAGATTATCAACCAGGGGACGGGAGAGTTTCTGACGGGCGGCAAGCCGGGCATCGGCATCCAGCCCATTGATCTCGCGCTCGATGTCGAAGATGGCGTCGATCCGTTTCACCGCTTCCAGCGCGACCGGCGAGATTTGATGGCTGGGTTTGCCCTTGCGGACGTTGCCCGCGATGTCGGCCAGCTCGAAGAACTTCCGGCGGGCATGAGCCCAGCACAGCGCACTGGTCACAGCCCCCGCATCACGGTCGGCGCGATAAAGATCGTTGTATCCTCCATAGGCATCCGCTTGCAGCACGCCTTGCCATCCGGCCAGGTGCTGATTGGGATTGGTTGCCGCACGGTCGCGGGTGAAGTGGAAGACCGCCGCCGGCGGTGCGCCACCATTCCAGGGCCGGTCATCACGGACATAGGTCCAGAGCCGGGCCTTTTTTGCGCCGCCTCGCGCCAGAAGCGGCACGGTCGTGTCATCGCCATGCAGGCGGTGAGCGGCACGCACATGGCTCTCGATCAGCGCATGGAGGGGCTGCAGCGCGACAGTCGCGTGCCCGACCAGGTCCGCCAGGGTCGACAGGCTCAACTCGACGCCTTCACGGGCGAACCGCTCGGCCTGCCGGTTCAGCGGCTGGTGCTGACCATATTTCTCGAAGACGAGCATGGCGATCAGGCTGGGCCAGGCCATTCACGCGGGATCGCATGGAACGGGGCTGGCGGCTGGCTGATCTTCTCGCAGGCCCGGCAGGTGAACTTCTCACGCACGGTCTGGATCACCTTCCATTGCCGTGGGATTACCTCCAGCGTCTCAGTGACATCTTCGCCCATCTTCACGAGACGATCCGAGCCACAGCAGGTGCAGGTGGCAGGTGCCTCAACGACAACCCGCTCGCGCGGCAGGTGATCGGGAAACGGCTTGCGCACAGGACGGCGACGCGTGAAGGCGCGCACCGTGGAGGCGGCCTTGTCGGCCGCCTCCTCGGCGGCCAGGGCATCCTCGGTTGCCGCTGTTTCCAGTTCTTCAAGCTGCAGTTCCAGTTGATCAATCAGCCGCGAGCGCCGTTCCGACGAGATGCCGTATTTGTCTCGGCGCAGTTTGGCGATCTCGAGCTTGAGCTCCTGGATCATCGCTTCCGAGCAAGAGACAACTGCGCGGGTCTGTGCCAGCTCGCTTTTCGCAACCTCCGCACGCGCCTCGGCAGCGGCCAGGGCAGCGCGTAATTTGGCGAGTTCGGAGGCGGCGTCAGACATGGCCAATATTTAGCAACCGGGGCCGCGGAACACCAATAAAAACAGGCCTGTCAGTGCAATTTATCCAGCCTTTGCAGGGCGTTGCGTCCAGCGTGGATTGCGCCAGTCAATACCCTCCAGAAGATAGCCCAACTGTGCCGCCGAGATCTGCACCGCCTGGCCAGACCGGCTCACCGGCCAGATGAACTTACCCGCTTCTAAGCGCTTCAGATACAGCGACATGCCCACGCCGTCATGCCACAGGATCTTGACCAGATCGCCCTTACGACCCCGGAAGCAGAATATCTCACCCGCATGGGGATCGCGGCCGAGCCCCTCCTGCACCTGTAGCGCCAGCGTGTTCATGCCCCGCCGCATATCGGTGACGCCGCCCGCAATCCAAACCTTCACGCCCGCCGGAAACGCGATCATTGTCTGTCCACCACGGCCAGGATCCGCGCAAGCGCTTCGGGCTCCACGCCCACCGGCACGATGACCCGCCGCCCGTTCGGCAGAGCTATCTCAATCTGACAGTCCGGAGGCGGACAGGGATCAACTGAATGGGTCTGTGGCGCGGGCGCTTTCGTCACGGTCACCGGCGCGAACGATATTGGACGAGAAGACCCAAGCTCACCGTTTCGATACTGCCGCCGCCAAGTCGTCAACAGCGACCGGCAAATGTCGTGTCGCCGCGCTGTGGCTGCCACCTGACGGTGGCCGATAAAGCTCTCCTCCACAATGCGCAGCTTGTCATCATCCGACCAATACCGGCGGCGTTCACCATCGGCAGCAGACAGAACTTCGATTTGAGGGCGGTTGATAACGTCGGACATAAGGGCGGACTTACCATCGAAGCGAACACAAGTTCAGACGGCCGCCCCCGGAGGCTTACGGCCTTATGGCCTGCGCCAGCGACAATTCCGAATACGTGAAGTTCGGAATTGCCCCTGACGCTCACGACTGGGGAAAATTCAAACGGCAGTTTTGGGGAGATTACGTCCGGCGATTACATCGTGACGCCAGCCATGTGCTTGGCCGAGCTGAACGCTCGGTTCAACTGACGCGGTGAGATCGGGTTGATCTTAGGCTTGCCCGGGAAGAGCCAGCCCTCCGGGCGCGCCCCACGCCACCATGTGCGCAGCAAGTCCAGTAGTCCCGGCGACAGCATCACCTTGCGGTCTTTCTGGCCCTTTCCCTGCTCGACGTGGATCAGCATCCGGTCACTGTCGATATCACTGACCTTGAGGTTACAGACCTCGGCGGCCCTGAGCCCGGCGCCGTAAGAAATGCTGAGCGCAGCCCGATACTTAAGCCCTGGCCCGGGTGCCGCCATCAGGATGTCGGACACCTCCTCAACGCTCAGAACGACGGGCAATTTCCGCGGTTCGGTGCGGAATTGCATGTAGCGCTTCATCTCCTCCCGCCCGCAGGTCATGCCGAAGAAGAACCGCAGTGCCACGATCCGAGCGTTGAAGGTTGACGCCGTGACCCCCGTGTCCGTCATGTGGAGTTGATAGGCGCGCAGTTCCTCCGGCGTCGCAGTATCAGGTGAATGGCCAAGGAAGGCGGTGAAATCCTTGATCGCTCGAATATGAGCCTTCTGGGCTTTATCGCCCATGCCGCGGATACGCATGTCTTCGATCATCCTCTGACGCAGCGGGCTTACTCTCTCCTCTGTCATGGGAACCTCCTGTCTGATGATTGAGAAGGCCCCAATCGTCAGGCAGGTCATCAAGAACGCAAAATGCGCGCCGAATTGGTCAGATCACAACATTCACAAAATGCGCCAATGCCGCGGAGCGGCTTAGTCCGTGGGCCCAAAACCGCCGCTGGCCAATATCTACTGAAGTTTGGTGATAAGACACTTCGACAAAAATATTTTCAGTCGCTACCCCGTCGACGAAGGCAATGCCTTAAACGATTTCGGGCATGCGATTTGCGCCGTCGATTTGAGTTGAATCAAGAGTACAGTCAACTGGTGGCCTGCTGCGTGGGAGCAACATCGTGACGAAGAGGCGATGATGACAAAAAGTGACGATAACCCCATCAGCCCCGTAGAGCGGCTCAGAGAGGCCTCTCGTTGCGGCGTTCACGGCGGTGGTGGGGGCATCGACCGGGCAAGGGTCATCCCTCTTGGAAGCATGGGATGCGGTCGCAGGGAAAACCGATTCGCTGCTGCGCTCGATTGCCGACGGGTTCATCGCCACCTATGCCCACGCTGTGCCAGGCAGCTGCCGATCTCGATGCCGCGGTAAAACGGAAGGCGCGCGATCACCCCGTAGCCCGCGTCACCTTCTCCTTCACTGCATCACGAAGACCGAGTATAGCAGGCTGCTTTGGGCTCTGAGGATCTCGTCAGAGCCTCGAGGTTATTCAGACATCCCTTAAGCTTGCCGACCGTAACGAGCTGTGGCAAGTTTAAGGTTTAATCGGTGATTTCGATGGATAGAGCTGAAAGATCTTCAAGGAACGCAGTGTTCCTCAAAGTCTTCGTTTTCGCCACGTGCTTGCCTATGGCAACAGCATGGGCCTGCCCCGAGCCGACACAGCTCATTCAGGACAGACGAGACGCCATGGGAGATTTGCGACTGCACCACAGGCTCGAACGCGAAGAACTGTGGGGATATTACGAACAGCAGATCGATGATGCGCTCGAACAATTGCATGCAAATTGGGCAGAGAGACGGAGCCGGTTGGAAGAAGCTATTGGCAAAGCTAGGTCGCACAGACAGCCAAAGCGTGCCGAAGCCCTGGTTGCTCGGAAACAAGCCGGGCTTAAGGAACTGAACGAAGACGTAAGCTTAATCAGGAACAGTTTACGCTCCGCAAGGCTCAAAGAAATGACTTCTCTGCATGAACGGCAGCAGAATGAGCGGAGCGCGAGGCGGGAAATGCTTCAGAAACGCATCAATCGAGCGAAAGCACTCTGTGGCATCGTAGGCGCGATCGCAGGTGAGAATGAGGAACTCGCAAAGTCTTACATGGACGGTCTTTATGGGGCCTTCGGGCCAGGGGCGATGCCGGATGTGGATGCCACCATAGATAGGTCTGAGGGATCATACTTCAGGCGTATTTTTGACTTTACCTCAGACCACTTAATTCGTGTGGCGCCGAAGAAGGACACTACCGTTTTTGGAACCGGTATCAGGGGCTGAGTGTCCTTCGTTGGTTGGATTGAACTAACGCCACCCGAAGTATCCCCGCGACCGCCGGTTCCACGGCTCACGGCCAGCAATCTGCTACAATCGGCTGCCACCAACGCAGCGCAGGCAGCATTAGCGTGTACACAATTCCCTATTCTTCTAACACGCTAAGATGGTGAGTACGACAAAACCGAGTACCAGTTTTCGGAGGAAACGTGTTTTCCGTCTTTAATCCGGTTGGCGCCCGCGTGAGTGAACGGCAGAGCTTATGCAAAACGAAAGAACTATCGACAACTCTGACGAGCGCAACTTCCCGACCGTTGCGGAAATAAAGGAAAGGGCATGCGTCAACTATTGGACGGACGCGCGACTGGCAATTCTGGACCTCAAATACGAAAAGCTCGTGTCGGCCCTGCGGTTTCGACGCAACATCATTATCGCCGAGATCAACGCTAGTTGGCGTGTAGCAAGACGCGTCCAGCAATCGGTTTACCGTTTGCATGGAAACATGCTGACGAAGGAATGGGGGTGCAGTCAAAAAAAGGGACTGCGTGCCTACCACCAGTGAGCTTGCTCCAACAATTCTTGATGCCCACATGGCAAGGATGCGGCGCAGCAACCTTACCAAGATCAAGGTATCAACGGTGGCTGACTGCGACTAGCCGGGGCGAGGGTGCGCCCGGCCAGTCACGAAACCCACCACGATCAGAACTTGGTGGTTATGTCGTCCTTTTCGGCAGTCAGCGCCTCCCGCATCACCTCGCGTGGTGCCGATACATCGACAAGCAGGGTATGAATGGACAGGTCATCGTTCGTGCTGAAGAACCTAACGGCGAGGGCCGGAACGCAATCCGCCTCTTCAAGGATCATCCGCCTGCCGGCCTCGCCTTGCGGGAACGGCAACGACAGGACATTCGAGAACAACTCCCAGCCAACGTCGGCGCGTGAGCCTTGGCGCCATGTTTCACTGAGGCCACTGGGCAGGTAGCGGCCAAGGCTGGTTGGAAACAGCGGAAGGCAGTTTCTATGGCCCGTGTCGTTGACCTGAAGGTGGTTGCCCCAGTTGCTGTCTTCCAAACCGTATTTTTCCGAAATCAGCTTGCGGAACTCCCCCGCCATCGGGCGTTTTCCCGGCAAGTCGATGGTTCGCGTGATCGCGATCACACCCTCCTCGGGCCGATCGACCAGATGATACACCGCGATCGATTCACCCGTGGACGCATTGCCATAGGCAATGGAGTTGGCAAAAACGTTCTTTGCCATTTGCCGTTCGACAATGCCGTCGATCTTGCCGAAATGCGCGCGGATCATCTTGTCGGCCTCGTCCAATGACATGCCGAGTTTCAGCCCGACGATGTCGGGGTCGATCAGCGTCGGGGCGTCGTCACTTTCCGCTTCTGGCTCGGCCTGATCAACTTGCTCTTGTTCGGCTTGATCCTGCTTTTGGTCTTCCCCGGTATCCCCGGCGGGGAAATCCTCGTGTGTGAGACTGGCAAAGTTCAATCCCTTGAGGTCATAAAGCTCGGCCCCCAACAGCTTGGTTTCAAGGAAAAAGCCCCGTTCGTTGCGCTGAACGCCGGTGAATTCCATGGAGATGTCGAAAACGAAGTGTTCGGGCAGATCACGCTTGCGCCCCAGGCAATCGTAATATGTCTCATTGGCGTTATTGACGTCATAAGCCGATGCACCCGACCCGTCTTGCATCAGATCATTGAGGGCGTCGCGCTCCGAATGGCATTTGTCTTGCAGGAAAAGGCTTTCCGCCTTGGCTGCCTCCATTTCCAGCGCGGGAATACGCGGCAAGCGGTCCGACACCAGAATGACATTCCTGATCAGTGGCCGCAGGCCTTGGACCAATGATCTGGGCAGCTCCTTGACGTTGAAATCCTGCTGCAACCCGGGGTCACCGAATGCGGCGGACTTGCCCAAGTGCTCGGCCATGTTCTGCATCCGGCTCATGTGATCAATTTCGCGCAAATAGCCTCCATTGGTCCGGGATGCGGTCAGTCTGCCATCTTTGTATCCGACCCACTCTGGCTCGACCTCTATGGGGGTAACGGCCCTCGGGGTGAGATCGGAAAGCAGTCGCTGCACCTCGGCCTTGTAGTCATCCACCAGTTCGGGCGCGACGAAGGATGGCTTCCGGCCCCTCACCTGATCGGGCGAGAAAACGCTGGGGCCATTGCGGTTCTGGTCGTATTGAACCTGCCGCTCTGTCAGTTGCAGCCATTCATCCTCGGTCAGAACGTCAGGCGCGAGACGCAGCACGAAAAATTCACCCGGGACACGGTTCCATGTGTCAGAAACCGGCGGCGCATAAGGGGATTGATCACTGCTCTCTGCGTCCAAACGCAGCGTTTCCGGAAAGGTATAAAGCGTCTCCTCCAATGAATTGATTGGATGCAGCCGAGGCGGCCCTTTGACTTCGATACTCAAGCGTTTCATCGAGGTATCGGCCTCTATCGACAAGGTTGCAGGAGTGGCCACCAGCAACTTCCGGCGGGAGCCTAACCGATCCGAGAAGGCCCGCGCCTCGGAGACCTCCATGGAAATGGGGCCAATCCCCGGGCCAGAACGGTACTCGGCCAGTACTGAGCGCCCGTTCAGGTCCAAACGTTTCTCTCTACAAGAGGTCGTTCTTTGCGGGAACTCTTCTTCGTCGAAGTCGTACTCCCCGAAACTGGCCGCGCAGATCAGCATCACGTCAATCGAGCCGGCAAGCTGGTCTTGCGCGATCCGCGCCTCGACAAGGGCGCGGCCCTCGGACATGAAAAGCCGCCGGTCGAATTCGTTCTCCCAAAGATAGGTCGAGATCGACGCGAGTGTGGGGCCACCGGCCTTGCGCTTCGCCGCCAGATTGTTGAGCAGGATTTGTGGCGGGTTGCCCTCGTGAACAAGGCCGATCAAGGCGTCGATGTCCTCATCAGGAAGCGTATCCAGAAGCCGCATCATGAAATCGGTATCGTTAATCAAATCCGCATTCGCGGCATACTCAAGCCGCGTCACCATATCGTCCCGCGAGTTTTCGTATCGCGAACTAGCGCTGCGTGGTACGAAATCGTTGCTGATGAAGAACAGGGGCAGGTTGCCTTGTGCCCCGGATGCGCCTGGCATCGTGTCGCTGTTTGCAACTCTGTTTGTCGATCCATCTGTTGTGACGCGCTGCAAGTAGGCGGCGCGGTCGCGCATGGTTGACTCAAGACAGGCCCGGTTGCCGCCGCAAGCGTTGCGTTCCCTCAGCCAAGCGCGCTGACCTTGGAGAAGGTCGTCGGCGGCGGATGCATCCAAGCGATCCCGGGCGGTTGAGAACGAGCGGGCAATCTCGCGATCATAGGTGGCCAGACTGGCCGAACTGCAAATGGCCTTCTCGGTCGAGGTGCCGGCCCGGGCGCAATCAAAACTCGGGTTTGGCGTATTGCTTGCGGTGGGTGTCGTGCCGCCAGCTTGCCGTTCGGCTTGCATTCGCCGCAGGATCGACCGCGTGGGTTGGCCCGTGACCGGTGCGCCGATATCCGCCTCGAACCTGCGGATCGCCTGCGCCGTCCGGCTGCCCATCAGGCCATCAATCGGCCCGGGGGCATAGCCCAGATCGGTCAGTGTCGTTTGAATTTGACGGATGGTGCGCCGGTCCGATTGTACCTGTTGGCGTTGTTCTGTGCGGGGCTCTGCACGGTCTCTTTGCGGTTGGCGTTCTTGCTGTTGTTTGGAAAGCTCATTGATGACGTTTATGCCCGTAACAACGTCATTCAGGTCGAAAGAATACCCCGGTGTCGCAGCCAGAGTGAAAAAAAGAATTAGCCGGGTTAGTTTGATGGCACTACGTTTCATTGTGCTCTCCGTGAACCAAGCAAATAAACAAATTCAACTGAGGGTGCTGGTTCGAAGGTGATTCGGTCAATGGTATTGAATATATAAAAAGCAAAGGACCTGTGGATTCTCAGGATTGCCGCCGCGCCTTTCCCTTCCGGCTATCGGTTTTCGGCGGCCCTTCGATCAGCCTTCTGGCAGATGAAAATAGCGGGACGTCGGTAACAACGAGCCGCCCCTTTTTTATCCATTTGTGGTCGGGCTGGAGTTCTGACTAAATGTCCGCTTCCGATTAGAAACATAGTACGCCTCTTGCCCGGAGCGAATGACCGCTCTCCGCCCTACCTGTCACAGCAGCTCCACAGCCGCGCGGAGCTGTTCAGCGTTCACGTCAATATAGCGTTGCGTGGTTGAGATATGGCTGTGCCCAGCAAGTTCCGCCAGCAAGCGCACACCCACCCCCTTGTTCGCTAGTCTGGTTATATATGTGCGCCGACCTGAATGGCTGGAAGCGTCTTTGAGCCCAACAGCCCGATAAATGTCTTCGCGGAGTGAACGTGGTGGTGCGGACGATTTTAACGTTCGATACGGAAACGAAATCGTCATCAAGATGACTGCCCTATCAGGCTGGCTGTCGAATGATTAAAGCTGTAACGCAGTTGCTAGCGATTGCTCTAAGCGATCATTGCCCCAGTAAAGCTCTTCCCCGACCACGAAAGTCGGCGCGCCAAAAATTCGCAATGCTTTTGCATGCTCTGTGTATGCTTGCAGATCGGTGTCCGCAGCCTCGGCGGCGGAGAGCATGGCGTCAATGTTAAGCCCCAAGCTGCCTAGGCTCGCAGCCAGATTCTCGATGCCGCCTACGGGCAAACCATCCTCGAACCAAACCCGATAGGACGCCTTGACCCAAGCCAGACCGTGCCCTTCTTGGATTGTCACCAAAGCGATGCGGTTCGCAATATCCGTCTCAGGACATGGGTAAGGTGCAGGCAATTTGGGTGACAGGCCTAGGCCCTTCGCCGTACGCTGTATATCGTGCCACATATAGTCCATCTTGGGTGTTCCCGCGTGAAAGGGCCAAAAGCCCGCCTCGCGAAAAATCTGCCCCAGATGAAACGGCCGCAATACCAGATCTATGCCGGCGTCTGCCGCCGCTGCCTCTATCCGGTTCACGGTGAGATAATTATAGGTAGACCCGCAAGTGAACCAATACTCCAGTGATTTTGGCATTGTTCCTCCGTCGAATTCACACCTTTTCGATAAGATGAATCGGTCCTTGCCACCACGTAACTTGTTAAAATCAAGGTGTCGTCTTTGCCCTCCGTTTGCAACGCTTTTCGCCATTGTTATCCCGTGCGAGCCTTTGCTTAGGCGTTGGCGGTGCATCGGCTTTTTTCAATTGGCGCCGAAGGGGCGCGGGTGTGGCGAATGTTTGATTTCCGCTCACCGTTACAGCAGCTCCACCGCCGCACTCAGCTGTTCAGAATTCACGTCGATATAGCGTTGCGTGGTTGAGATGTGGCTGTGTCCCGCCAATTCGGCCAGCAAACGTACACCCACGCCCTTGTTCGCCAATCTGGTGATGTAGGTCCTGCGTCCCGAATGGCTTGACGCATCTTTCAGGCCAACAGCCCGGTAAATATCCAAGAACAGCTGGCACATGGTATTGGCTGAAAAGTGCCCGCCCTTTTGGCTCTCAAACAGGGGAGGCATGGATTGCGCGGCGACTACACAACTCAGTGTCACCAGACTGGATACTGCATGATTACGTTAGAAGGAGAGCCAATCTGTTCTCCTAAGGTCTTGATTCTGTATCTTTAGGTTCCCCTGATTGACAAAGCCTAGTTGCTTGAAAATTGTCGAAAACTTCAACGCTAGGAGTTGTGTGCAATGACGTCTGCTGTACGAATCTGGGTAGTTGCCCTCCTGATGAGCCTCTCCTTATTGGGGTGCGCCAGTATCCAGGAGGTGCAGAACGACCGGGCCATCGCAGCTTACAAGGCCGAGGATTTTGGATCGGCTCTCGCGATATGGTCAAGGCTGGCGGAGCAGGGCAACGCCCGCGCACAGAACAACCTTGGCGTCATGTACAGCCTCGGCATGGGCGTGAAGCAGGACAAAGAACTTGCTATGACATGGTTCCGAAAGTCAGCGGTGCAGGGATATGCTCTGGCGCAAGCCAACATCGCAGATAGCTACTACAATGGCGATGGAGCGCCACAGGATTACCAAGAAGCTGCCCGCTGGTACACGTTGGCCGCGCTGGCCGGTGACAACGAAGCCCAATTCTACATGGGCGAAATGTCAGCCAAGGGCTTGGGAATGCCGAGTGATCCTGTACGCGCCTTTGTCTGGTATTCGTTCTCTGCAGATAACGGCTATGAGAATGCCGTTCCGGCACTTGCGACGCTTTCGGCGAAGTTGAACGAAGACCAACTGAACCAAGCGAACTTGCTGTTGGCAGAGTGCAAGGCCACCGGACTCGATGCCTGCTGATGCCAAGGTAGACTGGGTTGCCGGTGCTATGCGCTCTTCAAAAGCTTGAAAGAACAGGTCTGGGAGATCTCGGCGAGATCTGAACAAAGTCACAGATCATTGCGAGCATCGTAAAACGCGTAAGAAGGGTAACATTATGATGTTTTGCACGATTAAAGTGTAAATCGTAGGTCAAAGTTCTTGGATCTTATTTTTGCAAGCAACCAATGGAAGCAAAGATGAACACGAGAAAGAAAACTTGGGGCGGCGCAATCGGAAACGTTCTTGAGTGGTATGACTTTGCCATCTTCGGGTTTCTTGCGCCGATTATGAGCCCACTTTTTTTCCCTGACAGCGATCCGATGGTCAGTCTTATCAAGACCTATGGTGTGTTTGCCGGTGGCTACCTGATGCGCCCCATTGGAGGGATTTTCTTCGGCTATATTGGTGACCGATTTGGCCGCGCGCGAGCGCTACAGTTGTCGATCCTTATGATGGCTGTCCCGACCCTGCTGATTGGCTTTCTTCCCACCTACGAACAGATCGGCTGGCTAGCCGCGCTTCTGCTGATCGTGATGCGCCTCGTTCAGGGTGTGTCGGTGGGTGGAGAGCTAGTCGCGTCCATGGCCTATCTCGTCGAAAACTCCCCCCCGGAGAAGAGGGGTGTTGCAGGAAGCTGGTCGCTGTTTGGTTCAGTGTCGGGCGTCTTGCTGGGTTCCCTGACCATGACTTTGCTAGACTGGCTGCTATCCGCCGAGGCCCTGACCGCGTGGGGTTGGCGTGTGCCGTTCATTGGGGGGCTTGTGATTTTTGCTCTGGGCGTCTGGCTTCGTCGCGACATTTCCGAGGGTCAGGCTGAATGCGGCGTGCCGGTGGACAAACCGAGCAATCCTCTGCGTGAAGTTTTGTCCAAAATGCCTGGAAGGGTGCTGCACATTTCTAGCGCGCTGATGCTTTTTTCCAGCAGCTTTTATGTCCTGTTCGTCTGGTTCCCGACCTACCTCACGAAGATTCTCCCGGTTCCCATCTCACATGCTGACGAGATAAACTTGGCGGGCATGACCCTTTTGCTGGCCAGCATCTTTTGCTTTGGTTCTCTTTCCGACCGGGTAGGTTACAAGCAGGTGGTCTTGATTGGAACGGCATTCATAACCCTCGCGGTGTATCCGCTTTTCGTTTTTGTAGACCATGGTAGTGTTGGTGCGGCTCTGACTGCTGTTCTAATTTTTGCGATCGGGTGTGGTGCCATTCTTGGACCGATGCCGGCGCTTTTGGTCTCAAGCTTTCCGCCTAATGTGCGATCAAGTGCAATTGGCCTGAGCTACAACATTACCCTTGCAATCTTTGGAGGTACCGCCCCGCTGGTTGCCACGTGGTTCATTGATAGGACAGAAGACTTGGCATCTCCTGCAATTTATCTTGCCCTGCTGGGGGCTATCAGCTTCTATGCCACCATAAAACTCAGATCAATTTAGAAGCATGGGCGCGATGCCTGCTGAAGAAAATAAGAGGTGGCGTGCCGAGCGACCAGTTTGGCGTGCCAAGCCATGTTGTGCACTGGAGCAAATCTGGTTAACGCCTAATTACCGAGGCGAACTGGTCAGAGAGGGCCACAATGAACTTCAAACAGCTCGGCGATCCAGTCGAGCGGATTACGACAATGCGCAATGTCCCAATTTGCGCTGGATTTTATCTGCATCAAGCCGAAGAACCGACGGGGGAGCGGATATCTGTCGCGCCGCCAATTCATGTGAATTCAGTTATTGTCTAGTCGATGTAAGCTTTCAATGACGGGCTTATGTCAAGCTGCGCGTCTTCTACAATCGGCTCAAGCGGCCATGCCACAAAGAATTCCGACCCTTTATCAATTACAGTTGAGAGCGAAATACAGCCACCAACGGCTTTGACAAGCTCTGCAACTACGGCCAAACCCAAGCCTGTTCCTCGGTGCCCTTTTGTCGTGAAGCCTTGGATCCAGAGATGCTGTCTAACGGCCTCGGACATACCGGTGCCGGTATCTCTCACTGTGAACAGAGCAAATTGGCAGTCAGGCGACTGACCGATCTCGATCACCGCATCATCTGGCATTTTGTCTGCAACACAAACGCTCAACTCGATTTCTTTGGTGTCTCCTTCCAAAGCATCACGAGCATTTAGCCCAAGGTTCAGCAATATCTGCATGATCTGCATCGGATCTACCTCGGCACAGATTGAGGCCTGGGGAAGTCGTGTATTCACAACAAGATCTGGTGGGGCACCAAGTTTAAGAAGCTCTGCTGCGTTTTTGAGAAGCACACAAAGGTCAGTATCCTCGATCTGGGTCTGTCGTTGTCCAAAGTCGCGAACCGGAGTCAACAGACCAATCGCCTCACGTGCCGCACGATGGATGTCTGCAAACGTGTCTTGCAACTGTATGCTTTTCGTCCGCAGATATAGGGGGTCAGACATGTGCAAGATGATTGTCGTAAGGTTAAACAAGTCATGCGTCAGGCCGGCTGATAGCAGATTGGCTATCTCTTGCCGTTGGGCTCTCTGCACACGGTCGCGCAACTCCAAGCGGCTACGTTCCAAGGCATTGCGCTGAGAGACGTCAGCGTTGATGCAGACGATCTTACCATCTGGCATTTTGGCAAGGCTGAGTTCCTGCTCAAAACGGGTGCCGTCTGCTCTGAGTGCCAGAGCCTCACCTTGCCAACTGCCACTAGCTCGCAATGCGGGGAAGGCTTCAGCAGCCAACGAAGCTGCCGCATCTGCACTGTAAAGAATGTACCACGGCTTGCCGATCAGGTCAGTGGGCGAGTCGTAACCAAGCATTCGGGCATGTGCCAAATTTGTATCAAGGATGGTTCCCGCCTCATCTGTGACTGTAATGCCGTCTTGCGTCGAATTTATAGCCGAGTTCCGGAGGTGCAAATCATCTTCCAAGGCTTTGCGCCTTGTAATGTCGAGGTGAACACCCGCGATCTGACGTGGGCTGCCATCCGCATTCCATTCGGACACGCCACCACGGCCTAGTACCCAAACCCAGCGGCCGGAAAGGTGCCGAAGACGATATTCAACTTCCCAGTTTTTGGCCTTTCCGGCGAGACAGGCCTGAAATTCTGTCTCCACCGAAGGTAGGTCATCAGGATGGACTAATTCACGCCAACCCTCGTAGTTTATCGGCATCAACGCGTCGCGATCGTACCCAAGCATATCGGCCCAATAGGTATTAATTGTCCCCACGCTGCTTTCGAGGTCGAGGCTCCATGTCCCTACCTGTGAGCCAGTGATGACATTTTGGACATAAGTTTGTGCATGCTTCAGCTGCGTGATGTCGGTCAGAATATGGACTCTGCCGCCGTCTTCTGTGCCGCGCTCAGTTATACGAAACCACCGACCATCCTTCAGACGAAGTTCCAGTTCAAAACTAGCTTTCTGGCGGCTGGACAAACGCTCGGCCAACCAACCCTCTTGTGCTTCAGGCGGAATGTTTAGAACACCATTGGCAAGGTCACGACGCAAAATCGCTTCAAATGTCATGCCCAGTTCAACGGGCCCCTCGGGACCCATGTGCAATTGAGAATACGGCCGATTGCAAAGCGTCAAACGGTCCTCGCAATCAAAGTAGGCGACAGGGTCTGATATGGCCTCAACCGCGTGATTTAAACGCTGACGCACACTGTTTAATTCAATGAATGGCTCAAGTTCTCCAGGCTCGTAGCTCACGACCAATTGGTGAATTTTACCATCGAAGCCTTTTCGAGGCGTGATACGCCGTAGATAATTTCGTCCACCCGAGGGGCTGATACACACAGGTCTATTTTCATGACCATTCAAAACGGCATCACACTCAAGAGGCAACCCGGGGTCGGCCCGCAGCAATTGCGTTGCAGCCTCCAAAGGCATGTCCAAACAATCAATATCAGGCGCAAACGGTGCGATACCATTCGGTGAAACAAATTCTATGTCCAGTTGGGAAGACAGCAGCAAGATAAGCATGATAAATCAAGGTTTGATCACGCAGCCTTATCCTGTCAATTAAAAGTTTAACCTTGCCTCGTTTGTCTGAAATCGCCAAGTTTTATAATGAAACCACCGTACTTGCGGTGGCATTGTGGCAGAGACCTCTAACAGTCTGCTGAAATAGTCGCGGAGCTGGAACGCTTTCCCTTCATCAGGTCTGGGTTCGACTGATGGTTCCCGTCAGTTGTTGCCCTCGCGGCTTGCTCCTGGGTTTCATCTTATCCATCATGCCCCCAGCAAACGTGGTAGCCGGGCAAGATTGTTGGCGGCCATGGTCAAGATGAAGCGGGATCGGACGCGTTCAACGCCGCGATACATGGTCTGTGTCATACCGCCGACAGTTTTGGCCCAGCCGAACGGCTCTTCGATCTTCTTTCGGTGCTTCTGGGACACCGCATATCCCTCGTGTCGGGTCGTGCGCCCGTCGATCGCTGAATATCGCGATTTCTGTGCGACGTGGGGCGTGACGCAGGCTTTGCGCAGGTCGGACACGAACCCGGCCGCGTCATACCCCTTGTCGGCACCTAGCGTCAGCCGCCGGGTCGATCCGGGGCAATGGCGGTGTATCATATCCAACGCTGCCTTGCGCTCGGCATGACCGTCGGCCAAGGTTAGATCACCCTGCACGACCAGCCCGTTACGGTTCTCCATCAGAGTATGCCCCATGAAGCACAGCATGGCACCCGTACCAGGGGATTTCTTGTAAAGGCGCGCATCGGGATCAGTGGTTGAGGCATGGGTGGCGTTGGATCGCTTCTCACCCTTGAAGTCGACCTCGGCATTGCGGTGGGGTTTGGTGTTGCGGGGCATTGGGTCGGTCTCAGAAGGCGTGGGCTCAAGTGTGGCATTTGGGGAGGGCGGATCGCCCGGCCCTTCATCATAAGGCGGGGCCGCATCGGCCTTCGGCTGGAAACTCTTCATTGAGGCCCAGGCTTTCACCAGCGTGCCATCGACCGAGAAGTGTTCGTCCGACAGAAGTGGCGCGATCTCGCGATGGGCAAGGATCGCCGCCATCACCTTGCGCGACATCTCCGTCGTCAGCAGCCGGTCGCGATTCTTCGTGAATACGGTTGGCACCCACACGGGGTCATCAATGCCCAGCCCCACAAACCAGCGAAACATCAGGTTGTAATCCATCTGCTCCATCAGTTGCCGCTCGGACCGGACCGAAAACAGGATTTGCAGCAGGCTCGCCCGGATCAACCGTTCCGGCGGTATCGAGGGTCGGCCAAAATCTGTGTAAAGCGCCTCAAACTCCGCATCGAGGCTGGCGAGTGCGTCATTGACCACCTGCCTGATCTTGCGCAGCGGATGCTGCGGCGGGATGCGCTCCTCAAGATCAACATAGCTGAACAGTGACCCGCTCGTCTCGTCCGTCCCGCGCATCTTCACCCCCGCCATTATCGTGCAAAGGGTGAATCATGTTCTCAAATCGTTGTCGAGGCAGGACTATTTCAGCAGCCTGCTAACGGCACAAGGTGTCGAAAAAAGATACCAAGCATTTTTCTGGCGAGGTGACGCAATTTTTTTAATAACAGTATTGTGCTGATTATGAGCTAGGATGTTCAGGGGTGATTGATGATCGATATCAAGCGGCTCAAAGCTAGCCATGATCAGGACGCCGCTGAGCCTTACAAAAGCTCGACCGCCTCGCTCAGCTGTTCTGAATTCACGTCAATGTACCGCTGCGTGGTTGAGATGTGGCTGTGTCCGGCCAATTCGGCCAGCAACCTGACACCCACCCCCTTGTTCGCCAATCTGGTGATATATGTGCGCCGACCTGAATGGCTGGAAGCGTCTTTGAGCCCAACAGCCCGGTAAATGTCCAAGAACAGCTGGCACATTGTGTTGGCCGAGAAATGCCCGCCCTTCTGACTTTCAAACAGGGGACGATTGGGGTCACTGAGGTTCAAGCCTGCAGCATATTCCGCCAATGCACGACGCAAGCGCTGGTTGAGATACACTGTGCGCGTCTTACCGCCCTTGCTCTGCACGGCTGACAGGATGAATTGTTCGCGCACAGCACCTGCTTCGTCGAACACGTCCCCACGTTTCAGCGCAGCGATTTCCTTGGCCCGCAGTCCTGCGTAGAAGCTGAACAGGACGATGGTTTCGTCACGAGTTGGATGACGACGACTGCGGCAGTACTGTATAACGCGACGCAGCTGAGCTTCGTTCAATGTCTGTGCTTGGCGCATGGTGCGATCCCCTAAAAACCTCATGTTTTCATATGCTTGACTATAAAGTCTGAGGTTTTGGATGGTCGACCGGAAATGGCACTGATTGGTCATGCAATGAATTCAATGACTTAAGCGAAAACCTCATACAATGCATGTTCTATGAGGTTTTGGCAGCTGCCGCGCAGCAAGCAGAAAACCACGCGGCAGTTGCTGCTTACAGCTTGCTGTGTGCGCCGTCGCAAAGGGGTTGCTTGCTGCTGTGCTTGCATCCGCAGAAGAAGACCCGCTTGCTGGCCTCGGCTGTGTATTTGACGGGTGCGATGCCGGTGTCTTTGTGGCTGCCGTCGCAGAATGGCTGTTTTCTGCTCTTGCCGCAGGCGCACCAGAAATAGCTTTTGCCTTCTTCAACTTCGACAGGGTAGGGCGCTTTCTGCGCGACAATAGGTGCTGTCATGGGTTCTGTCCTCGTTTGCTTGACCGATTTTTCACGAGGTAGAGTGCGCTCCGCTGTCTGCAACGCTCTCCTCCCAAATCGCGGAGACAGCGGAGCTGCACGACAACTGAGTTGCCGTGAATGCGCGGCAACGTGGCACATCATAAGAATGCCGCCAAGCGGAAATTCGTTGGACTACTCGTTTGAAACAAGACGCTTACAGGCTCGCGCGATCCGGTATGCTGCAAATGCATTGCCGCTCTGCAGCATGGGTGCTTGCGGGTGTGAAATGTCATACCTATATCATCGCCACGGCAGCTTCTATCCTCCTCCCTGGAGTTGCCGACACTTTCAAGGCGGCGCACATCTCCTCCCTTTGTGCGTCGCCTTTATTTTTGCCCAGTGAGTGTCGGCGGTTCAGTGACGACGAGGATTAGTGTTTCTGCATCGGCACAAGAAGCGGGTCAGTGTCCAACTCCAGCACCGAGCGCCACAGCTGTGTTTTGACATAATGATGCTGGGTGAGGCCATCGTCGTCCTTGCTTGCCACCGAGTCCAATAGACCAGCCCATTCCAAGGGTTTGAGCACGCAAGATGAAAACACTGCCGCTTTTCGCCAGTTTCCTTGCGCAAATGAAGCTTCATATCCATAGAACGTCTTGAACAGATGCTTTTCGTCAGCGCCGTGATCCGCCTCCACGTTGATCACGTTCAACCATGTATCCCAGTTGCCAACGGGCGTTTCTGCCAAACGACTGTAACTGCTGTGATCTATGCGAAACAGGAAGAATGGGATCAGTTCAGCGAACAGTTTGCCCCTATCCGCGGCCAATGCTGCGCCCTGTTTTGTGGTTTTGAAGCGGCCTTTGTAATGTCGGCCAAGCTTGAGCTGCGTAAGCAGAAAATGCGTCATCTCCAAAGGTGGGAATTCGTATTCGTTCAGCACCTTGTTGTAGCGAAACAGTTCGTCATATTCTATGCCGGGCCAGTGAAAATGCTCAGCGGCCCAGTGCACAAATACCCGTTTGAACGCCTTGGTTTGGGTGAGTTCTATGCCATCATGTTCAACGGCATATTGCAGCGTCATCTGTGCAGCTCGGAGCAGGGGGCATAGGTCCAGCTCAGGTGCGTTATCGGGCAGTGTTCGAAAAGCAATCATGGTTATCAATAGCTCTGCTTGTCGGGAATAACGCCGCGAACCCCACCGCGTGGCCGCTCAACATCACCAGCCCGACGGGGAATGAGATGGACATGCACGTGGAAAATGGTTTGCCCTGCATCACTGCCTGCATTCACGCCCACGTTGAAGCCTTTGACAGTATCGTCTGCAGCCGTGATCTGACGTCTTTGCTCGACAAGCATCGTCTGTATGGCGTTCAGCTCGGGCTGATAGAGGTCGAAGTAATCCGCCACATGGCGTTTGGGAATGATAAGCGTGTGCATGGGCGTAACGGGAAATCCGTCTCTGATCGCTACGCATAGTTCATTTTCAGCTACGATTCGCTGTGTGGGTAATTCACAGAACACACAACCTTCTGCCTGCTCTTCATATGACGAAAGCACGGCGCGGAAGTCTGTGTCATCCCGGTCGCGTTTGCTGGTATTGCAGGTGACGCAGAGCGACTGGAAATTTGAAATATCGTCACTGCCGCCCCGGGCACGAGGAATGATGTGGTCAACGTGCAGCGCGGCCTGATCCTCGTGTGCCCCACACAGTTCACAGCGATACTTGGCTCGCTTGAGCACTTCATAGCGCACTGAGCCAGGTACATAGCCATCAGCGCTGCTGCGATGCTGCCATACACGGCCACCGCGTTTACTGAGGAAGTCAGCCAGTCTCTGATCGCAGAGCGCCAGTAATTCCCGCCGATCATGGTCTGTCAAGGCGGCTGTGTTAAGCTCGTATCCAGTGATTTGCCGCCCTGACTTTATGGGCTGCACAACGCCGTTCGCCGTCAGCACTCGCCCCACCATGTTCTTGGTACGAAGCTCGTAGTATTCGACTTGAGATTGGTCATAGCTGAGCAGAGCACGGGCAATATCAGTCAATGACGCCGATCCGCCTTGCTCCAACAACACACGCAGCATCACGGGTTGGTACACATGCGACATGCGCATGGTTTCCGCGATATAGGTTTTCAACTGGTCTGCTGAGAGGGCCATGGGAAATCTGTGCCACGAACCACATCAGTCCGCCACAGAAATCCCTGCTCAGTATTCCTCCGCCAACATGATGGTGAGCACCCGCGCTGTGACGGTTTCGTCGGCGGGATCAGGCGAGTGCATTGAGTAGTCCAAATCGTAGTAATCCCAGCGCCAGAACACCTGAACTGCGTCGTGATGGAATGAGCCAAAGTCGTGCTCGCCATATGGATCATTATCTGGGTTGAATTGGTCATAGCTGCGCACTTGAGCCAGTATTTGCTGAACTGCTGTGTCGTCCAATTCAGCAATGCCACTTGTTAGTACAACACGACAGCCAGTGAATGTCCGCCTTGCACGATCATTGAGTTCTCGTATGCGAGCTGTGTTGAATTCAGCCATCTTGCGCCGCCCGTGCCGCACCGGGTTTGATACGGGGTTTGCGTCCGGCCGTTTTGGCAATAGCTGTGTCCAATTCCCCGGCCTGTGCAGCTGCCAGGAACACGTCCAGCACCGGCCCCACGTCTTTGAGTGTTTTGACGAACACAGCATTGTTGGTGCCATCAGCTGCGATCACCCGTGCCCCATAACGGCACTGCACATACCAGCCCCCATCTTGCTCAAAGAACCAAGGACGTACGCGGCGATTGGTTTTGACAATAACTCGCTCCCCGACCTCGTTGTTCATCCATTTATGTCGTTCAACGCGGTGATCTTCGCCTTTGAGTGCAGCTGCATATACCAACTGCTGCTCTTTTAATCCCGCCACCAGCTTTTCACGTCGAGCCGAGATGGGATCACGTGTTGTGCTTCGCGTCACCGATTTGAAGTTGAGTTTTGCCAGTGCAGTCATCTGCCAAGTGCTCCCTTGCTATACACCTATAGCGCGAACATATGATCAGATATTTGTGTGGACGACCGAAAAGACAGCTGTTGTGGCAGGAAATGGAAGAGCGCATGGGAACCGAAGAAACGCTCATAAAAAAAGCGTCTAACGGTATCAACCGCTGACGCTATGTATCTGTTTATGTGATGTTTATGTCTACTCAGTGTCGTTCACGTGGTTCTGTTTCTGTGTTGCTCGCTGAGCTCTTTGTGGTTGATTGTGTATTTCTATCCTGGGTGGATTCAGCAATCAGCTGTGTATAAACAAATAATCTAAATGTGTTTTTGACTGCGTGTGTATCAACAGTCATGTTTTCGTACACTCAATGTACATTTGATATCATTTGTTTGATTGTTTTGTGTGTTGCCACTGAACAAGGATGTGCCAAGAAATTCATCTACGACATGATCCTGTTCAAACACAGCTGAGTTGGACGGGGGCATCGCCACTCGCGTCTGCGTCAGCTGTTATGTGTATATCGACTTTGCTGATCCCTCAGCGCTGCTGTTGCTGCTGTGATCCAAGCCGAACTCACTGCTTTATTTATGCGGTGAGCTTGTGCTTCAGTCTCTTGTGCTGCCATGTCTGCCGCAGATGTTGGGGCCCAACTGATGTCATCCAACAGGGTCGCGCTGCCCATGCGCCAATATTCGCGGGTAACATAGTTCACAGCGTCCTGCCTGTTGATTACCGGCATGATCCAGTTCTTGACCATTGGCCCTGTTTGCTGATGATGCTGTGCCCACACAGCGTTGAGCACGGCGCAGGTATGTTCCGTGTCAGCAATGGGCGATTTCAAAA
The DNA here is from genome assembly GCF_000170875.1 of Roseobacter sp. AzwK-3b. Taxonomy (NCBI): domain Bacteria; kingdom Pseudomonadati; phylum Pseudomonadota; class Alphaproteobacteria; order Rhodobacterales; family Roseobacteraceae; genus Roseobacter; species Roseobacter sp. AzwK-3b. The sequence continues at coordinate 322,826 of NZ_ABCR01000002.1, forward strand.
GGAAATGAACATGGAAGTTTTCTGTGTCCGATCCCTCATGTGCGAAACACCAGCGTGGCACGCGAACATTTTGGCGGTCTGCTGCGTGGCCAAAGAACACGCGATCTATCTTATTCCAGTATGAGCGCAGCAGCTTGTTGGCGGTCTCTCTGCCGATGGTTCTGCCGTCAACAAATTTCAGCGTGCCGAACACGTCCCAGTCCTGCTCCAGCAGGTAATCCATCAGTTCGCGTCGTTCACGTTGCCAATCCGCCATCGCTGTCCTTTCCCATGTATTTATCAACGGGGCAGGGGGATGGCGCAGAAACTGATGGGTTTTGTGTTGGAACAGAAACCGGGAACACTGTGTTTCCGTAAGAACTCAAAGTTCTGTGGGGCAAACACTGTGTCCTCAACAAAATGGGGAAACATAGTCCGAGCAACACAGAACATGCGACGCTGTTGGGACAAAGAACTGGTGACATTGTGGGAACAGAAAACGCAGGAAGCTGCTGTGACACAGAACTTGTGATGGGGCTCAGCGCAGTACCGACCATTTTCGGTACTCACTACAGGTGCCAGATGCGGGCGTCTGTGCATGATTGTGCCCGCCACCTAAGCATTCGCCCTGCGTTGTTGGTGACGCTATGGGCACAAAGGCTCGGGTTGCGTTTGATTTGGGTGCGCCAGCCCAGCGTTCGCAGGTGGCGCACAACTTCATGTTGGGTAGGGGCCAAAATGCTTGCTCAGCGCGCAGTTTTGGCCGACCTTGTTGTCCAGCAGCAGTCCACTTGGTGAGTGTCGGCTAAGAGGACGTCAGCTGATTTGTAAAAGGGCAGGTCATTTACCTTCAATGCCTCAAACCAAGTGGAATGGTCTAGATGAGCCCTCTCAAGAATGATAAACACGGGGACCGGCGAACCCATATCGGCAGCCTTTCTAAAAAGCCCGTCTTCATCCCAAGCGTCAGCGTTTCGCCGATGCTCAGCCTGTCAAACGCAACCTACCCAGATGCGCGCAACTTTCGCCAACGCTTTGGGCTGCTCGTGCCTGCCACCAACACTACCATGGAGCACGAACTCTGGAGCATCATCTTCGCTAATCCCGACCGGGAAGGGCTGGCAGGTGTGGGCCTGCATACGAGCCCAGTGTTGACTCCCAAGCCGGATGTAAGTTCGGTGGAGAGCATCGAACAGTACCGATTGCAGTTCCTGGGCGGCGTAGAGGCCGCGTTGAAGTCGGCGCTTCTAGCGGCACCCCAGTACATGATCATGGGTATGAGCCTTGAGCACATTGTTACGGGAATCAACCCAATCAGGGCAACCATGGCAAAGATCGAGGAGCACTGCGATCTTTCGTGGGCTACCTGGCACGATGCTATAAAAGTGGCTCTAGACTGCTACGGGGCAAGACGAATTGGTCTTCTCACCCCATTCGAGCAGACAGGAAATGACTCTGCAATCCGCATGTTCGAGGACCTAGGTTTCGAAGTCGTTACCAGCTTTGGTTTTGCCTGTGGAAATACGCAACACATCGCGCATATTCCCGACTGGGCTAAGGAACAAGCGGTCATGGAAATGGCAACGACGGAAAACGCACTCGACGCCATTGTCCAATGCGGAACCAACATGAGCATGATTGATGTCACACAAAAATTGGAACCAATGATTGATATTCCAATACTAGGCATCAATTCCGTGTGTTTCTGGTATGCGTTGCGGGAAAGTGGTTTCTGCGGGCCATTGCGCGGCGGAGGGCGTCTGCTGCGTGAATTCTGAACGCAAATCATCGAGGGTGCCGGTTTGTCGATGATGCTGCGCCCACACTGAGTTTAGGACACAACAAGCGTGTTCGGTATCGGTAAGTGGCGATTTCAGCAGGAAATGGATGTGGAAGTTTTCTTGGTCCGAGCCTTCGTGCGCGAAGCACCAGCGTGGCACACGAACATTTCGCCGATCAGCAGCGTGACCAAAGAACACGCGATCAATTCGGTTCCAGTATGAACGCAGCAGTTTATTGGCGGTGACACTGCCAATGGTTCTGCCGTCTACGAACTTGAGCGTCCCAAACAAGTCCCAGTTCTGTTCCAGCAGGTATTCCATCAGTTCTCGTCGTTCACGTCGCCAATCCATCATCGCTGACCTTTCCCGTGTATTTAGCAACGGGGCAGGGGGATGAGGGCCAAACCGAGCAAACGTGGTGTCGGAGCAAGAACTGCAAACAGTGTGTTTTCATCAAAACTCAAAGTACTGTGGGGCAAACACTGTGTTCGCACATTTTTGGGGAAACATAGTCCGCCCCACACAGAACTTGCGACGCTGTGGGCACAAAAAAGCCGCCAGCACGAATGCTGACGGCAATGATATTTAGTCGTCGATTTCGATATCTCCCCAAACGCACCCGATTACATCTTCACGAGTAAGATCAGGTTTTTCGATACCCACCCATGCGCAGTAATTTTGCGCCATCTCGATGATGTCGTCGAAACCGTTTGCTGCATCCACATCACTTACACTGGTCTGATTGTCCCAGTCATTTCTAAGAAAGGATGTGGTCACGGATAGACCAATGATGGCTTGTTCGTTCAGTTCAGTCATTTTGATTTCCTTCTTCTTGCGTTACGTTGAGGCAAGACGTGCTTGCTTGACCAATTCTATTGGGGGTCCCTGTCACGTTCTGGGTCTGGTAATCCTGCCCGCTCACAGAGGTATTGACGCTGTTGCGCGGGGTCTATTCGGTCCCATTGTTTCCGAAACCCAGTATATTCAGCGTCTGACATCTGCGCTAATGCTGTGCTTTCCACTGCTTGCTTGAGTTCATGCGCAGCAAGCTCTTTGAACGCGGGCAAGGGGTTGAGGAATTCATACCACTCGAACAAGTCGTCAATCTGTTCCTGACGCTGCAGCGCCTTGACAACGCGGGGGGTGATCAACTGCTCAATGTTAAAAAGGCGCAGCATTGTGTCCATTTTCATGGCGTTGTTCTCCTATTCAATTGTGGGGTGAGTGTGGTGTGCCGCCGATTTTCACCGGCGACACCGAGCCGTTTAGGTTAGCTGAAACGCTCGAAAGATGATGTGCATTTGCTGCTCAGGCGTGAAGCGTTGCCAAACAGCTTTGAAGCGTTCCGCTTTGTCTTCTGACAAGCGCTGATCTGCTTTACGCATGACCACATCGGGTAGAACGTCGAGTGGGTTTTGAATGTGCTCAACATCCAGATCAAACAGGTGAGAGCAATTCGTCAGCGCTTCCCATTCAAGGTGCTGATTGAGAACACGTGCAATGTCGTCGTCCAGCAGCCCTTGAATGAAGGCCAGTTCGATTTCCAGCGTTTCCATTACTTGCTCCCCGCGCCATTGATGGTGTGTGCGCAGTGCTGTGCTGTTGCTGGCGGCGTTGTGACCTGTGCCATCATGCGCTGCAGACGGAACACATAGTCTTCCATCCAGTCATTGAGGCTGCGCCCGCTGCCCTGAAATCCCTGCAACAAGCCTGCTGCTTGGATGGGCGTGACAGGAATACCTTCGGCGGCCATCACAGAGACCACACGCGGCACCCATTGCTGAACACTGGGGTATTCCACGAATAGGGGGCGAAAGCGGTCCTTCAGAGGTCCATCAACCAAGTGCAGGTTGTTGGTGGTGGCGATCACAAAGCCCATTTCGTACTGATCGATGAAAGCACGGAGACGGTGCTGCATGGGCAAGTTGAACTGATCAATCTCGTCAATCACTGAGCAGCCTGTGTGTGCGCCCCAGCTCAGTTGCATATTCCACTGCTGCAGCATGGGATTAAAGTTATCCCACTTGTCCTGGTAAGAACTTGCGTTCCATGCATCACCCAGTCCGGTCTGCCAAATCACGCACATGCGCTCTTTGAGAACAATCTGTGCGGTCACAGACTTGCCCGTGCCTTTTGGACCATAGAGCAGAAGATGCTTGTGGCGCTGATTGTTGGCGTAGTCTTGCAGCGTCTGCTTCACGTCCGCGTCAGCGAAGATCACGTCATCGAGGGTTTCGGGTTCGTGCTTCTTGTCGAATTTCATTGTGTTGTCCTTTCAATATGAGGAGGGATCACAGGCAGCTGTGGCACTGCCTGTGATGACCCATTGTGGTTAGGCAGGGGCCATTTCGGTTTCGGGCACAGTGACCTGCACCTGAGGCTGAAAGCCCTGTGCAGCAGCAAGTTCCGCAGCCAAACGCTCAACATTCTCAGCGCGATGCTCGGCGTCCTGCTTGGCCACATTGGCTTCTGCTGCGTTCGCGGCTTCCTCGCGCAGGTCCTTGCCAGCGATCGCCAGCATCCGTTGATGATCCTTCGATACTCAGCCACGCACACGACACAGCACAACAAGGTGCATCGTCTGGATGCTTTGGACGCCTTCAACCAAAAGCTTGTTAAGAAAATTTCTGTAAGAGGTATCCAAACCCGCGGTTTGTCAGGTCAAGAGCCATATATGTATCTCGAAGGTATTGAAGTCTCTAAGAAAGCGCCGGTTGCCCGAATAGAAATGGAAGTCAAACTGGCAGGCGGCGGCATTAAACGCCAATTAAAGCGTCTTGATGCCGGCACAAACCTTTACGAGGCATCAAATGGCATCCAAGCGTACAACGGCTACACAATCTCGGAGATATACGCGAACAAAGACACTGTGGAGTTTACGAACGGCTTCGAGCTGAAGGCTGGAGAAGCCACGAAAGACATAACAGAAGAGCATAGGCGACGCATTCAAATCCGTGAAACCATTCGCGCCCATTTTGAAAAGGAGCAATCGCTATACTCGAAAGGCATCAAGGTTCTGTCACTCTTCTTCATCGACACAGTATCTAAGTACCGTGACTACGATCAAGATGACGAGAATGGTGAATATGCTCGTATTTTTGAAGAAGAATACCAACAGCTTAAAGATGAGTATCTGCAAGCATTGCCTCTTGAGCATCACGATTACAGGACGTTTCTTGAACGTGATGCAGTGGATAGGGTGCATGAAGGCTACTTTTCTATTGATAAGAAAAAGCGTCTTGTTGACCCGAGCAAAATCAAGAGGACTGGCGAAAATAAGGGCCTTTCAGACGATGAAGGCGCATACGATCTAATCCTGCGCAATAAGGAAAGGTTGCTTTCGCAACAGGAGCCTGTGCGTTTTATCTTCTCACACTCGGCGTTGCGGGAGGGTTGGGATAATCCCAACGTTTTCACTATGTGTATGCTCAATCATGCGAATAGTGATGTCCGCCGCAGGCAAGAAGTAGGCCGAGGTTTAAGGCTTTGTGTTAACCAAGCTGGCGAGCGCATGGATCACCCATCAGTCGTGCACGACATAAACGTGCTGACGGTGGTGGCCAGCGAAAGCTACAAGGATTTTGTCTCGAACTTGCAGAAGGAGATTTCTGAAGCACTGGCTTCTCGTCCGCGCAAGGCCAATGAAGCATACTTCAAAGACAAAGTACTGCGGACTGAAGAAGGCGAAGTCACCGTGACTCCTGAAATGGCCGCACAAATCGAGTTCTACCTAATCCAAAATGGGTATGTGGATCATCAGCGCCAAGTTGTGGAAGCCTATCACACGGCCAAAACAGAAGAAGCGCTCGCTCCGTTGCCGGATGAGCTGGCCCAATATGCACCACAGGTTTTTGAGCTTGTAGACAGCGTGTTTAGCGCAGATGCGCTGGCCCGTATCGTGGATGATGGCCGCAAGCCCAAAACGAACTTGCTGAATGATAATTTTGAAAAGCAGGCCTTCAAAGAGCTATGGGCGCGGATCAACCAAAAGGCCGTTTATCGCGTGGATTTTGACAGCGATGAGCTGGTCGATAAGTGTGTTAGAACGCTCAATAAAGAGCTGAACGTGACCCCTCTGCAGTACACGGTGCAGGTTGGATCGCAGGGTGACAGCTTGACTGCTGAGCAGCTGTCAGATGGCCAAAGCTTTAAGGTTAAAGACACTCGCACAGAATACGGTCAGTCTGCATTCTCCAGCGTAAAATACGACCTTCTTCACGAAGTTGCAGAGCATACACAGCTGACCCGTCATACCGTTGCTCGTATTTTGGCTGGTATGGAAAAGCCTGTGTTTGAACAGTTCAAGAAAAACCCTGAGAAGTTCATCGCTGAGGCGGCCCGCCTAATCAAAGAGCAGAAGGCAACCGTGATCATTGAGCGCTTGACCTACGATGCTGTCGATGAACGCTATGACACCGGGATTTTTACAGCGGCACAAACTGGTAATGACTTCTCGAAAGCCACGGAAAAGCTGAAGAAGCACGTGTTTGATCACGCAATCGTGGACAGCAATGTTGAACGTGATTTTGTTGCGGAGCTGGACACAAGCTCCGATGTAGTTGTGTACGCAAAATTGCCGCACGGCTTCCTAATCCCGACGCCCGTTGGCGATTATAACCCTGACTGGGCTATCTCGTTCGAAGATGGCTCAGTGCGTCACATCTACTTTGTGGCTGAAACGAAAGGCAGTATGTCTTCTATGAAGTTGCGGCCGGATGAGCTGACCAAAATCGAATGCGCTCGCAAGTTTTTCGCAGAGATCAGCCGCGCTGACCTGCCCAATAATGTGCGGTACGATGTAGTCGATAGCTATGCGAAGCTGATGGATGTGGTGGCGAGGCAATAAGAGGTTGCGTAGTGTCGTGCATTGATTGTCGAACACTCATGATTTGAGAAGCGCAACCATACGCTGTGAGAAAGGATTAAAAAGAGTTGTACTTATTTCAGCAATCCAGCACAGGCTCTATCAGCGAGATGAAGCAGGAACGGTTTCTGCTGGAAAAAGATATTCAATGTCTGATCGAGGCCAACCTCCCAGAAATATTCAATCTGCAGTTCGTCGCATCTGAACTGACAGTTGAAAAGTTCCGCATTGATACGCTGGCTTTTGATGAAGACAGCAATGCCTTCGTCATCATCGAGTACAAGAAGGGCAACAGCTACTCTGTAGTTGATCAGGGCTATTCATATCTGTCAGTGATGCTTAACAACAAAGCTGACTTCATTTTGGAGTATAATGAACGCCTTGATCAAAGTTTGCGGCGCGATGATGTGGATTGGTCTGCGTCTCGCGTGATCTTTGTTTCGCCAAGCTTCAACGCTTACCAGAAAAACAGTGTGAACTTCCGCGACATCCCATTTGAGCTTTGGGAAATACGGCGCTTTGAAGGTGGAGTGATTTCGCTAATACAGCATCAGGCCAGCAGCAACGAAGATATAAACCTGATTGCAGACACCAACCCTGAAAGCCCCATCAAGCAGGTTTCCAGTGAAGTCAAAGTCTATCGAGAAGAAGACCACACTGCGAGTGCATCAGCGGAGACACTTGATGTGTTCAACGCCCTTAAAGAAGAGCTCAGCAGCTGGGACGATGTGACCTGCACGGCGATGAAGTACTATGTTGGCTTCAAAAAAGGCAACTCTCTGTTTGCCGCAGTTCGCATATTCAAAAATCATTTGAGCGTAGACTTTTCGCGTGGGCAGATTTCACCAGATGGCCAGAAGTCAAAGAACTTCTTCACCGTCGACGACCCCAAAAAAACATTGGAAGCCAAGTCTTGGACACACAAAAATGGCAGGGTTGGGAATTCCTATGTGATGAAGCTTTCGAAAGCGTCTGATCTAGAATACGCGAAATATCTGATCAAGCAGAAGTATGATACTCTGTAAGGGTTGAGCTGATCTAAAGTTGAGGAGAGTGGCTTAACCTTAAACGTCTTCGAAGAAGTGTTCTAGTTGTGTATCCCTCTTCCAGCCTGTCGGAGTTTTCTTCAAGCACAGGAATTCTGGCGCATAACTTGTAAAATCCACCCTAAACGGAATCCGTAGTCCATCATAGTATACGTCTGTGATAGAATTTTCCAAATCTGAGAACCACGCAATGTATATTTCAGAGGCCGCATCAATATCGGAGTCACGACTTTTAATTTTAAGCGAAATTTTTTCCTTCGCGAAGTCGCCTTCCAATTTTGAAACAAATTTCCAGCTTCTAAAGCATCCGACTTTTAACCTGAGACATATCCGGCAGCCTTGAAGTAATTCCAGCACTCGTCTGGGGAGAAGAGGTCACATATTTCGGCGAGAGCGCTGAACATGTCAGTAAATGTTCTCGCCCCTATCCTGCGCAGGTGCGCCTTGAGCTTCGAGAAGGCCATCTCGATCGGGTTCAGGTCTGGGCTGTATGGTGGCAAGAACAGGAACCAGCATCCGGCTTCGCGCATGGCTTTGGCAGCGGCAGTATTCCTGTGTGTGGCTAGGTTGTCCAAGATGACGACGGTGCCTGGCTCCAGTTCGGGAAGCAGGACTTGCGTGACGTATGCTGCAAATGCTTCGCCGTCCATCGCCCCCTTGATGACCCACGGTGCGATCAAGCCATTGGCACTGAGGCCTGCGATGAAGGTTTGCGTCCCCCATGATCCGAACGGAGCCTCCATCACCAACCGCTCACCGCGCTGTGACCAACCTCGTTGGCGGGTCAGGTTGGTTTTGACGGAGGTTTCATCAATAAAGACAACGCGCTCTGGCTGGGCTGTGACGGCTGGAAGGCGGTGCCTGCACCACTCGTCAGTAAGCGGTCGCTGGCCCTCACCTTTTACCCGCTTGTCTGACCTGCGATGCCATGTCCGATGGAGATCGGTGCAGGAGTTTCGCGATGGCGACTACGTTGGAGTTTCTCCGGGATTACGGGGTGGACATAAGGACCAACGGACAGCGACGCTGGCCGGATGAGATAAAGGCTCGGATCGTTGCTGAGAGTTTGCAGCCAGGTGTGAGCGTGAATGCAGTTGCGGCGCGGTATGGTCTTCGGGCGAACCATTTATCGGAATGGCGTAGTCGGGCACGTGATGGCCGGTTGGTTTTGCCTGTGGTTGAAGATGACAGCTTCTGTTTTGCACCGATCGTCGTGTCGGATGGTGGCGGCGGTGCGGATGTGCCGGCTGTCGCCGGGCAGCCCACAAAGCCTGACGGGTTGTCCTGTAAACCCATCGAGATTGCGATAGGTCGTGTGACAATCCGGGTCGATGGCACCACCAGTTCTGACCGGATTGCCGAGATCGTGCGGGCAATCGGGGCGCGGCCATGATGTTCCCGTCAAACCGCGTGCGGGTTCTGGTCTCGACGCAGCCAGTGGACTTCAGGAAAGGTCATGATGGTCTGGCGGCAATCGTGTCATCTGTGCTGCGCAAGGATCCGTTCACCGGCACGGTGTTTGTGTTCCGATCGCGCCGTGCCGATCGGCTGAAGCTTCTTTACTGGGACGGCACCGGTCTGGTGATGGCTTACAAGCGACTGGAGGAGGCAACCTTCACCTGGCCTGCGATCAAGGACGGGGTGATGGCGTTGAACCATGCCCAGTTCGAGGCGCTGTTTGCCGGGCTGGACTGGCGTAAGGTTAAAGCCTTAGAGGCGCGCCCCCCTGCTGCGGCAGAGTGAATCAACCATATGTTTTTGCGTGATTTTACTGGGGCATCTGGGTAGCTATGGCCTATGCAAACTGCCCCGCAACTTGATCTTTCCGCTATCCCGGCTGCGCAACGCGCGGCGGTTCTGGCGTTGATGGAAAAGGTAGCGGCGCTCACAGAAATAACCCAACGGCAAGAGCACCTGATCGCCGAGTTGAACCATGCCCTGCATGGGAAGCGGTCGGAAAAGCTGACCGAGGATGAGCGACAGCTGGCGTTCGAGGATCTGTCCATCGCACTGGCAGAGGTCGAGGTGCAGAAGGAACATCTGGCTGACAGGTCAGGTGACAAGACGACAACCAAGCCTGCGCCGAAGCGCACCATCGGCAATCTGCCGACAGCATTGCCCCGCATCGAAGAGGTCATCGAACCCGAGAGCCTGATTTGCCCTTGTGGCTGTGGCGTCATGCACAAGATCGGTGAAGACCGCAGCGAGCGGCTGGATATCGTGCCAGCGCAGTTGCGCGTCATCGTCACCGTGCGCCCGAAATACGCCTGCCGGACCTGCACCGACGGCGTGACCCAAGCCCCCGCACCATCGCATCTGATCATGGGCGGCCTGCCGACCGAGGCGACCATCGCCCATGTGCTGGTCAGCAAATATGCCGACCACCTGCCACTATACCGCCAAAGCCAGATTCTGGCGCGGGCGGGTCTTGATCTGCACCGCGCTGTGCTGGCCGATTGGGTGGGTAAGGCGGCGTTCCATCTCAAGCCCGTCGTCGACCGGCTGACCGACCATCTGAAGCGATCCAGCAAGCTGTTCATGGATGAAACCACGGCCCCGGTGCTGGACCCAGGGCGCGGCAAAACCAAAACCGGGTATCTCTGGGCACTGGCCCGCGATGACCGACCATGGGGCGGTGAGGACCCGCCAGGCGTGGTCTACTTCTATGCCCCCGGGCGCGCGGGCCAGAATGCCGAAACATTCCTGACAGGCTTTGATGGCATCCTTCAGATCGACGGATACCAGGGCTACAACCGGCTGACCAAGCCTACCCGCAAGGGCGGCAATCCCATTCGCGTGGCCCATTGCTGGGCCCATGCCCGGCGCAAACTGAACGAAGTCTTTGACCGCGATAGATCAGAGATCGCCGCCGAAGGCCTGCGCCGCATCGCCGGGATCTATGCCGTAGAAGCTGACATTCGTGGCATCTCCCCCGGCCAGCGATTGTCTGCCCGCCAGACCCACAGCGCTCCACTGGTCGCGGCCTTCGGTGATTGGCTGCAGGCTGAGCGACGCAAGGTCTCTGCCAAATCCCGCTTGGGCGAAAAGCTGACTTACATCCACAATCACTGGGACGGGCTGCAGACCTTCTTGGCTGATGGTCGCGTCGAGATCGACAACAACCGCGTCGAAAACATGATCCGACCGATCGCTTTGAACCGCAAGAACTCACTCTTCGCGGGTCACGACGAGGGCGGCATCGCTTGGGGCCGCATTGCCTCGCTCATCGAAACCTGCAAAATCAACGGCGTCGAGCCCTTCGCCTATCTCAAGGCAACCCTCACAGCGATCGCCAATGGCCACCCGCAAAACCATATCGAAGACTTGCTACCGTGGAACTTCAAGCCGTCAAGCTAAGCCGTCAGTGTTGTCCAGCGAACGCTTACACTCGTCACGCAGCTTTCTTACCCGTGCGTGGCGCCGTTCGGTGGCGACCAGTGTCTTTTTTTATACGTGTAGCCGAGTTTGCGGAGGAACCGGCCAATCGCATCGGGGTGCGCCTGCACACCGGTTGCATCAACCAAAGCTCCCGCCAGTTCGGGCATGGTCATGTCGCCGTCCTGATCAATCAGCTCAATCAAAAAGGAGCGATGCGGATCAAGCTTGCCCCTTCCCCGAGGCCGACCCTGAGGCGCAGCCCTTGCCTGACCCGTCCGCCGGATCGCGAGCCCCCAACGCGCCCCGGTGGCTGGCGAAAGTTTCAGGCGCAACGCTGCCGCACGACCGCTTAACCCTTCCTCAATCAACTGCTGAAACCGCGCCCGGAGCGCATCCGGCAAAGGTGCTGACATGATCCATCCTCCCAAACAGGATGAATCACAGATCAGCGATCAAAGGAATCCCAATGATTCAGGTTTTGGGTCGAACGCTCTAAACTTAAATTCTATCCGCGCAACGATGATGTGATTAATGGTGGAAGGATCTAGGTCAGAGGTGGTCCTGCTTTTTCGACCAGATTGCAGCCCAGTTAAGGTGGATCAAGGTTTCACATCAGGCTGCAATTCTCATGGGTTCCGTTTTGCTTGCATGGACCTCATCCGGGGTCAAGATGCCATGGGTCGAGTGGGGCCGCTCGGCGTTGTAATAGGCCAGCCATCGCCCGATACCCTCCCTGGCTTGTGACCCGGTCTCGAAGGCACGCAGGTAAACGCACTCGTATTTCAGCGACCGCCAAAGGCGCTCTATCATTCGATTGTCGATCCAGCGGCCCTTGCCATCCATCGATATCTTCACCTTGGCCTCCTTCAGTTCATCGATCCAGTCGCTGCTGGTGAACTGCGATCCCTGATCGGTGTTGAAGACCTCTGGCGGGCCATAGGTGGCCAGCGCCTCTTTCAGCGCCGCGACACAGAAGTCTGCCTCTAAGGTATTCGACAGACGCCAGGCCAGAACCTTGCGGCTATACCAATCCATGATGGCGACCAGATACAGGAACCCCCGCTCCATCCGGATATAGGTGATATCGGCGCACCAGACCTGATTGGGTCGGGTGATCGCCAACCCCTTGAGCAGGTAGGGGTAGATCTTGTGCGCCGGGTGTTTCTTGCTGGTGTTGGGCTCCTGGTAGATCGGCACCAACCGCATCAGACGCATCAGGCGCCGCACACGATGACGGCCGCACTTGTGACCCTGCCGCTTCATGTGACGCGCCATCTGGCGAGAGCCATACCACGGGGTCTCCAGGAACTGCTTGTCGATGATCTCCATGAAACGTAAGTTCTCAGCGCTTTCACCCTTGGGACGATAATACAGCGTAGAGCGCGACAATTGCAGCAGCGCACATTGCCGCCGCTGGCTCAGCTCATGATCCTTGCTCACCATTTTTTGCCTCGCGTCCCGAGCAGCTGAACCGAGGCATTGGCTAAAAAATCCCGTTCCACCACCAGCTGCCCGATCTTCGAATGCAGCTTCTCGATCTCAGCCTCGTTAACCTTCCCGGGATCAGCACCCCGCCGGGTGAACGCCGTGGCCATGTTCTCAATCGCCGCCCGCTTCCATGTGCTGATCTGGTTCGGATGCACGCCATACTTCTTCGACAGCTCGGCCAGCGTCATCTCTTCGCGGATCGCTTCAAGCGCGACCTTCGCCTTGAAATCAGGCGTATGCGTCTTTCTCTTTGCCATTTCGGATCGTCTCTTTCGTCATGCGATCCACCTTAACGCTTGGTCCAAGTTTCCGCGACCACCTCTGTCTGCTCCTGCATCATGAAAGGAATCGTCGCCAAACTTGATCACATTGCTTAGGTCATCTTCATCTTCACATTCAATTTCGGAAAGAAAGAAAAAGTTTCTTTTTTGTCCATCCTGGTCCGTAACGATTAGTTGGGCATCGTCTACGTCGTTACCAGACATAAATTCTTCGCGTTGCTCAGCTGTATCATTGAGCAGAATGCACCAATCATAACCCTTGGTATCTTTATTCTCAGATTTTAGTTTCCGCAGTGTTTTTGCTGACAAACCGTATACGATTTCCATCGGCGATTTGCTCGACAGTTCAAATATTACATTGTTTTGCATGTACCTGCCCGATCCTAATATGGAATATTTCAACAGACGCTATTGGGTACGCATGGTCTCGCTGAAGAGTTTCAGACTGTTTCATTGTCATCCTTACTGTTGCAAGTTGTTGAGCTCAAAGCAATGTTTAAGCTTGTGTTTGTGTCCCGCACACTGTCGCGAACACTGTGTTCGACACAGTGTTCTCGCTCCGTTCATCCCGAAATCACCAAAAACACACTTTTACGCACACCAAAATTTCTGTACGCTAACCCACAGTAATAGAACAGAAATCTACTGCCACCTGCATTGAAAATCCTCGTGTCGGTGGTTCGATTCCGCCCCCGGGCACCATTTAAGCTTAGAAAATGCATTTCAGTATCGCACGGGTTTGTCGCGTGTTCGATTGGGTAAAGACTGTTTTTGTCAGGGTCAGGGCTCATAACAAGAGTATGACCAAGGCAGCCAATGCGCGTTCTGATAGCAAGACCTTTCCCACCTGACTTGGGGTGGTGTGACGCGCCGCCAATACTTGAGCCGTGCGAAGCTGTGCTCGACCTTGTGGCGCCTGAGGTATCGGGCTTCATCATGAGGCATCGGAAATTTGCGGCTTTTCCGGGAAGGGGCGCTCGGGGTGGTGCCCCTATCTTCATCCGGCAATCATTGTTTCGGCAAGGGCCATCCAAAGCGGGATTGACAGGATCGCGATTGGAGTTCCGAGTGCTGTCGAGGTCCCGATATAGGAAGAGGAATTTGCCTCGGGCAATGCGGCTCTCAGCGTCGGTGGTCCGGAAACATCCGAGCTAGAAGATGCCATCACGGCGAGAAGCACAACGCCACCTGCTGAAAATCCTGTGAAGTGATTGGCAGCCATACCGATCGCGAACCCGATCGCGCCGTGGACGAATGGTGCAAGAATGCCGTAAAGAATGTAGACATGGGCGACTTTGCGAAGATCCGCCAGCCGCGCCCAAGCTTCCATCCCCATCACGAGCATCAGCAGTGACAGAAGGCCGTGAAACAGTGGCTCATAGAAGCTGGCATAGACCGTTTCCGGCCTTGCGAACAGACCAAGAGCCAAGCCAAGCAAAAGTGCTGATATTGCGGGGCTCTTGAGCGTATCAACCAAGATGTCCTTAACAAGCGTTCCGTTGAAGCCGCTTCCATGGCCGCCCATGGTCATCGTGGCCGTACCGGCCTCATCCGGAGTGGACACAATGCTACGTGCTGCACTTATTCTTGCCAGTGTTATGGCAGTTAAAAGAGCGGCCACGTCCATGAAGGGATACAAGGCACCGATAAAGCCTTCATAGGCCATGCCTTCGGCGTCCAACATGCCCATTGCCGCCGCAAGAGTGGAGGCAGACACGGCGCCGAAGAGACCGGCTGTTGCCATGCCGTCCATCGGAGACACACCCCGTTGCCGTAAAAGAATTGCTCGTCCGATCAAGACGATGACGATCCCGGCAATGGTCGCCCCCAGTGCCGGAACCGCAAGTTCCAATAAATTTGCGCCACGCACCGCGATGCCTGCACCCAGGCCGACCTTCATCAACAAAAGGAGAACGACCAGTTTGTAAACGGGTTCGGGAACCTCGAGGCGGCTGCCAAGGGCTGCCAAAAGCATACCGCCGATCAGAAAGGCAAGTGTCGGCTTCTGAAACTGAGACAGGATGGTGGTCAAGATTTCGACGATGATTTCCATGAGGGCTGAGCCATTTCTGATTGCGTTGGCCCTCATTTGGCGCAAAGCGAGTATAAATAAAAATACATCTTTCCGCCATTTTAGTTCTAAAAAATAGAACTGAATTGATCCCTATGAAGGGGGAGGTGTCGAGCCACAGTTTTTGGATCACCGGGTTTGCGTGTGCCTTTTGCCATCCGCATTTCTTCGGGCTGAGAACCCCGGCACAAAACCGCGCTACGGCCTCATCTACGCGAACTTTCACACATGCAAAGCTTGGTTTGGCGGCATGACGATATCGGATGCCAAGACGCTGCGGGCGCTGGCAGGTGAGCACAATAAGCTGAAGCCCATATTGGCGGATGCGATGCTGGATGTCTGGTCGCGACGATAGTCTCTACGTCACAGATCCGGCGCAGAAGCAGACTTAGCGTCACGGGAAAACGGACCCATGCCGACGGTTCGGAACAGACGCGCCAAGTCCAGTGTATCGTCCCGCTTGAAGCACAAGGCGGCAAGCCGCGCATCGTTCTTCGTGTCGGACGTGACAGGCTCTCACATACGTAAAAATATATATCTGTGGCGCGATTTACATATATAGGCCATCTCATGCAATCTGGGCCCATTCGGATTTGAAGAAGAGAAAAGCACCTATGGCGAAGGAGTCCAACGTTACCCCCAGAACGGGCGATCAGGCCTTTACCCGAACGTCGGACTTGGGGACCGTGGCTGAAGCGACCTATGCGGGCGCTCTTAGCTTCATGCGGCGGCGCTACACCCGTGATCTGAGCGGTGCCGATGTCGCCATCATGGGTGTGCCCTTCGATCTGGCGGTATCCAGCCGTTCGGGCGCGCGCCTTGGACCGCGGGCTGTCAGGGCTGCTTCGAGCCATATTGCCTGGTCTGCCCCATGGCCTTGGGAAATGGACCCGTTCGAGCAACTTGCCGTGGTGGATTACGGGGATTGCCAGTTCGATTACGGAAATCCGGCGAATATCCCCAATGAGATCGCCGATCAGGCGCGCGCGGTTCTGGCAACGAATACGGCGCTTCTGTCGATCGGTGGCGATCATTTCGTCACCTACCCGCTGCTGAAGGCCCATGCCGAGAAACACGGGCCTCTGAGCCTTGTTCAATTCGATGCGCATACCGACACATGGGCCGATGAGGCGGGACGGATAGATCATGGCACGATGCTGTGGCACGCCGTCCGCGATGGGCTGGTCGATCCTTCGCGCTCGGTTCAGGTCGGCATCCGGACGCACAATCCCGAGCCACTTGGCTTCAACATCATAGACGCGATCGAAATGCACCGCACCGGGCCGCAGGCGGTTGCCGAAAAGATCAAGCGCATCGTCGGGGACCAGAAGACCTATCTGACCTTTGATATCGACGCGCTGGAACCCGCCTCGGCCCCAGGTACTGGCACGCCAGTGATCGGCGGGCTAAGCCCCTATCAGGCCCAGGAAACACTAAGGAATATGGTTGGCGTGAACCTTGTGGGCATGGACGTCGTCGAAGTCGCTCCGGCTTATGATGTGGCCGATATCACGGCATTGGCGGCCGCGACGATCGCCAATGACATGCTGTGCCTCTACGCCGCTGCGCATGGCTGAGAGCACGCAGGTGAGGCGGCATCCTCGCCCCGATCAGGGTGAGAATTCGAAAACCGGGATGAAACTGGCTGGCGCAAGGGTTTCGGACAACTGCGCCTCGGTGATCTGGCCTTCCACGACAGGGAAGATGACCGGCCCGGCCTGACGATGGATAAGGCTGCCTTCGATGGCGCGCACGGCGAATTCCACGGCAAGCCTACCTTGAAGAACGGGGAAATCCGTCGGCGCGGCAAGGATCTTCTGGCGGTATATTCCGCGATAAACCGCATGGGTCATGTAATCCGAGACGATCTGCACCCGCCCTTCAAGGCCACGCGTGCGCAGCAAAGACACCGCCGCTTCGGCTGTGGGCGCGGACCCAACGACATAATCGAGATCGGGAACTTCCTCGAGCGCCTGCTCGACCAGCAAAACCTGATCCTTGCGGCCTGTATCGCCGTATTTGGTCACCGCGATCTCGGCTGAACTTGCGGCGATCGCGGCGTGAAAGCCGCGTTCGACGAATTGCACCCAGCCCGCCCCCTTAGGACCGGGAAACCAGGCCACTTTCACCGCCGGGCTTCCCTTGGGGTGGCGTTGCGCAATGACACGGCCAGCGGCGGCGCCCATTTCCACCCAAGATACGCCCACCTTGGCGGTGATGCCGGGATCGGCGATATCATTGACCGCTGCGATCACGGGGATATCCCGGGCGATCTGGAGGATCGTATCGGTCAACGCGTCATAGGCGACGGTTCCGAGGATAAGCGCATCCACACCTTCGGCCACGCAGTCGATGATCTGCTGTCGCTGACGGTCAAGATTGGGATAGCCGCCCGCCTCGACCAGCTTGAAGGACACACCCAGCCTGCGCGCCTCTTCGACCATCCCGTGATTGACGCTCAGCCAATAGGCATCCTTGAGATGCGGGTAGGCGACACAAAGCGACCAGTCCTGCTGCGCTGTGTCGAGTGGCGTGTAGGTCACGATATCGCTTGGCCCCTCGTAGTCGAAAGGCGCCTGAGGAACCTGCAACTGCCAAGGAGAGGATGCAGCCGCCAACGGGGCCACGACGAGAAAAAGAACGCAGAACCAGCGCATGAGTGATATGGTTGCAGCAATGTGGGTCTGCATCAACTGTTTCAAGCGGCAAGCCTGCACTTTTGCGGATGGGACGGCACTCGGGGCGAACACGTGTTGAGACAAGCGGGATTGCGGGGAAAGCTGCTGTTCGCCTTCGTGTTGATCGCGGGGCTTCCGACCGTTGCGGGCTTTCTTGGGCTGATCGAGCTGCGCGACCTTGTCAGAAAGCAGTCTGACGTGATCCGTCAGACGATCCCGGCGATCACCGATGTCCGTGGCATTGCGGAGGAAAGCACGAGTATCGTGGCGCTTGTTCCGCGGCTGGCCGATGTGGACAACCAGCCTGATCGCGAGGCGCTGTCGGGTGATCTGCGCAAGCAGGTCGAAGCCCTTGCCACACGTCTTGAACGGCTTGAGGGCAACAGTGGTGCCCGTATCGTCACCTTGCGCGAAACCATCGCCCAGGTGGAAACCGCCCTTGCGATGCTGGACGATATGGTCGAGCAGCGGATTGCGGAACGCGACGTGTTTCATGGCCGCGTTGCGCTGAATCTGGACGCGGCCAACATGCTTCTCGATATGGCCGATACGCTTGTCGCCAATGCCGAAATGGCGACGACGGCTGTCATCTCCAGTCTCTACGGCGAGACCAATGCCGGGCTGGAAGACGCGGGAACGGTCGCAGCGCTGGACAAGCTCTTGGAAGTCGATCTGTTCCAGCTTGGCCTGATGTTCGAATTGCGCTCGAGGGCGGCCGAGGTGGGTTTGTTGATCAACCGCATCGAAGAGACAGTCACCGTCGAGGAGTTGGAAGCGGTGGAAGTGGCCTTCTTGCCCGAGCTTGCCGTGGTGTCGCGCCGGATCGCCGCCATCCGCGATCCGGGGCGTCTGCAGCAGGCGGAGCGCCTTTTGGCGGAATTGCAGTCGGTCACCGAGGATGACGTAACCCTGTTCGATCTGCAGCGCAGCATCCTGTTGAGTGGACTTGGGATCGACGCCCTGAAAAAAGAGCTTCAGGATGCCGCCATTCGGCTTGGCGAAGAGGCCTCAGCGGTGGCTGACCAGTTGCAGCAGGTCGCTGTCACCTCCGGCGAGATCGTTGCACAGGACATGCGGCAGGCGCAGATCCGCAACAGCGCCGCAGCCATTGTGGGGCTTGTTCTTGCAATGGCCGTTCTGTGGTTTTTCGTGCGTGGCCACATCACCCGTCGGCTTGATCGCCTACATGGGGAAATGACGGCCCTTGCACGGGGCAATCTCGACCGCAAGATCCGTCCGCGCGGCAATGACGAGATCGCCCGAATGGAAGAAGCGACCGAGGTATTCCGCCAGCAAGCCATCGCCAAACGCGATCTTGAAAGGCAGCGCGACCGCAACGAACGCGAATTGCTGGAGCATCGCAACAATCTGCAGAAAATGGTGTCCGAGCAGACCGAGCGTTTGCGTCTTGAAGTGGCCGCCCATGACGAAGCCCGCCGCGAGGCCGAGGCCGCCGACAGGGCCAAGTCGGAATTCCTCGCGATGATGAGCCATGAAATCCGCACGCCTATGAACGGCATGTTGGGCTTGCTGCATAGCCTGTCCGAGGATCGGCTGGATCCCGAACAGCGCCACAGACTGGGCGCGGCCTATGCCTCGGGGCAGAACCTGTTGCAGATCCTGAATGACATCCTCGATTATTCCAAGATTGAGCATGGCGGCATACAGCCGGTGAACGCCACTTTTTCGCTGCATGATCTGGTCACCGACGTAATGGCGCTTATCCGTCCCAGTGCCGATTCAAAGGGCCTGCACTTGCTTCTGGATATGCCGGATACGCTTGTGGATGTCGTCTGGGGCGATGTCGCCAAGCTGCGGCAGATCCTGTTCAACCTGTTGTCCAACGCGCTCAAATTCACCGAAGAAGGAGAGGTGATCCTGCGACTGCGTGCCGGCTGGACGCAAGGCGATGCGCACCGGGTGATCTTCGAGATCAGTGATACGGGGCGCGGTGTCGCGCAGGCGGCAAAGGCCCGCATATTCGAGGCCTTCGAACAGGAGGATGGCGCTACGAGCGGTAAGTTCGGCGGCACGGGGCTTGGCCTTGCCATCAGCAAGCGGTTTGCCGATGCCATTGGTGCAACCTTGACCCTTGAAAGCACCAAGGGGGTGGGGTCGGTCTTTACGCTGGCGGTTGATCTGGAATCCGGCAATCCATCGGATCTTGAGGATATGGCCCGTCCCGAAACAATCGACCGAGCCGAAGTCGCTCTGGATATTCTGGTGGTCGAGGATAACGAGATCAATCAGATGGTTGCCCGCGGCTATCTGGAGCGCATGGGGCATACATGCCATTGCCTGTCCGATGCCGAGACGGCGCTCGAGCTTTTGCAGCATCGCCGCTTCGATGTGATCCTGATGGATGTGAACCTGCCGGGTGTGAACGGGGTCGAGGCGACCCGCCAGATCCGCGCCCATGCGAATGCGGATGTTTCGGCAACGCCGATCATCGGCATTTCGGCGCATGTGCAGGAGGAGCAGATCGAAAGCCATTTGCAGGCGGGCATGAATGGCTTTGTGGCCAAACCCGTGGCGCCCGAGCGCCTGGCCCGCGCATTGGACAGTGTCAGGCAGGGCCAGCAGGGCGCGGTTTTCCTGTCGTCGCGAATGCCGGTCTCCAAGGCGATGTCGCGTATGGTCTCGCTCGAGACGGTGCTGCGGCGTAATATCGAGGATTTCGGCGCCGACGCCGCGCGCCGGATCGCCGGGCTTTTCATCGAGCAGATCGCAGTCGAGCAGGCGGCGCTGGAAGCCATGCTCGAGGCCGAAGACTGGGGCGAGTTGAAAAAGATCGCGCACCGTTTGAAAGGTGCGATCGGCAATTACGATCAGCATGATGTGGTTCAGGTTTTGGCCCAGCTCGAGGCCAATGCAAGTGCCGCACACCATGACCGCGCGCGCATCCTTGTTCAGCGCTTGTCGGCATTGATGCCGCAACTGGGTGACGCCATGGCCGCCGCGTTACGGCAGAACGAAGCCGTCAGGTCACATGCGATGTGAAAGCATATCCCTCGCCATGCACGGTAGTTATGATCGCGGGGGTTGCCGGGTCCTGCTCCAGCTTGGTGCGCAGGCGGCGGATCAGAACGTCGACGGTGCGGGGATTGGTGCCATATTGGCGATGCGTGACCCGCGCCATCAGAGCATCACGGCTTGCCACCTCGCCGGGGCGTGTCACGAAATGCTGCAAAACCTCGAATTCGGCCCGTGTCAGGGTCACCGCCGCCCCGTCTTCGTTTTCCAGTCGTCGGGCGCGCAGATCGAAAACATAGCCGGAAAACCGATAGACCTGGCGCGATCCGTGTGTCGACCGGCTGGTGCGGTATAGCAGGTTCTTGATCCGCGCCAGAAGCTCGCGCCTGTTGAAGGGTTTGCAAACATAATCGTCCGCACCCATCTCCAGGCCGATGATGCGATCGACGTCATCATCGCGCCCGGTGACCAAAATGATGCCGATATCGGATTTCGCCCGTTGTTCGCGCGTGATCTTCAAGCCGTCCTTGCCCGGCAGATTGATGTCCACAAGAAGCAGATCGACGGGCTGATCCCGAAGGATCCGCTCGGCTATGTCGGCGCTTGCCGCCTCGGACACGTCATATCCCTGTGCTTCGAGATAACTTGTCAGGGTGGCGCGCGTGACAGGCTCGTCTTCTATGATGAGGATATGTGACATCTGCCTCGGAGGTATTGGACAACCATTCCATTAACAAATTTTTACATCTTAGTATAGGCTGTTCACCCCATGCGCCTTACCTGTTCACAAACGATGCCTAGGATTTCCCCAGCACGGGCTTGGTTTGCCAATCATGTCCGCGCTTGAAGAATAAAAACGAGTCAAACAACGGGGAAAGAAAATGCGAACCAAAGTCATCATGTCGGCTGCTGTGCTGGCCGTATCGTCCGCAACGGCATCCTTTGCCGCGGACAGTTCCGATCCGATCATCATCCCGACGCACAACTGGTCCAGCCAGATCGTCATGAGCCATGTCGTCGGTCAGATCTTTGAATCCTTGGGCAACAGCGTCGAATATGTCTCGACCGACAGTCAGGCGGTATATGAATCCGTGCGTCTTGGCGATGTGACGCTCGAGTTGGAAGTCTGGGAAGGTGCATTTGGGCCGTCTTTCGAAGCCGCCTTGGAAAAGGGCGGCCTGCATGATGTGGGCGACCATGATGCCGTCACCCGCGAGGATTGGTGGTATCCGGAATGGACCAAGGAATCGTGCCCGGGTCTGCCCGACTGGGAAGCCCTGAACGCCTGCGCCGAACTTTTCGCCACGCCCGAGACGGGCGACAAGGGGCGCTTTCTTGGCGGTCCGGTTGACTGGCTGAAGCACGATCAGGAGCGTGTCGATGCGCTTGGCATGAATTTCGTCGTCGTGAATGCCGGTTCTGCCTCGGCCTTGTGGGCTGAAGTGGCTGCCGCCGAACGTGACAAGCGTCCGGTGGTGATTTTCAACTGGACGCCCAACTTTGTCGAGGCGCTCTATCCCGGTGAATTCGTCGAGTTTCCGGCCTATAGTGAGGGTTGCAAAACCGATCCGGCGGTCGGCCCGAACCCGACGGCGACCTATGACTGTGGTAATCCCGCGAACGGTTATCTGAAGAAAGCTGCATGGGACGGCATGAAGGACAAATGGCCCAACGCCTATGCCGTGCTTGAAAGGATCAGCTTCACCAATCCCCAGATCGCGGAAATGGCCAAGCTTGTCGATATCGACGAGTTCGAGCCGGAAGATGCTGCCGCCGAATGGCTGGAGCAGAACGAGGCCATCTGGAAGCCCTGGGTCGAAGGCGGCGCATAAGTCCCTGCCTTTCAAATCCTGACTGGTCGCCCCGCCATGCCTGGCGGGGCGGCATGATCTACGCAAGGAGACCCTTAGATGACCGACACCGATATGGTGATGTCCTGTCGTAACGTCTGGAAACTGTTCGGGCCGCGGCCGGGCGCCTATCTTGCCGGTCTCGATCCTGCCGCCAGTTTCGACCAAATCCGGGCCGATGGATATGTGCCCGCCGTCAGGGATGTGTCTCTGGACATTTCCAAGGGCGAAATGCTGGTCATCATGGGCCTGTCCGGATCGGGCAAGTCGACGCTTGTGCGCTGCCTGTCGCGCCTGATCGAGATCACCGGGGGCGAGGTCCGGGTCGAGGGGCAGGTGATCGGCGATCTGTCCGAGAAAGAACTGATCGACCTGCGTCGCAACAAGATGGGTATGGTCTTCCAGAGCTTCGGTCTTCTGCCGCACCGCACGGTGCTCGAGAACGTTGCCTTTCCACTAGAAATGCGAGGGCAGGATATCCACACCCGCCGTGCCCGCGCCCTCGAGGTGATCGAGCTTGTGGGGTTGGGTGGCCGCGAGGATTACTTCCCGCGCGAATTGTCCGGTGGCCAACAACAGCGCGTCGGCATCGCCCGCAGTCTGGCGATCGAACCGGATATCTGGTTTCTGGATGAGCCATTCTCGGCGCTCGATCCGCTGATCCGCCGCGAGATGCAGGACGAATTCCTGCGCCTTCAGGAGCTTTTGGGCAAGACCATCGTTTTCATCACCCATGATTTCGACGAGGCGCTGCGCCTTGCCGACCGGATCGCGATCATGAAGGACGGTGCTGTCGAACAATGCGATCGGCCTGACCGGATCGTGATGGAGCCGGCGACAGAGTATGTCGCGAAGTTCATCGAGGATATCGAGAAAGCCCGCGTGGTTCATGCCAGCGCGATGATGCAACCCGTCAATGGCCATGACCTGACCGGCGCGGCCGTGGATGGCGGCAAGACCATATCCCAGCTGGCGCGGCTGCTGGTCAATGATGACCGTCTGATCCTGCCGGTGGCCGGACCGGATGGTGCGATCATCGGGGGGCTGGACCGGCAAAAGGCACTTGATGTCCTGCTGGGGGCCAAGGAATGACGGCACTGTCGACAAACGCGCATCATGTCGATGCGCGTCATGACGCGCGGATGCGTGTGGCCCAGATCCTGTTGATGGCGGCGCTGGTCCTGACGGTGGGCAAGGGCGTTCTGCCCGAGGGTCTTGTGCGTCCAGCCGCATGGATGGTCTGGCCATTTGCGGATTGGATCAATGCCTTTTTCGACTTCCTGCGCGAAGATCTTGGCCTGATCCATGTCACCCGCGCCTTCGCCGATGGGGTGGAGTGGCTGCTGGATATCACGGCCAACCTGCTTTACGGCAAGAACCGTTGGCCGAGACTTGGCCCGATCCCCTGGAGCGTGATCGCCATTACTGCCGCCATGGTCGGCTATTACCTGAGCGGCTGGCGGCTGGCGATGTTCGCCGGGCTGACCTTTGTTTGGGTGGCGGTGATGGGCCAGTGGGAATGGACGATGGAGACCCTGTCGGTCATCATCGTAGCGGCGCCCTTGTCGATCCTGCTCGGGCTGGTCCTTGGCACGATGGCATGGCGCAGCGCAGGGTTTCGGATGGTGCTCAATCCCCTGTTGAATGTCGCGCAGTCCCTGCCGCATTTCGCCTATATGATCCCGGTTGTGGTGTTCATCGGGGTCGGGCCCAAGGCCGGCGCGATCGTCACGATCATCTTTTCTGTCCCGCCGATGATCCGCATGACCCTGCTCGGCTTGCAGAAAGTCCCGCCCGAAGTGATCGAGGCTGGGCATATGGCCGGTGCCACGCGCTGGCAATTGCTGCGCCATGTGCGCCTGCCGACCGCGAGAACCGAAATTCTGGTGGGCGTCAATCAGGTCATCATGCAGTGCCTTGCAATGGTCGTTTTGGCAAGCTTCATCGGGATGCCGGGACTGGGGCAGAAATTGTTGCAACTTCTGCAGGCGCTCAAGATCGGCCGCTCGATCGAGATCGGCATCACGATCGTTCTGCTGGCGGTCATGCTTGACCGGTGTTCCAAGGCCTGGGCCACGCGCCAGCCGGAGCATATCGAAAAGGGCACCTCATGGCTGATCCGTCACCGTGTGTTGTTGGTCTGGGCCGTTTTGGTCGGTGTTTTCTGGGGGCTGTCCCTGATTTTCCCGGTCCTGCACGAGATTGGGCGACGCGACGCGTTCAGTCTGGCGGATCCTCTGGATGCGATGATGGACTGGGTCATCATGGTTCTGGACCCGGTGACCCAGTGGCTCCGGTGGTTCCTGATCGTCTGGGTACTGATCCCCTTGCGCGATGCGATGCTGTGGTTGCCGTTCTCGGCGGTGCTGGTGTTCCTGATGGCGGTGGGCTGGGCCGTTGGCGGACGGCGCTCGGCGCTGATCTGTCTGGCGTATTTCGGCCTGATCGCCATGACGGGATGGTGGGACCGGGCCATGATTACCGTCTACACGGTCACCTTCGCGGTGTTTCTGGCCACGCTGATCGGGTTCCCGCTTGGCATCTGGGGAAGCCGCACCGAAAGCCGCGCGCGGGCCGTTCTGCTGATCTGCGACACGCTGCAGACCTTTCCAAGCTTCATCTACCTTATTCCTGTCATCATGCTGTTCGGTGTCAATGACGTGGCGGTGGTGGGCGCGGTGGTGCTGTTCGCGGCGGTCCCGCTGATCCGCTACACGATCGAAGGGCTGCGCAATGTGCCCGTGGCGCAAATCGAGGCGGCGAACATGTCGGGTGCCTCGCGGCGGCAGACCTTGTGGTCGGTGCGCCTGCCGCTGGCCTTGCCGACGATCATGGTGGGGGTGAACCAGTCGGTGATGTTCTCGCTTTTCATGGTCATTATCGCGGCCTTCATCGGCACGCAGGATCTTGGGCAGGAAATGCAGCGCGCCTTGTCGTCCAGCGATGTGGGCAAGGGGCTGGTTCTGGGGCTGGCCGTGGCGTTCATGGGGCTGATGGTGGATCATCTGATTACTGTCTGGGCCAGTCGCCGCCGCAAGGCCCTTGGGCTCGAGACGTAAATCCGCCTTGTGCCGCTTGAACTTCGTTCGGCATGGTTCTAGGTTGCACCATATCCGTTGGGGTGTCCCGTCATGGGGCTGAGAGGCGCAGCCAACCCATCGAACCTGATCCGGACAATGCCGGCGTAGGGAACGGACCTGACCTGAGGCCAAAGCGCCAAGCGTCGGACAATCCGTCTTCCCTCACCGGGGGAGCGCACGATGACAAAACCACCCAAGGCCAGCCCGCCCAAGGCGCTGACGATCGCAGGCTCCGACAGTGGCGGAGGTGCTGGCATTCAGGCCGATCTCAAGACCTTTTCGGCGCGCGGAGTCTATGGCGCAAGCGCGATCACTGGCATCACGGCGCAGAACACCATCGGCGTTCAGGCGGTGGAGCCTGTGTCGGAGGCGATGATCGCCGCGCAGATCGCGTCGGTCCTGACGGACATCCCGCCCGATGCCATCAAGATCGGGATGCTGGGCACCGCGTCGGTTGCGCAAACCTTGGCGCATGCCCTTGCAGGCTACAGCGGCCCGATCGTGCTTGATCCGGTAATGGTTGCCAAGTCCGGTGATCCGCTTCTGGCCGATGACGCGGTTGGCGCTGTGATCGAACAGCTGCTGCCTCGTGCCACGGTCCTTACCCCGAACCTGCCCGAAGCGGCGCGCCTTCTTGGGCGTGCGCCGGCAAGCACTCCGGAGGAGGCCGAGGCTCAGGGCCATGCGCTGCTGGCGATGGGGCCAGCGGCGGTTCTGATGAAGGGAGGGCATTCCGATGGGCCGGTCTGCACAGATCTGCTGGTGAGCGATGCAGGCACGCTGCGCATCGAGGCCACACGCATAATGACCCGTAATACCCATGGTACGGGCTGTTCGCTGTCCTCGGCAATTGCCGCAGAATTGGCGCATGGGCACCCGCTGGACAAGGCCGTGCGCCGCGCGCATGGTTGGCTGCAAGGGGCGATTGCCGCAGCCGATACGCTACAGGTTGGACAGGGGCATGGACCGGTACATCACTTCCACGAGCTTTGGACATGAGCGCTGACGTCACCATACTCGGAGCCGGTGTCGCCGGTCTGTGCGTTGCCACCGAACTTGTGGCGCGCGGAATAGAGCTGCGTCTGGTTGATCCGCAGCCCAGCCCCGGCGCACATGCCTGTTCGTGGTGGGCCGGGGGGATGCTTGCGCCGTTCTGCGAAGGCGAGTCAGCCGAAGAACCCGTGGTCAGGCTGGGGCAGGAAGCGGCGGGCTGGTGGCAGGCGCAGGGCGTCGACGTGAGCCACGAAGGCTCGCTTGTCGTGGCGCTTGGCCGCGACCGCAGCGAGCTTGACCGCTTCGCGCGCCGGACCGAACGGCACGAACGGCTCGACCGCATGACCCTGGCCGAGAAGGAACCGCAGCTCGAAGGGCGCTTCGACCGGGCGCTGTTTTTCCCCGACGAGGCCCATATCGCGCCGCGCGCGGCGCTCGCGCATCTGCGCCAGCGGTTGGATGACCGGAATGTGCCGGTGCTCGAGCGCGCCGATGATGCGGGCGGGTTGGTGATCGACTGCCGGGGACTTGCGGCGCGGGATGTGCTGAGCGATCTGCGTGGGGTAAAAGGCGAGATGGCGGTACTGCGCGCTCCGGACATAGACCTTCGTCGCCCCGTGCGCCTGCTGCATCCGCGCCATCCGCTTTATATCGTGCCGCGCGGCGACGGGGTGTTCATGCTGGGCGCCACCCAGATCGAAAGCGGCGAACGGCATCGCGCGACCCTGCGTTCGGTGACCGAGCTGTTCAGCGCGGCCTATGCCTTGCATCCGGCTTTTGGCGAGGCGGAGATCCTCGAGATCGGTGTGGATGCGCGCCCGGCCTTTCCCGACAACCTGCCGCGTATTCGGCGGCGGGGCGATACGATCCTTGTCAACGGCCTGTTCCGCCACGGTTTTCTTCTGGCGCCCGCGTTGGCGCGGATGGTGGCGGATCTGGTGCTGGACGGCACAATTCCGGAGGTGATGGATGAAGATCACAGTGAACGGTGACAGCCACGAGGTCTCGGGCATGACGCTCGATGCCGCGCTGATCGAACTGGGCTATGGCGAGGCCAAGGTCGCGACGGCGGTGAACGAGGCCTTTGTGCCTGCGGCAAGCCGCGCGGCCACGACCTTGCAGGACGGCGACCGGCTTGAGATCGTCGCGCCAAGGCAAGGGGGCTGAGACATGGTGACGTTTTACGGAACCGAGGTGCAGTCGCGCCTGATGCTGGGCACGGCGCTTTATCCGTCGCCCGCCATTCTGGAACAGGCGTTTCGCCGCTCGGGCGCGGGGATCGCCACGGTGTCGGTCCGGCGCGAAGCCGGGACAGAGCGTGCCGGTGCTGCTTTCTGGGATCTGGTGCGCCAGCTTGGCGTCAAGGTGTTGCCCAATACCGCCGGTTGCCATTCGGTGCGCGAAGCGGTGACGACGGCGCAGATGGCGCGCGAGCTTTTCGAGACCAACTGGATCAAGCTCGAGGTGATCGGCCATGCCGACACGCTGCAGCCCGATCCCTTCGGACTGGTCGAGGCGGCCCGCATCCTGACCGATGATGGCTTCGAGGTGTTTCCCTACACCACCGAGGATATCGTGCTGGCCGACCGGCTGCTCGAGGCGGGCTGCAAGGTGCTGATGCCATGGGGCGCGCCGATCGGGACAGGCCTGGGGCTCACGAATATCTATGGTTTGCGGACACTTAGGGCGCAGTTTCCCGATGTGCCGATGGTGGTGGATGCGGGGCTCGGCCTGCCCAGTCAGGCCGCTCAGGCGATGGAGATGGGGTTTGACGCCGTGCTGCTCAACACCGCCGTGGCCAAGGCCGGAGACCCTGCGGCCATGGCCGAAGGATTTGCCCGCGCGGTCGAGGCCGGGAGGCTGGCGTATGAGGCCGATCCGATGGAGCCCCGCGATATGGCGGCCCCCTCTACCCCTCTGATAGGAAAGGCCTTTCTGGAATGACGCTGGACCGGTTCTATCCCATTTTCGACGATATCCGCTGGCTGGAACGGATGGCGCCCCTTGGCATCAAACTGGTGCAGATGCGGATCAAGGACCAGCCCGAGCCAGAGCTGCGCGATCAGATCGCCAAAGCGAAAACCATCTGTCAGAATTCCGATATCACATTGATCGTGAACGATTATTGGAAGCTGGCGATGGATCTGGACTGTGACTGGGTCCATCTGGGTCAGGAGGATCTGGATGTGGCGGACATGGCGGCGATTCGCCGGGCCGGTCTGCGGATCGGCATCAGCACCCATGACCGCGACGAGCTGGACCGGGCGCTTGGCCATGATCCCGACTATGTGGCGCTTGGCCCGATCTATCCCACCAAGCTCAAGAAGATGAAATGGCATCAGCAGGGGCTGGAAAAACTGAGCGAATGGAAGGGGTTGATCGGGGATATCCCGCTGGTCGCCATCGGCGGCATGAGCGTGGAACGCGCGCCCGGCGCCTTCGAGGCGGGGGCCGATATCGTCTCGGCGGTCACCGATATCACATGGCACGACAGCCCCGAAGACCGGGTCCGCGCATGGCTGGACGCGACGCGATGAGCCGATATGCCCGCCAGATTGCGGTGCCGGGTTTCGGCCCGCCGGCACAGACGCGTTTACAGAGCGCGCGCGTGTTGGTCGTGGGCGCAGGCGGGCTGGCAGCCCCGGTGCTGCAGTATCTCGTGGGGGCCGGGCTGGGGCATATCCGGCTGGTCGATGACGATGTGGTGGATGTCACAAACCTCCACCGCCAAACGATTTTTCGCGCCAGCGATGTCGGACGGCCCAAGGCGGACGCCGCCGCTGAGGCGATGCGCGCGCTCAATCCCGAGACGGTGATCGAGCCGGTCTGCGACAAGCTGGACCCGGCCACAGCCGCTGATCTGTGCCATGGCGTTAACCTTGTTCTGGATTGCGCGGACAGTTTCGCCGCCAGTTACATCCTGTCGGATCATTGCTTGGCTCAGACCCTTCCGCTGATAAGTGCGTCCGTCACGCAAATGTCGGGATATGCAGGCGGGTTTTGCGCAGGCGCCCCGAGTTTGCGGGCGATCTTCCCGGATTTGCCGCAAACCATGGGAAATTGCGCCGAGGATGGCGTGCTGGGGCCGGTCGTGGGCATGGTCGGCAGCCTTCAGGCGCAGATGGCCCTTTCGGTGCTGGCGGGGTTGGCGCCAAGCCCGCTCGGGCAGTTGGTGACGGTCGATGCGGCGACGATGCGGTTTGGCGGGTTTCGGTTTTCGGGCGCGCCCGAGCCGGACTGGTCGCCGCGCTTCATTGCGCCCCGGACCATCGAGACCGATGATTTCATTGTGGATTTACGAAGCGAGGACGAAGCCCCGCTGATCCGCGCCGATGCCCACCGCCTGCCCGTCGCGGCCTTTGGCCCGGACGGGCCGCGTCCCGATCCGCGACAGCGCGCGGTGCTGGTCTGCCGGTCGGGGCTGCGATCCTGGCAGGCGGCCGAGCGGTTGCGGCAGGTCTGGGATGGCGAGATCGCCCTCGTCGCTGTCGGCGATCCTGCGACGCTGCGGGTTTCGTACGATCCGTAACAAACTGACACGGCTTTGGTACGAAAAGGCCACGGCACGCCCAGATTTGTGTAAGCGTTCGCTGGACAACACTGACGGCTTAGCTTGACGGCTTGAAGTTCCACGGTAGCAAGTCTTCGATATGGTTTTGCGGGTGGCCATTGGCGATCGCTGTGAGGGTTGCCTTGAGATAGGCGAAGGGCTCGACGCCGTTGATTTTGCAGGTTTCGATGAGCGAGGCAATGCGGCCCCAAGCGATGCCGCCCTCGTCGTGACCCGCGAAGAGTGAGTTCTTGCGGTTCAAAGCGATCGGTCGGATCATGTTTTCGACGCGGTTGTTGTCGATCTCGACGCGACCATCAGCCAAGAAGGTCTGCAGCCCGTCCCAGTGATTGTGGATGTAAGTCAGCTTTTCGCCCAAGCGGGATTTGGCAGAGACCTTGCGTCGCTCAGCCTGCAGCCAATCACCGAAGGCCGCGACCAGTGGAGCGCTGTGGGTCTGGCGGGCAGACAATCGCTGGCCGGGGGAGATGCCACGAATGTCAGCTTCTACGGCATAGATCCCGGCGATGCGGCGCAGGCCTTCGGCGGCGATCTCTGATCTATCGCGGTCAAAGACTTCGTTCAGTTTGCGCCGGGCATGGGCCCAGCAATGGGCCACGCGAATGGGATTGCCGCCCTTGCGGGTAGGCTTGGTCAGCCGGTTGTAGCCCTGGTATCCGTCGATCTGAAGGATGCCATCAAAGCCTGTCAGGAATGTTTCGGCATTCTGGCCCGCGCGCCCGGGGGCATAGAAGTAGACCACGCCTGGCGGGTCCTCACCGCCCCATGGTCGGTCATCGCGGGCCAGTGCCCAGAGATACCCGGTTTTGGTTTTGCCGCGCCCTGGGTCCAGCACCGGGGCCGTGGTTTCATCCATGAACAGCTTGCTGGATCGCTTCAGATGGTCGGTCAGCCGGTCGACGACGGGCTTGAGATGGAACGCCGCCTTACCCACCCAATCGGCCAGCACAGCGCGGTGCAGATCAAGACCCGCCCGCGCCAGAATCTGGCTTTGGCGGTATAGTGGCAGGTGGTCGGCATATTTGCTGACCAGCACATGGGCGATGGTCGCCTCGGTCGGCAGGCCGCCCATGATCAGATGCGATGGTGCGGGGGCTTGGGTCACGCCGTCGGTGCAGGTCCGGCAGGCGTATTTCGGGCGCACGGTGACGATGACGCGCAACTGCGCTGGCACGATATCCAGCCGCTCGCTGCGGTCTTCACCGATCTTGTGCATGACGCCACAGCCACAAGGGCAAATCAGGCTCTCGGGTTCGATGACCTCTTCGATGCGGGGCAATGCTGTCGGCAGATTGCCGATGGTGCGCTTCGGCGCAGGCTTGGTTGTCGTCTTGTCACCTGACCTGTCAGCCAGATGTTCCTTCTGCACCTCGACCTCTGCCAGTGCGATGGACAGATCCTCGAACGCCAGCTGTCGCTCATCCTCGGTCAGCTTTTCCGACCGCTTCCCATGCAGGGCATGGTTCAACTCGGCGATCAGGTGCTCTTGCCGTTGGGTTATTTCTGTGAGCGCCGCTACCTTTTCCATCAACGCCAGAACCGCCGCGCGTTGCGCAGCCGGGATAGCGGAAAGATCAAGTTGCGGGGCAGTTTGCATAGGCCATAGCTACCCAGATGCCCCAGTAAAATCACGCAAAAACATATGGTTGATTCACTCTGCCGCAGCAGGGGGGCGCGCCTCTAAGGCTTTAACCTTACGCCAGTCCAGCCCGGCAAACAGCGCCTCGAACTGGGCATGGTTCAACGCCATCACCCCGTCCTTGATCGCAGGCCAGGTGAAGGTTGCCTCCTCCAGTCGCTTGTAAGCCATCACCAGACCGGTGCCGTCCCAGTAAAGAAGCTTCAGCCGATCGGCACGGCGCGATCGGAACACAAACACCGTGCCGGTGAACGGATCCTTGCGCAGCACAGATGACACGATTGCCGCCAGACCATCATGACCTTTCCTGAAGTCCACTGGCTGCGTCGAGACCAGAACCCGCACGCGGTTTGACGGGAACATCATGGCCGCGCCCCGATTGCCCGCACGATCTCGGCAATCCGGTCAGAACTGGTGGTGCCATCGACCCGGATTGTCACACGACCTATCGCAATCTCGATGGGTTTACAGGACAACCCGTCAGGCTTTGTGGGCTGCCCGGCGACAGCCGGCACATCCGCACCGCCGCCACCATCCGACACGACCATCGGTGCAAAACAGAAGCTGTCATCTTCAACCACAGGCAAAACCAACCGGCCATCACGTGCCCGACTACGCCATTCCGATAAATGGTTCGCCCGAAGACCATACCGCGCCGCAACTGCATTCACGCTCACACCTGGCTGCAAACTCTCAGCAACGATCCGAGCCTTTATCTCATCCGGCCAGCGTCGCTGTCCGTTGGTCCTTATGTCCACCCCGTAATCCCGGAGAAACTCCAACGTAGTCGCCATCGCGAAACTCCTGCACCGATCTCCATCGGACATGGCATCGCAGGTCAGACAAGCGGGTAAAAGGTGAGGGCCAGCGACCGCTTACAGATTTGTGTCCATCCCGTACACAAAAGGCCTTGGGCCTGCGGGTTACACGCCGATCAGTCGGGTGGTGATCTCGGGCGTCAGATCGGTGAAGGCCCCGGACCAGACCGACTCGCCGCGCTGCAGGATCACGGCCCGGTCGGCCACCCGGCCCAGCTCGGCCAGCGACTTGTCGACCAGCAGGATCGACAGACCGGTCTCGGCGCGCAATCGGGCGATGGCTGACCAGATTTCCTGCCGGACGATGGGGGCCAGACCCTCGGTCGCCTCATCGAGGATCAGAAGACGCGGATTGGTCATCAACGCGCGTCCGATGGCCAGCATCTGCTGTTCGCCTCCCGACAATGTCGCAGCCCCCTGAGTGCGCCGTTCGGCCAGCCTCGGGAAAAGCCCGGTCACCCGCGCGACATCCCAATGCCCGGGTCGGGCGGCGGCGATCAGGTTTTCATGCACGCTGAGATTGGGAAAGACACGCCGCCCCTCGGGCACAAGCCCCAGGCCAAGCCGCGCCGCCCGGTGCGAGGGCAGGCGCAGGATATCGGTTCCGTCAAATGTGATCCGGCCCGAGCGCACCGGGATCATCCGGCAGATCGTCTTGATGGTGGTGGACTTGCCCATGCCGTTGCGCCCCATGAGCGCCAGCACCTCGCCCTCGGCCAGATCGAGCGACACCCCGAAAAGCGCCTGCGTCGCGCCATAGCTGGCCGTGACGGACTCAAGGCGAAGCAGGCTCATCGCGGGTCTCCGTGGCGGGTCTCGGCGCTTTTCGAGTATTTGAAGAACGGTGAAATCTGCAGACAGGCTTTCATCGTTCCCGAAATACTCCCGCCGGAGGCATCCGGGGCAAGCCGCCAAGAGGCACGGGCGGGCATGGGGCGGGCGGTCATGATCCTTCCCCAAGATAGGCGGCGCGCACATCCGGATTGGCGCGGATCTCGTCCACCGTGCCGGTGGCGATGATCTGGCCATAGACCAGCACGCTGAGCCGGTCGGCGAGGGCGAAGACGGCGTCCATGTCGTGTTCCACCAGCAGGATCGGGGCCTCGTCGCGCAGGCTGTCGAGAAAGCCGGTCATCTGGCGTGAGCCTTCGGCGCCCATGCCGGCCATCGGCTCGTCCATGATGAAGGCGCGGGGCTTTAGGGTGAGGGCGACCGCGACTTCGAGTTGCCGGCGCTGGCCGTGGCTGAGTTCGGCGGTGACGGTGGCGGCCTGATCGGCCAGCCCGACACGGTCGAGGGCTGCGAGGGCGGTGTCGCGCAGGTCGCGCTGCGCCAATGCGGGGCGGATCAGCCCCAGGGGGCCGCCGCGCGCGCCCAAGGCGCCCAGGG
Source organism: Roseobacter sp. AzwK-3b (assembly GCF_000170875.1). NCBI lineage: Bacteria > Pseudomonadati > Pseudomonadota > Alphaproteobacteria > Rhodobacterales > Roseobacteraceae > Roseobacter > Roseobacter sp. AzwK-3b. Next base: position 356,705 of record NZ_ABCR01000002.1, read on the forward strand.
TGACGTTCTGCAGAACCGTGTCCTCCATCGCCAGCGCCGAGATCTGGAAGGTGCGGGCCAGACCCATGCGGGCGCGGGCGCGGGTGGAAAGGCCGGTGACGTCCTGCCCCAGAAAGCTGATGCGGCCTGCATCCGGCGCAAGGCCGCCGCAGATCTGCGCGATCAGGGTGGATTTGCCGGCGCCGTTGGGGCCGATGATGGCGTGGATTTCACCCGGGCGCAGGTCGAGGCTGACATTGTCGGAGGCGCGTACGGCGCCGAAGGCTTTTGTTAATCCTTTTGTGGCAAGAATAGTGTCAGTCATGGGCCACCTGTCTGCCCGCCAGAAGCCCGATCACCCCGCCGCGCGCGAAGAGCACCACCAGCAGAAGAAGGAGGCCGAGCCAGATCATCCAGAACTCGGACAGCCCGCCCAGCATGTGTTCGAGCGTGATGAAGAGCGCCGCGCCCGCGACCGGGCCATAGAGCCGCGCGACGCCGCCCAGGATGATGAAGACCATGATCTCGCCGCTCATCTGCCAGGAGAACATCGTGGGGCTGACGAAGCGGTTGAGATCGGCGAAGAGCGCGCCGGCCAGACCGGTGATCGCGCCGGAGATCACGAAAGCGGTGAGCCGCAGGCGGAATGGGCTGAGGCCGATCGTCTCGACCCTTGTGGGGTTTTGCCGCGCGGCGTTGAGCGCAAGTCCGAAGGGCGAGCGCGCCAGCCGGGCGTTGAACCACAGCGCAAGGGCGAGGGCGGCGAAGCAGATCCCGAAGAACTGGATCGGATCGAGCGTGTTGAGGCCGGGAAAGTCGTTGCGCACATAGATCGACAGCCCGTCCTCGCCGCCATAGGCGGGCCATGAGATGGCGAAGAAATAGAACATCTGTCCGAAGGCGAGTGTAATCATGATGAAATAGACCCCCGAGGTGCGCAGCGACAGGGCGCCGATCACCAGGGCTGCGAGGGCCGAGGTGAGTATGGCGACGAGCCATATCACCGGCATGGATTTGGTCCCTTCGATCAGGAGGGGGCTGTCCATCAGGGGGCTGAAGCTTTGGGCATGGCTGGCGAGGATGCCCATCGCATAGCCGCCGATCCCGAAGAACGCGGCATGGCCGAGGCTGACCAGCCCGCCGAGGCCGAGCGCGATGTTGAGCCCGACGCCTGCCAGCGCGAGGATCGCCACGCGGGTGGCAAGGGTGATGGTGAAGGGCTCGTCCGCGACCCATGCCCAGAGCGGCACCGCCAGAAGCCCCAGCAGAAGGGCCGTGTTGATCAGGCGTTCGCGGGTCATAGGCTGCCTCTGGGGTTGCCATGGGGCGGGTGGAAGGAAAGGAGCGCTGTCCGGGCGCGCGCAGCGGCAAGGCGCCTTACGCCGGGGCTGCGCGGGTCGGCGGGCGCTGTGGGACTGCCGTGGCTGTGGCGTGCGCGTGTGGGCGGCGGGACGAGGGCTGTGCGGGTCACGGGCTGTCCATGCAATGAGCAGGGCTGCGGCGTGCCTTGGGGGGCGGTGATGTGCGTGCCGGTGGCGTCCAGTGGGATGAGGGCTGAGCGGGTCACGGGCTGTCCCTGCAATGAGCAGGGCTGCGGCGTGCCTTGCGGGGCGGTGATGTGCGCGCTGGTGGGGTCCAGCGGGGCGAGGGCTGCGCGGGTCAGGGGCTTTCCATGCAATGAGCCGAGCGGTGGCATGCCTTGGGATGCGGTGATGTGCGCGCCGGCGGCGGCCAGCGGGGCGAGGATGCGGGTCACGGGCTGGCTTCGAGGCGGGCGCGCAAGCGACTGATGAGAGGGGCGGGAGAGGGGTGTCATGCGCTGCCTCCGAAGAGGCCGCGGGGGCGCCAGATCAGCACGCAGGCCATCAGGATATAGATCAGCATCGACGCCAGCGCCGATCCGGTGGTGGAGGCCGAGGACGTGTCCATGAAGAGTTTGAACAACTCGGGCAGCAGCAGACCGCCCAGCGTATCGGTCAGACCGACCAGCAGCGCGCCCACCAGCGCGCCGCGAATCGAGCCGATGCCGCCGATCACGATCACCACGAAGGCGAGGATCAGCACCGGCTCGCCCATGCCGACCTGCACCGACTGGATCGCGCCCACCATCGCCCCGGCGAGCCCGGCAAGGGCCGCGCCGAGCGCGAACACGATCGTATAGAGCCGCGAGATGTCGATGCCGAGCGCCGCGATCATCTCGCGATCCGATTCGCCCGCGCGGATACGGATGCCGAGCCGGGTGCGAGAGATCAGCCAGAAGAGCGCCGCCGCCACCGCAAGCCCCGTCCCGATGATCGCCAGGCGATAGAGCGAATATTCGATCCCGCCGGGCAGGCTGACCGGTCCCGAGAGCCAGTCGGGAATGTCGAGAAACAGCGGGAAGGACCCGAACACCCAGCGGGTGGTTTCCGAAAAGATCAGGATCAGCGCGAAGGTGGCGAGCACCTGATCGAGATGGTCGCGGTCATAAAGCCTGCGCATCACCAGCATTTCGACCAGCGCGCCCGCCGCGGCCGCCGCCGTCAGCGCCGCCGCGAGCGCCAGCAGGAACGAGCCGGTCGCCCCGGCCACGGCCGCGGCGGCGAAGGCGCCGATCATGTAGAGCGAGCCATGCGCCAGATTGATCAGCCCCATCACCCCGAACACGAGCGTCAGCCCCGCGGCCATGAGGAAAAGCATGACCCCGAACTGAAGCCCGTTCAGGACCTGTTCGATGAAAAGCAGCACTGTCACGAAAAACCGGTCTCCGGTTGCGGGCGGGCGCGAGGGGCACCCGCCCGAAAGAGGTTACATCTTGCACTCGTCCACGTAGACGTTGGAGTGATCCTCGAGCGCGACACCGACGATCTTGTTGGTGAAGATATCGCCTTCCTTGATCACTTCGCGCACGTAGATGTCCTGCACCGGGTGGTTGTTGGCGGCGAACGAGAAGTCGCCCCGGACGCTGTCGAAATCGGCGGCTTTCAGGGCCGCGCGGAACGCCTCGGCATCGGAGATGTCGGCGCTGGCGAGAGCCGACAGCAGGAGGTTGGCGGTGTCATAGCCTTGCGCTGCATAGAGCGAGGGCAGGCGGCCATATTCGGCCTGAAACGCCTCGACGAAGGTGGCGTTGGCGGCGTTGTCGATGTCCTTGTTCCACTGGCTTGTGTTGATCACGCCGAGGGCAGCGTCGCCGACGGCCTGCAAAATGCCCTGATCGAAGCTGAAGGCGGGGCCGACCACGGGGATGTCCAGACCGCTTTCGGCATATTGCTTGAGGAAGGAAATCCCCATGCCGCCGGGCAGGAAGAAGAACACGCTATCGGCGCCCGAGGCCCGGATCTGGGCGATTTCGGCGGCGTAGTCGGTTTGCCCCAGCTGGGTGTAGATCTCGCCGGCGAGACCCCCGCCGTAAAGCCGTTTGAAGCCGGTGAGGCTGTCTTGGCCTGCCGGGTAGTTGGGGGCGAGGATGAAGGGATTGGTGTAGCCTGCGTTCTTGACATAGGCGCCCGCGGCCTCGTGCAGGTTGTCGTTCTGGTAGGAGACCGAGAAGTAATTGGGATGGCAGCCTTTGCCAGCAAGCGCCGAAGGGGCGGCGTTGGTGGACAGGTAGAACTTGCCCTGTGCGGTGGCGGCGGGCACCACGGCCATGGCGAGGTTGGACCACACGATGCCGGTGAGCACGTCGACCTTGTCGGACTGGATCATCTTGTCGGCCAGTTGCACCGCGATGTCGGGCTTGCGCTGATCGTCTTCGATCACCACGTCGGGGGCCGCGTCGCCGGCCATTTTCATCGCCAGCATGAAGCCGTCGCGGGTGTCGATGCCAAGCCCGGCGCCGCCGCCCGACAGGGTGGTGATCATGCCGACCTTGACCGAGCTGTCCTGTGCCGTCGCGGCGGTGGCCATCAGGCCCATGCAGGCCGCGGCCACGAGTGATTTGAATGTCATCGGATCGTCTCTCCCTTGAGGTTTTTTATAGGTCAGAACGCCTTGAAGGTCAGCGTTGTTTCGGTGCGTTCGATCCCGTCGATATCGAGCAGGTGATCGTTGATGTATTTGCCCGTGTCCTGTTCGTCGGGAATGTAGAGCTTGAGCAGAAGGTCGAACGGGCCGGAGGTGGAATAAAGCTCGGAATGGATTTCGCGCAGGGCGATATCCTCGGCCACACGGTAGGAGGTGCCGGGTTTGCAGCGGATGTTGACGAACACGGGGCGCATGGTGTGACCTCTTGTGAATCCGGCGGTATTTAAACGCGAAAGCCGGGGGAATGGAAACGGCGAATTTCAGGCGCCGGGCGCGCCGCGATAGCGAAACACCCCGGTGCCGGTGGCGATCAGCCGGCCGGTGTCGTCCTGCACCGTGCCTTCGGCGAAAAAGGTCTTGCGGCCGCCGCCGGTGACGCGGGCCTCGGCGATCAGGCGGCTGCCCTGCGCCTGGCCCAGATAATTGACCGTGAGCGACAGGGTCAGAGCCATCTGCCGCAGGTCCGGATCGCCGGTGAAGCAGCCCGAAAAGCCCATCGCGGTATCCAGAAGCGTTGCATGCAGCCCGCCATGCGGCAGGCCCTGACGGTTCAGAAGTTCGGGCACCATGGGCGCCTCGACGCGCGCCCAGCCCTTGCGCCAGCCGGTCATGGCGATGCCCAGATGGGTGGCCAGCGGCGAGGGCGGCTCGAAGAGGTCGGGGGAAACGGAGCCGGTGTCGTGGTCTTTGTTTGTGTCGGTCATTTGAGGGTTGCCTTTAGCCCCTGACGGGCGAATTGCGGAACATATGCGCCCAGTTGCAGGCCGCGTTCGGGATCGGACGCGTTGCCATCAAGGGCGCGTTTGCGGACCCCCTGAAGGATCGCGGCCATGCGGAAATGACAGAAGGCGAGATAAAACTCAAACCGCTCGATCCCGTCAAGGCCGCGACGGGCGCAATAGGCGTCGATGAAGTGCGCATCCTCCCAAAGCCCGAGGGCGGCGCGGTCGACCCCGGCCAGCCCGCGCCCTTCGGCGGTGTGGGGCATCGACCATTGCATGATGACGGCGGCGAGATCGGCATAGGGATGGCCGATGGTCGACAGCTCCCAGTCCAGCACGGCGGCGATCTGGGGGCTGTCGGGCGCGAACAGCAGGTTGTCGAGCCGGTAATCGCCATGCACCAGCCGGCGCTGGCCGTCATCGGCGGGCATGTTGGCGCCGAGCCAGCCGATCAGCGCGTCCATGTCGGGCAGATCGTCGGTTTGCGTCGCGCGATATTGCTTGGTCCAGCGATCGAGCTGGCGCGCGTAGTAATTGCCAGAGGGGCCGAAATCCGACAGGCCGACGGCGTCGATATCGACCTCGTGGATGGCGGCAAGGCAGGCATTCATCGCGCCGATCATGGCGGAGCGGTCTTCGGGCGAGACGTCGGGCAGGGCGGGATCGTCGAAATTGCGGCCCGCCACGGCCTGCATCACATAGAAGGCCGAGCCGATCACATCGGGATCCTCGCAGAGCACATGCATCCGCGCCACGGGCACATCGGTGGCGCCAAGCGCCTGTTGCACGCGAAACTCACGCTCGACCGCATGGGCGGATTTCAGCAGCACGCCGGGCGGCTTGCGGCGCAGAACATAGGCGCCCGAGGGTGTATCGAGCCGGTAGGTCGGGTTCGATTGCCCGCCGGAAAACTTGGTGGCGGTGACCGGTCCGCGAAACCCCGGAAGATGGGCGGCCAGCCAGAGCGACAGGGCGTCTGTGTCAAGCGGCTGGCTCATGTCGTGGCCCCGCGCAGATCGGGCAGCACGTAATCGGCGAACTGGCGGCGCAGTGTCAGCTTCGAGATCTTGCCCGTCGCGGTCAGCGGCAGCGCATCGACAAAGAGGATATCGTCGGGCAACTGCCATTTGGCGAAATGCGGGGCCATATGGGCGTGGATATCGGTCAGCGTGGGGCGCGCGTCGCCCTGCGGGACGACGACCAGAACGGGCCGTTCGTCCCATTTGGGATGGGGCACCGCGATCACCGCACAGGCCCGGATGCCGGGATGCGAGGTGGCGGCGTTTTCAAGGTCGATCGAGCTGATCCATTCGCCGCCCGATTTCACCAGATCCTTGGCCCGGTCGCGGATCACCAACTGCCCCTCAGCCGTGATCGAGGCGACATCGCCGGTGCCGAACCAGCCTTGGGCATCCATCGCGGCGGCACTGGCCTGATCGTTGCGGAAATAGCCGGAAATCACGGTATTGCCGCGCACGTAAAGCTCGCCCGTGGTGGTGCCGTCATGCGGCATCGCGGTGCCGTGATCGTCGACGATCTTGAACTCCAGCCCGAATTTGCGGCGGCCCGCGCTGGTCTTGATCGGCATTTGCTGCGCCAGAGGCGCGCCCTGCAGGGGGGGCGGGATCATGCCATGGGTGCCGATGGGGCTCATTTCCGTCATGCCCCAGGCCTGCGAGACGGTGACGCCATATCCCTCATAGGCCTCGATCATCGACGGGGGGGCTGCCGATCCGCCCACGATCAGGTCGCGGAAGGCCGAAGGCGCGCGGCCCTGCGCGGTGATTTCCGACAAAAGCCCGGCCCAGACGGTCGGCACGCCCCATGACGAATAGACATTCTGATCCTCCATCAGCCGCCAGAGGCTGGCGCCGTCGAGATGCGGGCCGGGCATCACCAGCGTCATGCCGGTGAGCGGCGCGGTATAGGGCAGGCCCCAGGCGTTGACATGGAACATCGGCACCACGGGCATCATCCGCCGCCCGGCGATAAAGCTGGAGGTTTGCGCCAGTGGCACGGTCAGCGCATGCAGCACGGTGGAGCGCTGCGAATAAAGCGCGCCCTTGGGGTGGCCGGTGGTGCCCGACGTGTAGCACAGGCCCGAGGCGGTGTCCTCGGGCAGGTGGGGCCAGTCGAAGCTATCGGGCTGGCCCTGCAGCAGATCTTCGTAGTTCAGCGTATCGAGCGGCGTTTCGGGCATTGCGCCGGCATCGGTCAGGACGATCACGCGCACCCCTTCGGGCAGCGCATCGCGCAGCGTCTCGGCCACGGGCACGAGGCTGGCATCGACACAGAGGATGCGGTCCTCGGCATGGGCGATGATATAGGCCAGCTGTTCGGCGGGCAGGCGGGGGTTGAGCGTGTGGCACACCGCGCCCATCCCGGAAATGGCGTAATAGAGCTCCACATGGCGGTGGCCGTTCCATGCCAGCGTGGCGACGCGGTCGCCTTGCGCGATGCCCATGGCGCGCAGCGCATGGGCGGCCTGTGCCGCGCGCGCGAGCGTTTCGGGATAGCTTTGGCTGTGGATGTCGCCGGTGTCGCGGGCCGAGACGATGCCCTGCTCGGCAAAGGCTTCGGCGGCATGGATCAGGATGTCGATGATCCTCAGCGGGCGATGCTGCATCATGCCTTTCATCGGCGTCCTGTCTCCTGCCTGTCGCGCGGTGACGGTGACCGTGGCACGAAAGCGGAGCGGGATCAATTCCGCCGGGGTCTTGACCTTGGCCCGATCAGGCCGCATGTGCAGGACGACCAAGGAGGTGCCGTCATGTCATTCGACCGTTCCCTGAAGATCGCGCCGTCGATCCTTTCCGCCGATTTCGCCAATTTCGGCGCCGAGATCAGGGCGGTGGAGGCCGAGGGCGCGGATTGGATCCATGTCGATGTGATGGATGGGCATTTCGTCCCCAACCTGACCTTCGGGCCGCCGATGTGCGCCGCGATCCGCCCGCATATCAAGACGGTGATGGATGTGCATCTGATGATCGCGCCGGTCGATCCCTATATCGACGCCTTCGCCGCCGCGGGCGCCGATATCCTGACCGCCCATCTGGAGGCCGGACCGCATGTGCACCGCACCCTTCAGGCTATTCGCGGCGCGGGCTGCAAGGCGGGTCTGGCGCTGAACCCCGGCACGGGCATCGGCGATATCGAGCATCTGCTGGATATGGTGGACCTGATCTGCGTGATGACGGTGAATCCGGGCTTCGGCGGGCAGAAATTCATCCATAGCCAGATCGAGAAGGTCCGCCGCCTGCGCCAGATGATCGGCGACCGGCCCATCCATATCGAGATCGATGGCGGCATCACGCCCGAAACCGCGCCGTTGATGACGCAGGCCGGCGCCGATGTGCTGGTGGCGGGATCGGCGGTGTTCAAGGGTGGCAGCGTGAGCAACCCGGCGCCTTATGGTGACAATATCCGCGCCATCAAGGCCGCCTGCGCGACCATGGCATGAGCGGCGCTGTCATCTTCGATCTCGATGGTACGTTGGTGGACAGCGCGCCCGACATCTGCGCCGCCGCAGGCTCGGTGATCGCGCGCTATGGGCTGGAGCCGCTGACACTCGAGCAGACGCGCAGCTATGTGGGCCACGGGGCCGAACAGTTCGTGCAGCGCTGTCTTGCGGCGCGTGGCGTGGCAGACCGGCCGGGGCTGAAGGCCGAGGTGCTGGCGGGATTTCTGGACATCTACGAAAGCGCCGTGAGCCTGACGGTGCCCTATCCGCGGGTTGTTGCGACGCTCGAGCAGTTGGCGGGCATGGGGCTTGCGCTGGGCGTGTGCACCAACAAGCCCGCGGCGCCTGCGCATGCGGTGCTGCGCCATCTGGGGCTGGACCGGCATTTCGCGGTGGTGATCGGTGGCGACAGCCTGCCTGTGCGCAAGCCCGATCCCGCGCCCCTGCACGCGGCGATCGCCGGTCTGGGGGCAACGGCCACGGTCTTCGTGGGCGACAGCGAGGTGGATGCCGAAACGGCGCAGCGCGCGGGCGTGGCTTTCGCCCTTTTTACCGAGGGCTATCGAAAGGCGCCGGTCTCGGATCTGCCGCATGACGCCGCGTTTGACGATTTCGCCGACCTGCCGGGGATCGTGCAGGGGTGCCTGGGGCTGAACGGCGTGGCGTGATGCGGGTTTGGATGCTAGGCTCTGCCATGACCGGATGAGGGAGAGGGCATGAGCATCGCAGACAGGCTGCGGGCCGAGATCGCGGGGCGGCGCGACGATCTGGTGGCGCTGACGCAGGATCTGATCCGTATTCCGACACTGAACCCACCCGGCGCGAATTACCGCGAGATCTGCGACTATCTGGATCGCCGTCTCAGGGCTTCGGGCTTTGCCACCGAGCTTGTCCGTGCCACCGGCGCGCCCGGCGACAGCGACAGATATCCGCGCTGGAACATCGTGGCGCGCAAAAGCGGCGCGCGGGCCGGGCCTTGCGTGCATTTCAATGCGCATATCGACGTGGTCGAGGCCGGTCACGGCTGGACGGTGGATCCTTTCGGCGGCCTGCTGCGCGAGGGGCACATCTATGGGCGGGGGGCCTGCGACATGAAGGGCGGGCTGGCCGCGAGCATCGTGGCTGCCGAGGCCTTCATCGCCGTGCTGCCCGATTTTGCCGGCGCCATCGAGATCAGCGGGACGGCGGATGAGGAATCGGGCGGCTTCGGCGGCGTGGCCTATCTGGCCGAGCGTGGCTGGTTCGACCCTGCGCGCGTGCAGCATGTCATCATCCCCGAACCGCTGAACAAAGATCGCATCTGCCTTGGTCATCGCGGCGTCTGGTGGGCGGAGATCGAAACCAAGGGCGAGATCGCCCATGGCTCGATGCCGTTTCTGGGCGATTGCGCGGTGCGCCACATGGGCGCCGTGATCGCCGAGATGGAAGCGCGCCTCTTCCCGGCGCTCGCCCAAAAGCGCACCGCGATGCCTGTGGTCCCCGAAGGCGCGCGGCAATCCACGCTGAACATCAACTCGATCCATGGAGGCGCGCCCGAACCGCCCGAGGACGATACCGGCCTGCCATCGCCTTGCGTGCCGGATCGCTGCCGCATGGTGATCGATCGGCGGTTCCTCATTGAAGAGGATATCGCCGAGGTCGAGGCCGAAATCCGCGCGCTGCTGGAGACACTGCGCGAAGGCCGGCCCGGCTTCGACTATGACATTCGCGAATTGCACCGGGTGCTGCCCACCATGACCCGCCGCGACGCGCCTGTGGTGGGCGCCGTGGCGCGCGCGGTTCGCGCCGTCTTCGACCGCGAGGCCGAATACGTGGTCAGCCCCGGCACCTATGACCAGAAGCATATCGACCGCATCGGACGCCTGAAGAACTGCATCGCCTATGGGCCGGGCATCCTCGATCTGGCGCACAAGCCCGACGAATGGGTGGGGGTCGAGGACATGATGCAATCCGCGACCGTCATGGCGCTGGCGCTGCATGAACTGCTGGCAGATTAGGTCCACCCTGCTTTCATCGTTCCGAAAATACTCGAATAACAGCGACTGCGGCCAGTGCCGCTATTTGAGTATTTCGGGAACGGTGACGCCGGGGAGGGGGTTTCAGATCGCGATGTTGTCGATCAGCCGCACACCGGCCAGCCATGCGGCCGCGAAGAGGCGCGCGGGGCGGTTGGGGGTATCGAGCAGCGACAGGTCGTCATTGGCGCGGATCTCGAGATAGTCGACCTGTGTGAAGCCCGCCAATTCCAGCCGGGCGATGGCGGCGGCCTGCAGGGTGGCGAAGGGCTGACCCTCTGCGATGCCGGCGGCGATGGTTTCCATTTCCTCGTGCAGGCGGGGCGCGATGGTGCGGGCACGGTCCGACAAAAGCAGGTTGCGCGAGGCCATCGCCAGCCCGTCGATCTCGCGGATCGTGGGGCAGCCATGCACGGTGATCGGGATATCAAGATCCGCGGCCATGCGGCGCACCACCTGCAATTGCTGGAAATCCTTTTCGCCGAAGAAGGCATGATCGGCGGAGGTTTGCAGGAAGAGCTTTGTGACCACCGTGGCCACCCCGTCGAAATGGCCGGGACGGTGCGCGCCTTCCATCACATCCGTCAGCCCGGCGACGGAGACGGTGGTCGCGAAATGCGTGGGATAGATCTGGTCGGCGTCCGGCACATAGAGCGCATCGACCGAGAAGCGGGCCAGTTTGGCCGCGTCCTCGAGCTCGGTGCGCGGATAATTCGCCAGATCCTCGGGATTGTTGAATTGCTTGGGATTCACGAAGATCGTGACGATCACCCGGTCGCAGCGCGCCTTGGCCGCCGCCACCAGCGACAGGTGCCCGTCATGCAGCGCGCCCATCGTGGGCACCACGCCGATCGTCTCGCCGGCCCGGCGCCATCCTTGGGTGGCGGCACGCAGATCGTCCAAGGTGCGGACGATGGGCGCGGGCGTGCTCATTGGCCGGGCGCCTTGTCGGAGAAGGTGTGTTCGGCGGCCGGGAAGCTGCGGGCGCGGACCTCGTCGGCATAGGCGCGGATCGCGGCCTCGCCATCGGCGCCGAGCGTGGCATAGCGCTTGACGAATTTCGGCTTGAAGGCGGTGAAGAGCCCGAGCATGTCGTCGACCACGAGGATCTGCCCGTCGCAGCCCACAGAGGCGCCGATCCCGATGGTGGGGATGGAGATCTCGGCGGTGATCCGGTCGGCCAGCGTGGCGGGGACTTTTTCGAGCACCACGGAAAACGCGCCGGCCTCGGCCACGGCCCGGGCATCGGCCAGAAGTGCGTCGGCCTGATCGGCGCGGCCCTGCACCTTGTAGCCGCCGAGCGTGTTGATCGATTGCGGGGTCAGTCCGATATGGGCCATCACCGGCACGCCGCGCGCCACCAGAAAGGCGATCGTCTCGGCCATGTGGCGCCCGCCTTCGAGCTTGACCGCCGCGGCACCGGTTTCGCGCATGATCCGCGCGGCATTGGCGAAGGCCTGTTTGGGGCTTTCCTCGTAAGAGCCGAAGGGCATGTCGATCACCAGCATGGTGGTGGTCAGCCCGCGGGCCACCGCCTGACCGTGCAGGATCATCATCTCCATGGTCACCCCGAGGGTCGAGGGCATCCCGTGCAGCACCATGCCCACCGAATCGCCCACCAGGGCGAAATCGCAGACCCCGTCCATCATCCGGGCCATCGGCGTGGTATAGGCCGTCAGGCTGACGATCGGCATGGTGCCTTTCATCGACTTGATGTCATCGGGCAGGGGGGCGGTTTTCTTGGCGGTTGCGCTCATGGTCTGGTCACCGGATCAAGGGGGTTGCGGGTCTGATTGGGGCGTTCCGCCTTTGCACTGAGACATCAGCGACAGGTGGAACGCGTGCAACGATTGGATGCAGCACGGCGATTTGCGAAAGGCTGCAATTCAGGGTTTTCGCGCAACGCTTTAGCAAGTCGGGCGCGGGAACGCCACTGCCTTGATCATTGCGGGGGGCGATCACGAAGGGCCGCTTTCAGGCGACGCCGGCGCGCAGAGCGTCGTGAATATGGACGAGACCGCGCAGCCTGCCCGCGTCATCCACGGCGAAGAGCGCGCTGATCTTGTTGGCGTTCATGACGCCGAGGGCTTCGGACAGGAGCGCGTCCGGCGAGATGGTGCGCGGGCCGCGGGTGGCCACTTCGCCTGCGGTGCGCTCCATCAGATCGGCCAGATTGCGACGCAGGTCGCCATCGGTGATGACGCCGATCAGCCGGCCCTCTTCCACCAGGGCGGCGACGCCGAAGCCCTTGGCGGTCATTTCCAGCAGCGTGTCGCCCATCGGCGTGTCGGCATGGACCACGGGCAGGTCCGCGCCGCTATGCATCACCGAGGAGACCTTGAGCAATTGCGCCCCCAGTGTGCCGCCGGGATGGAAGGCCAGAAAATTCGCACGCTCGAAGCCACGCAGGCGCATCAGCGCCACGGCCAGCGCATCGCCAAGCGCCATGGTCAGCGTGGTCGAGGTGGTGGGGGCCATGCCGATGGCGCAGGCTTCGGGCGCCTCGGGCAGGGCGAGAAGATGATCGGACTGGGTGCCGAGCGTGCTGTCGGCGCGTTTGGTGATGCCGATCAGCGGTATGGAAAAGCGCCGCGTATGGGCGATGATGTCGGCCAGTTCGCGGGTTTCGCCGGAATTCGAGATCAGGATCACCGCGTCCTGAGCGGTGATCATGCCCAGATCGCCATGGCTGGCCTCGCCGGGATGGACATATTGCGCGGGCGATCCGGTGCTGGCCATGGTGGCGGCGATCTTGGCGGCCACATGCCCCGATTTGCCCATGCCCGACACGATCACCCGGCCGGGCACCGTCAGCAGCAACTCGACCACCGCGTCGAAATCATGCGGCAGGGCATCGAGCAGGGTGCCCAGGGCGTCGCGCTCGATGGTGAGCACATCGCGGGCGATATCGGCAGGGCGGGGCGTGGATGTCATGGACGGGCTCCGGGCAGGGCTGTGTCAGCTGCGGTCATAGCGCGCGGGCGGATCGAGGCCAAGCCCTGCTGGAAAGAGGGCTGCGAAACGAGGGCGAGACCGGCATGTGGCCGGGGGCGCAAATCGGGCCTGCAAATCGGGCTGGTGCATGGATGCGGGCCGCACTAACGTCGCGCCATGACGGATGCGGATATTCTTGACAGCCGGTATGCCTGGACAAGGCTGGCCATCTCATTGGCGATCGCGACGATCGGCAATGTGGGCATGTGGGCGATCATCGTCATCATGCCCGCGGTGCAGGCCGAGTTCGCGATCGACCGGGCGGATGCCTCCTTGCCCTATACGCTGACCATGGTGGGCTTCGCACTGGGCAATCTGGTGATCGGGCGGATCGTGGACCGGTTCGGGATCACGCTGGCGCTGAGTGCGGCGGCGGTGCTGATCGCGGGCTCGACGGCGCTGGCGGCCCTTGCCCCGTCGGTGCTGATCCTGTCGGCGCTGCAATTCGTGATCGGCTTCGGCACGGCGGCGAGTTTCGGGCCGCTGATCGCGGATGTGTCGCTGTGGTTTCTCAAGCGGCGGGGGATCGCGGTGGCGATCACCGCCAGCGGCAATTACCTGTCGGGGGCGTTCTGGCCGGTGATCCTGTCGGGGGTGCTGGCCGAGCAGGGCTGGCGCGCGGTCTATATGGTGCTGGCGGTGGTGACCGTCGCAACCGTTCTGCCGCTTGCGATGTTCCTGCGCCGTCGGGTGCCGATGGCCGCCACCGAGCGGGCCGATGCGGCCTCGAGCCTGCGGGCCAAGGCGGCGGGGTTTCCGCCGCGTACCCTGATGCTGATGCTGGGGCTGGCGGGCATAGGATGCTGCGTGGCGATGTCGATGCCGCAGGTCCATATCGTGAGCCTGTGTGTCGATCTGGGCTATGGCCCGGCGGTGGGCGGGCAGATGCTGTCGCTGATGCTGCTGGGAGGCGTGGCCTCGCGGCTGGTGTCGGGGCTGCTGGCGGACCGGCTGGGCGGGGTGATGACGCTGTTGATCGGGTCGGCGCTGCAATGCCTCGCGCTGTTTTTGTACCTGCCTTCGGGGGGGCTTGTGTCGCTTTACATGGTGAGCCTGATCTTCGGTCTGGCGCAGGGCGGGATCGTGCCCAGCTATGCGCTCGTGGTGCGCGAATACATGCCCAGTCAGGAGGCCGGGCGACGCGTGGGATTCGTCATCATGGCGACGATCCTCGGCATGGCGCTTGGCGGCTGGATGTCAGGCTGGATCTATGATGTGACGGGGGGCTATCACATGGCCTTCATCAACGGGATCGTGTGGAACGTGCTCAATATCGCGATCATGGTGCTGATCCTGATGCGCACCCGGCCGCGCAAGCCGGTGGTTGTGGCGGCCTGAAACGGCGGTGCGCGTGAGAAAATTCTGCGAATTTTCTAGTTTGTGATTTTTCTGCGAAAAATCTTTCAGCCTTCGTGGACGATCTTGATGTGGCGCGCGCCGCGCGCCTCGGCGAGGGCGATCTGTTTCTGGCGTTCACGGAATCGGGCCTTGTCATCGGCGCTGGTTTCTTGGGCGCAGTGATGGCACGAGACACCGTGTTCATATTCGGGGCGCGTCCTGTCTTCGGGCAGGATCGGGCGGCGGCAGGCATAGCACAGCACATGCGGCCCCTCGCGCAGGCCATGTCCCACCGAGACACGCGCGTCGAACACAAAACAGTCGCCGTTCCAAGCGCTTTCGGCCTCGGGCATCTCTTCAAGATATTTCAGGATGCCGCCCTTGAGGTGATACACCTCCTCGACGCCCTGACCGAGCAGGTAATTGGTGGATTTCTCGCAGCGGATGCCACCGGTGCAGAACATCGCGATGCGCTTGTTGTGAAAGCGGTGCTTGTTGGCCTCCCACCAGGCTGGGAAATCGCGGAAGCTGGCGGTTTCGGGGTCGATCGCGCCGTCGAACGTGCCGATCGCCACCTCGTAATCGTTGCGCGTGTCGATCACCGCCACATCGGGGGCGCGGATCAGGTCGTTCCAGTCGGCGGGATCGACATAATGGCCGACGCGGGCGCGCGGGTCCACGTCGGGCTGGCCCATGGCCACGATCTCGTTCTTCAGGCGCACTTTGAGGCGGCGGAAGGGCTGATACGCGCTGGTGCTTTCCTTCCACTCCAGATCCGAGCAACCGGGCAGGGCGCGGATATGCGCGAGCACCGCGTCGATCCCCGAGCGCGGCCCGGCGATGGTGCCGTTGATGCCTTCCTGAGCCAGCAGGAGCGAGCCGGAGATCCCTTCGGCCTCGCACAGGTTCAGGAGCGGGGCCTGAAGGCTGGCCGGGTCGGGAAACCGTGTGAAATGATAGAGGGCGGCGATCGTGTACATGGCCGCGATGTACTAAGTGCCGCGGATTTCGGCAAGTGGACAAACCGGCGCCATTGACGCAGGCTGCGCATCTGACCACCTGTCGGCTGAAGGAGGACCGCCCGCATGACCCAAGCCCTGATCGTGATCGACATGCAGAACGATTTCTGCCCTGGAGGCGCGCTGGCGGTGCCCGGAGGGGACGATATCGTGGCGGGGATCAATGCGCTGATGGAGGCGTTCGGCGCGGTGATCCTGACGCAGGATTGGCACCCGGCGGGGCATTCGTCGTTCGCGTCGTCCCATCCGGGGCGCGCGCCGATGGAGATGGCCGAAATGGCTTATGGGCCACAGGTGCTGTGGCCGGATCATTGCGTGCAGGGCAGTGCGGGCGCTGCGTTTCACGCAGCCTTGGACACGACCCGCGCCGATCTGATCCTGCGCAAGGGGTTTCGAGCGGCGATCGACAGCTATTCAGCGTTTTTCGAGAATGACCGCCGCACGCCCACGGGCCTGCACGGCTATCTGCAGGAGCGCGGCATTTCGGAGCTGACCCTGGTGGGGCTGGCCACGGATTTCTGCGTCAGTTACTCGGCGCTGGATGCGGCAAGGCTGGGCTATGACGTGCTGGTGCGCGAGGGGCTGTGCCGGGCGATCGATCATGACGGCTCGCTCGAGGCGGCGGTGGATGCGATGAAGGATGCGGGCGTCAGGATCAGCTGAGCCATGCCGGACCTGATCGCGGATATCGACAGCTGTCGTCTGTGTGCCGCGCGCTTTGCGAGGACCGAGACGGGCCATGCGCCGCGCCCGGTGGTGTGGTTTCGGCCCGCCGCGCGGCTGTTGATCGCGGGACAGGCGCCGGGGGCGCGGGTGCATGCCTCGGGGGTGCCGTTCGACGATCCGTCGGGCGACCGGCTGCGCGACTGGCTGGGTCTTGAGCGGGCTGAGTTCTACGACAAGGAGCGGGTGGCGATCGTGCCGATGGCGTTCTGCTTTCCGGGATATGATGCCAAGGGCGCCGATCTGGCGCCGCCCGCGATCTGCGGGCGCACATGGCACGCGCAGGTGATGGCGCGGTTGGCCCGTGTCAGGCTGTCGGTGATCGTGGGCGGCTATGCGCAGCGCTATCACATGGGCGCGAAGGGCCGCGTGACCGAGACAGTCGCCGCGTGGCGGGACCATGCGCCGCGCGTCTTTCCCTTGCCGCACCCGTCCTGGCGCAATACGGCTTGGCTGAAGCGCAACCCGTGGTTCGAGGCGGAGCTTTTGCCGGTGTTGCGCGCGCAGGTGCGGGAGGTTCTGGATGACTGACATGACGATGCTCGATCTTGCCCATGCGGCGATGGAGGCCACGCAGGACGACGGCCAGGCGCGTCTGAGATTTTACGAGACACTGGCGGCGAGCGAGCTTTTCGTGCTTCTGGAGGAGGCCGAGACCGAGGCCGGGACGGGCGACGACAGCGTGGTGCCGCGCAGTTTCGAGGTGGAGGGGCATGCTTTCGTGCTGGCCTTCGACCGCGAGGACAGGTTGGCGGATTTCGCCGGGGGGCCGGCGCCCTATGCCGCGATGACGGGCCGGGCGGTGGCCGAGGCGCTGACCGAGGGCGGGCTTGGACTGGGCGTCAATCTGGAGGTGGCGCCCTCGTCCATCCTGCTGCCGCCCGATGCGGTCGCATGGCTGGCGGAGATCGTGTCGGAGCGGCCCGTGGAGCTGGAGGCGAGGGCCACGGGGTTTCGCCCGCCGGTGGGATTGCCGGAACGGCTGTTGACGGGGCTCGATGCGCGGCTGGCCAGCGCCGGGGGGCTGGCCGATCTGGCGTACCTCGTGGCGGTGGATTACGACACGGGCGCCACGGGGCATATGCTGGGGATCATCGACGCGCTGCCCGGGGCCGAGGATGCGCTGGCGCGGGCAGTGGCGGAAGTGCTGAGCTTTTCGGGGCTGGAGGCAGCGGCGCTGGATGTGGCGTTCTTTCGCGCCACGGACCCGGCGGCGGCGCGGCTGGCACGGGTCGGGCTGCGCTTCGATCTGCCCAGGCCCGAGATCTCGCAGGTCCGGCCCGGCGCCGGGCCGGGCCGGGACCCCGACAGGCCGCCCCGACTGAGGTAAGGCGTTTCAGGGGTTGGCGGTGCCTTGACGAGCGAAGGCCGGGGGACGCTGTCCCCCGGACCCCCTGGGATATTTATGGCCAGAAGAAACCCCGGGTTGTGCCCAAGGACGGGGCCGTGGCGCGTCCGGGATGGTCAGTAGCCCAGGGCGCGGTCCACCAGATGCAGGAAGGGCTTGCCTGCTTCGCCGCGGCGGATGTTCTCGGCGATGACGCGGGCAGCCGAGGCGGGCCGGGTCGTCGAGGCGATATGCGGCGTGACGGTGACGCGGGGATGCGCCCAGTAGGGATGGTCCGCCGGCAAGGGTTCGGTGCGGAACGTGTCCAGCGTGGCATGGGCGACATGGCCCGTATCGAGGGCCGCAAGAAGTGCTGCATCATCGATGAGCGTGCCGCGCCCGGGGTTGAGGATCATGGCGCCGGGCGGCATCAGCGAGAGGGTGTCGGCGTTGAGGATGGACTCGGTTTGTGGGGTGCGAGGCAGGAGAAGGACGACGATTTGCGCGGTCGAGAGGGCCGTGCGAAGGCCCGCATCGCCTGACAGGCAGGTGATGCCCTCGATGGATTTCTGCGACCGGCTCCAGCCGGTGACGGGAAAGCCGAGGGCTGTGAGCGCCTGAGCGCAGGCCGCGCCGAGCGCGCCAAGGCCGAGGATCGTCACGGGCCGGTCGCGGGCCAGCGGCGGCACGTCGTCGCTGCGCCAGATCCCGTCCTGATGGAGCACATGCAGATCGGTGTTCAGATGGTGGCGCAGGGTGTTGCCGGTCACCCATTCGACCATGCCGCGGGTCAGCCCGTCATCAACCATCCGGGCGAGCGGCTGGGTCAGGGTGGGATTGGTCACGATATCCTCGACCCCGGCCCAGAGGTTCAGCACGGCCTTGGTGCGCGTGTAGGGCGTGAAATCCTGCAGATCGGAGTTTGGCGCGTAGACGATGTAATCCACCTCGGCGGCGGGCAGCTGCGTGGAGAGGGTCGCGTCTCCAAGGCCCGCGTCGGACAGGGCGCGGCGCAAGGGCTGTTCGTAATCGTCCCAGCGCTCCGAAGCGGCGGCGAAGAGGATGTTGAGGGTCATTGCATTACCTTGGTTTGTGGATATGGGCGCTTTGCACGAGGCCGAAGGCGATCATGAGCACCAGCATCGCCGATCCGCCGTAGCTGACCAGGGGCAGGGGCACGCCGACGACGGGCGCGAGCCCCATGACCATCGACATGTTGACGGCGAAGAACAGGAAGAACGTGACCGCGACCCCGAGGGTCAGCAGCGAGGAAAAGCGATCGCGATTGGACAGGGCCGTGGCGATGCAGAACACCAGGATCAGCGTGTAGAGCCCCAGAAGGGAGATGCCGCCGATGAAGCCGAATTCCTCGGCCAGGGTCGTGAAGATGAAATCGGTATGTTTCTCGGGCAGGAAGTTCAGGCGCGACTGGGTGCCTTGCATGAAGCCGCGCCCCGTCCAGCCTCCTGAGCCGAGGGCGATCTTTGATTGGGTGATGTGATAGCCCGCGCCCAGCGGATCGGAGGCGGGATCGAGAAACGTGTCGATGCGGCGATACTGGTAATCGGCCAGCATCTGCCAGTCGGTGCCGCGGCTTTGGAATACGGCGGCGATCAGCGAGATTCCCAGCGCCACCACGATGGCGAAATAGGCCCAGTGGACGCCTGCGATGAACATCAGCATGCCGCCGGCCGCGAGCAGCAGGATCGAGGTGCCCAGATCGGGCTGGCGCAACACCAGCGCCACCGGCAGAAGGATCAGCCCCACCGGCGCCAGCACCCACAAGGGGCGCGACACGCGGCTCATCGGCAGCCAGTCGTAATAGGTGGCCAGCATCATCACGAGCGTGATCTTCATCAGCTCGGAGGGTTGCAGCCGCATGAAGCCCAGATCGATCCAGCGCTGCGCGCCCATGCCGACGGTGCCGAAGAACTCGACCGCGATCAGCAGCAGCAGCGACACGCCATAGGCCAGCACGGCCATGTTGCGCCAGAACCAGATTGGCACCATCGCCACGACCAGCATCACCGCAAGGCCGAGCCCGTAGCGTTTCATCTGCGGCTCGAGCCAGGGGCGAAAAGAGCCGCCGGCCACCGAGTAGAGCATCAGGAAGCCGACACCCGCCACGGCGGTCAGAAGGATCACGAGGGGCCAGTTGAGATAGAGGATCTTGCGCAGGCCCGTGGGCGTCGTCTTGACGGTGTATTCAAGATAGCTCATGCGCGGTCGCTCCCGTCTCGGGAGGGATCCGGGCGGGCGCGGCGCAGCTCTTCTTGCTGGGTTTCGATGCGGGCGCGATCCTTGGCGGGATAAGCGGCCAGCGGCGGGTCTTCGCCATAGAGCGCCTGCAAGGTGATGTCGCGCGCGATGGGCGCGGCCGCGGTCGAGCCGCCGCCGCCATGTTCGACCACCACCGCCACGGCGATCCGGGGCGCGTCATAGGGCGCGTAATTCACGTAAAGCGCGTGGTCGCGGCGTTCCCAAGGCAGGTCGGCATTGCGGGTCACGCCGCGCGCACGTTCGGCGGCGGTGATGTTGCGCACCTGGCTGGTGCCGGTCTTGCCCGCCATGCGGAAGGCGTCTTCGATGATGCGGCTGGAATAGGCGGTGCCGCGACGATGGTTGGACACGTCGAACATCGCCTTGCGGACCTCGCGCAGGATGTTTTCGTTCAGGCCCAGCTCTTCGGGCGGGCGGAGCGGTTGTTCGACCCCGTCGATGGATTTGATGAGCCGGGGCATGACCGCGCGGTTGGTGGCCAGACGCGCCGTCATCACCGCCAGTTGCAGGGGCGTGGACAGAACGAAGCCCTGACCGATTGCGGCGTTGACGCTGTCGCCGATCACCCAGTCCTCGCCGCGGTTGGCGCGCTTCCAGTCGCGGTCGGGCATGAGGCCCGCGGCGACCGAGGTGAGCGGCAGGTCGAACTGCTCTCCGAGGCCAAGGCGGCGGGCCATGGCGCTGATCTTTTCGATCCCGGTGCGCAGGGCCACATCATAGTAATAGACATCGCAGCTTTCGACCAAGGAGCCGTGCATGTCCATGTTGCCATGGCCCGAGCGCTTCCAGCAGTGAAAGCGGCGGCCACTGACCTCGAGATGGCCGGGGCAGTAGACGGTTTCGTTGAGATCGACCTGCCCATCCTCGAGTGCGGCGAGCGCGGTGACCATCTTGAAGGTCGAGCCGGGGGGGTACATCCCCTGCACCGCCTTGTTGGGCAGGGGGCGATACTTGTTGTCCAGAAGCGCCTGGTAATCGGCGACCGAGATGCCGCGCACGAAGAGGTTGGGATCGAAGCTGGGCGCCGAGGCGCTGGCCAGCACATCGCCGGTTTCGCAATCCATCACCACGGCGGCGGCACTTTCGCCATAGAGGCGGGCGTGGATATAGGATTGCAGGTCGTTGTCTATGGTGATCTGGACATCGGCGCCGGCCTCGCCCTCGACCCGGTCCAATTCGCGCATGACCCGGCCCGAGGCGTTCACCTCGACGCGCTTGGTGCCGGCCTTGCCACGCAGAAGGTCCTCTTGCCGGGCTTCGAGACCGATCTTGCCGATCTGGAAGCGCGGGATCAGAAGAAGCTGGTCGGGCGCGTCGATCCGTTCCAGATCGCGTTCGCTGACCGGCCCGACATAGCCCACGACATGGGCATAATCGGGCCCTTGGGGATAGCGCCGCGAGAGGCCCACTTCGGGGGTCACGCCCGGCAGGGCGGGGGTGTTGACGGCGACGCGGCTGATGTCTTCCCATGTCACGCGGTCGGCGATGGTGACGGGCGTGTCGCCGCGCAGCTCGGTCAGGGCGCGGCGGGCGCGCTCGAGTTCGGCGGGGTCCAGTTCGACCAGTTTGGCGAGCCGGGAAATCACCTCGTCGACATCGCCGGCCTCTTCGCGGACCATGGTGATGCGGTAGCTGGGCACGTTTTCCGCCACGATGGCACCATCGCGATCGAAGATCCGGCCCCGCGCCGGGGGAATGAGGCGGATATTGATGCGGTTTTCATCGGCCAGAAGGCGGAATTGATCGGCCTGTTCGACCTGCATGAAGCGCATCCGAAGCGCCAGCAGGCCGACGAAGCCTGCCATCGTGCCGCCCACGATCAGGCCGCGCCGGGTGATCCGGCGCTGGCTTTCGGCGTTATCCTTGGGAGGGCGTCTCATGCGCGGCTCTCGAATGCGTCGATATCGCCGGGGGCGATCTTGCGGACCCCGAAGGCGGTGTGAGAGATCAGCGCGACCACGGGATAGACCATGAGCGTCAGGACCAGCTGCATCAGGCTGAGGCCCAGCGGCGCCTGATCCACCATCAGGATCGCAAGGATGATGCGGTAGCCAAGCGTCATGGCGACCAGCGTCGTGGCGACGCTGACCCATTCCACCGCGAAGGTCAGATCGCGCAGGCCCGGTTCACGGGCGCGCAGGGTCTGACTGCCGAGCAGGACGAGCGCCGCCCAGAGGCCCGGCGGGCGCTGAAACAGCAGATCGGTCAGCAAAAACAGCCCGGCGATCAGAAGGGGCGGCACGAAATCGGGGCGCCTGAGCACCCATGCGAAGGTCAGGGCGAGCATGACATCCGGCCCGGCCCAGCCTCGCGGCAGGAGTTGCAGCGGCAAGAGGTGCAGGAAGATCAGCAGCAGGCAGAGCACCCCGAAAAGCATGCGCATGGCCCAGCGGCTTTGGTGTCTGCGCTCAGCCATTGCCGGCCTCCACAGGCGTCGGGGCGGCGTCGGGCGCGGCTTCGGGGTCGGGGCCACCCGAGCTTTCGGGCAGGCTTGCCGGCGCGATCAGGCGGCCCGGATCGCCGATGGTTTCGGTGCCGTAGCTGCGCAGCACGCGCAGAAATTCGAGCCGTTCGTAATCGGCCGAGAGACGCGCACGCATCCGGCCACCGGGATCCTGGGCCAGTTGTCCGACCAGCAGACCGGCGGGGAACACCCCGCCATCGCCCGAGGTGAGGATGCGGTCGCCGGGGCGCACCTGATCGGGGGTTTCGATGAAATCGACATAAGGCGCTGCGCTGTTGTCGCCGATCAGCAGGGCGCGTTGGCCCGAGGGCTGCACCGTCACGGGGATGCGGCTGGAGGTATCGGTCAGCAACACCACCCGGGCGGTCCTGTCGCCCACGCCCGAGATGCGCCCCACAAGGCCCAGCCCGTCCATCGCGGCCCAGCCATCGACGATGCCATCGCGCCCGCCGACATTCAGCAGCACCGATTGCCGGAAGGGCGAGCCGCTATCGGCCATCACGACGCCGGTGACATAGGTCAGGCGCGGATCGAGCTGCACGTTGTTGAGGTCCAGAAGGCGGGCGTTTTCCTGTTCGAGCTGCAAAGCGGCCTCTCTCCAGGCTTTCATCTGCTGCAATTCGCGGCGCAATTCCTGGTTCTGGCGATAGATGCGCTGATAACTCTGGAAGTCGCGCAGGATATTGACCGTCGCGGTCACCGGGGCCATGGCCCAGTCGAAGCTGGGCACGACCGTGTCGATCACCTGAGAGCGGAACCGTTCGACCCGGGGGCTGTCGATGCGCCACAGAAGGAACAGGGCGATCAGGCACAACAAAAGTACGCCGATCAGCAAACGCTTGAGCGGTCCGGTGTAGTCGTCAGCCTTTGCGCGGTCCCTTGCCAACGGTGCCCCCTTCCATGCAAAGGTTGGGTGCTTCAGCTGTCGTAGTCAATCGCGTGGCGCAATTGCTTTTCGAACTCGAGCGCCTTGCCGGTGCCCAAGGCCACACAGTTGAGGCTGTCATCGGCGATCGACACGGCAAGGCCGGTCTGTTCGCGCAGCGCCAGATCCAGATCCCCCAGAAGCGCGCCGCCCCCGGTGAGCATGACGCCGCGATCGACGATATCGGCGGCCAGATCGGGCGGGGTGGCTTCCAGCGCGGTCATCACCGCCTCGCAGATCGCCTGCACGGGTTCGGCCAGCGCCTCGGCCACCTGGGCCTGGCTGATTTCGGTTTCCTTGGGCACGCCGTTCAACAGATCGCGACCGCGGATCTTCATCGAGGTGCCGCGCCCGTCATCGGGCATCCGCGCCGTGCCGATCGAGGTCTTGATCCGCTCGGCAGTGGATTCGCCCACCAGAAGGTTCTGCTGGCGGCGCAGATAGCTGATGATTGCCTCGTCCATACGGTCACCGCCGACACGCACCGAGCGCGCATAGACGATGTCGCCCAGCGACAGCACGGCCACTTCGGTGGTGCCGCCGCCGATATCGACCACCATCGAGCCGGTGGGATCGGTGATCGGCATGCCGGCGCCGATGGCGGCGGCGATGGGTTCGGCGATCAGGCCGGCGCGGCGCGCGCCTGCCGACAGGACCGACTGACGGATCGCCCGCTTTTCCACCGGTGTGGCGCCATGCGGCACACAGACGATGATCTTGGGCTTGGAGAAGGTCGAGCGCTTGTGAACCTTGCGGATGAAGTGCTTGATCATCGCTTCGGCGGTGTCGAAATCGGCGATCACCCCTTCGCGCATCGGGCGGATCGCCTCGATCGAGCCGGGGGTCCGGCCCAGCATCAGCTTGGCGTCTTCGCCGACAGCGAGCACCTTCTTGACGCCGTCCTTGACGTGGTAGGCGACCACCGAGGGTTCCGACAGGATGATGCCGCGCCCCTTGACGTAGACCAGCGTATTCGCGGTGCCCAGGTCGATTGCCATGTCCGATGAGAAGAGACCGGGGATGTTTCGGAATATTGCCATATGGGTCAGCGTCCTGTCGTCAATAGTTAAAGGCCCACGACTCGGATGGTCGGGGCCACATGCTGTTATAGAGGGCCACCGCACCCGGTGAAAGGGGGTGTTTCCCGACCATCAGCGCCAAACTGCCGTAGGGGAGGTGGTGCTGCTGGGGAGGATTGAACTCCCGACCTCACCCTTACCAAGGGTGCGCTCTACCACTGAGCTACAGCAGCAACGTGTGGCGCGGTGCTTAGACCCTAATTCCAAATGGTGCAAGCCCAATCTGGACGCTTTTTGAGCCCTGCTGTAGAGAGGGAGAATGAACCCAAAAGACCCCATAAAAAAGGCCGCAGCCGCAGCGCAAAGCCGGGAAGACCGTTTGAAATCGGCCTTGAAGGCCAATCTTGCGCGACGTAAGGCGCAGGCACGCGCCCGATCCGGCGACGAGGCGGCGGACAGGCCAGAGGCCCCCGAGGACAAGGACTAGAGCAGATGGATTCGATTATCGTCACGGGCAACGGTCCGTTGAAGGGCCAGATCCCGATCGCCGGCGCAAAGAACGCGTGTCTTACGCTGATGCCCGCCACGCTTCTGAGCGAAGAACCGCTGACCCTGACCAATGCGCCGCGGCTGAGCGACATCAAGACCATGTCGCTGCTGCTGCAATCGCTTGGCGCCGAGGTGACGCAATTGCAGGGCGGGCAGGTTCTGGTGATGTCGAGCCATGCGCTCGACAATCACGTGGCCGATTACGAGATCGTCCGCAAGATGCGCGCCTCGATCCTCGTGCTGGGGCCGATGCTGGCGCGCGATGGTCATGCGGTTGTGTCGTTGCCGGGTGGTTGTGCCATCGGCGCGCGGCCCGTCGATCTGCATCTGCGCGCGCTTGAGGCGATGGGCGCGCAGCTTGAGCTGAAGGAAGGCTATGTGCATGCCCGCGCGCCCGGAGGGTTGAAAGGCGGCATCGTGGAGTTTCCGCTGGTGTCGGTGGGGGCCACGGAAAACGCGCTCATGGCGGCGACGCTGGCCAAGGGAACGACCGTTCTGAAGAATGCCGCGCGCGAACCCGAAATCGTCGATCTGGCCGTCTGCCTGCGCCGCATGGGCGCGCAGATCGAAGGCGAGGGCACCGGCACGATCACCATCGAGGGCGTTGACCGGCTCAATGGGGCGACCCATCCGGTTGTCGCTGACCGCATCGAGTTGGGCACATATATGCTGGCGCCCGCGATCTGCGGTGGCGAGGTCGAGTGTCTTGGCGGGCGCATGGATCTGGTGGGGGCGTTCTGCGAAAAGCTGCACGAGGCCGGGATCGATGTGACCGAGACCGAAAAGGGCCTGCTGGTGACGCGCGGTGATGGGCGGGTGAAGGCGGTCGATGTGGTCACCGAGCCGTTCCCCGGCTTTCCCACCGATCTGCAGGCGCAGATGATGGCGCTGATGTGTACAGCCGAGGGCACCAGCGTTCTGGAAGAGCGGATCTTCGAGAACCGCTTCATGCATGCGCCCGAACTGATGCGCATGGGCGCCCGCATCGACGTGCAGGGCGGCGTGGCGCGGGTGACCGGGGTGGAGCGCCTGAAGGGCGCGCCGGTGATGGCCACCGACCTGCGCGCCAGTGTCTCGCTGATCCTGGCCGGGTTGGCCGCCGAGGGCGAGACGATCGTCAATCGGGTCTATCACCTCGATCGGGGATATGAGAGGGTCGAGGAGAAGCTTGGCAATGTGGGCGCCCATATAGAGCGGGTATCGGGGCAATGACACAAGACGCCACATTCGAAGAGGGCCGCGAGGCGCCGCTGAACCTTGGCGCGCTCGATCCGGACGATCTGCAGGTGATGTCGTCGCTTGCGCAGGATGCCATCTTTCCGATCACCGAGATGACATGGCGCCCGGCCGAGCGGCGCTTTGCGCTGCTGCTCAACCGGTTTCGCTGGGAAGACGAGGGGCGCCGGCGGCACGATCCCGAACGGGTGCAGTCGGTTCTGGTGATCGACAATGTTCTGAACGTGGCCAGCCAGGGTATCGACCGGGGCGACAGTGACACCATCCTGTCCCTGCTGTCTGTCACCTTCGAGCCGGGCGAGGAAGGCGCGGGGCATGTGCTGCTGACGCTGGCGGGCGATGGTGCGATCCGGCTTGAGATCGAGGCGCTCGAGGTCACGCTGAAAGACGTGACGCGGCCCTATCGCGCGCCGTCGCGCAAGGTGCCGCGCCACGATCCGTAATGGCGTTATTGCTGGATCGATTCCAGATAGAGCGCCAGCGACAGGATACGCCCGCGCACCAGCACCTCGCGGCCATAGGGTCCGGCATCTGACATATCGGCCTGAAACCGCTTGCCCCAGACCGGCATGGGATAGCCGTGGCCCTTGATGCCTTGCCGCCCGTCGATCGTCTGGATCACGGTCAGCATCGGAAACTCCCCGTCATTCTGTGCGCTGAGATTGGTCAGCGGCGGCACGGTCACCGTCATCAGATCGGCGAGCGGCCCGGTGCCGTCGGCGGCCTCGCCGTGGCATGAGGCACAGCTGCTCATGTATTCTTCCTTGCCGGTCTCGTCCGCTATTGCGGCCCCCGCCAATGTCAGGGCCGCCAGAAGTCCCAGTCCGTGTTGCTTTGCAAAAAACATCCTTATCTCCCTTGGTTTAGGTCGCGCGCTTTGCTGATGCGTCTGCCGGTGCCATCTTTGCATCCGTCGGGTTTCATGCTTTGACGGGCGTCAATGGTGGGGTGTTTTGATTGGGCGGGGTGGCCCATGTGGCTTGTGAAGCGCCCCACTTCGTTCTAAGGGTTCGGCCTGCAAGGAGACGAGAAATGCCCGTTTTTCTGGATGCCGACAGCCCGGATTTCGATGCGCGCTTTGCAGCCCTGCTGGGGGCCAAGCGCGAAGAGTCAGCCGATGTGGATGACACGGTGGCCGCGATCATCGCGGATGTGCGCACACGTGGCGACGCGGCTTTGATCGAGTTGACGGCGAAATTCGACCGGTTGGAGCTGACACCCGAAACTCTTCGGTTCTCGACCGAAAACGTCGATGCGCTGATCGCCGATGTACCGCGCCACGAGCGCGACGCGCTGCAGGTGGCGGCGGACCGGATCCGCGCCTATCACGAACGGCAATTGCCGCAGGATGCCAGCTGGACCGATGAGGCTGGTGCCACGCTTGGTTGGCGCTGGACGCCGGTCTCGGCGGCGGGGCTTTATGTGCCGGGGGGGCTTGCGTCCTATCCGTCTTCGGTCCTGATGAACGCGGTTCCCGCCAAGGTGGCGGGCGTCGGGCGGTTGGCCATCACGGTGCCCACGCCCGATGGGCAGGTCAATCCGCTGGTCCTGCTGGCGGCGCGCATCTCGGGCGTGGACGAAATTTACCGGATCGGCGGCGCGCAGGCGATTGCTGCGCTGGCCTATGGCACCGAGACCATCGCGCCGGTGGACAAGATCACCGGGCCGGGCAATGCCTATGTGGCGGCGGCCAAGCGGCGGGTATTCGGGCGCGTGGGCATCGACATGATCGCGGGACCGTCGGAGATTTTGGTGATCGCGGATCGCGACAACAACCCCGACTGGATCGCGCTGGACCTGCTGAGCCAGGCGGAGCATGACGAAAGCGCGCAGTCGATCCTGATTACCGACGATCCGGCGATGGCCAAGGCCGTGGAGGCCGCGATCACGCGCTATCTGCATACGCTGGAACGGCGCGAGATCGCCGGGGCAAGCTGGCGCGACAATGGCGCGATCATCACCGTCAGGGACATGGAGCGCGCCGCAGAGCTGGCCAACCGCATCGCGCCGGAACACCTGGAATTATGCGTGGCCGATGCCGAAGGTCTCGCTGACAAGATCCCCCATGCCGGGGCGATTTTCCTTGGCGCATGGACGCCCGAGGCGATCGGCGATTACGTGGGCGGGCCGAACCATGTGCTGCCCACGGCGCGTTCGGCGCGGTTTTCGTCGGGTCTGAGCGTGATGGATTTCGTGAAGCGGACCACAATGGCCCGCATGACACCTGCGGCCTTGCGCGCCATCGGTCCCGCGGCCGAGACGCTGGCCATTTCCGAAAGCCTCGAGGCGCATGGACTGTCGGTCACTGCGCGCCTCAACCATCTGAACGAGCACTGAGACCATGTCGCGTATCTGTCATATAGAGTTGGACGACGCCAACCTGCCGCCCCCCACGCCCGAAATCGAACAGGAACGCAAGGTCGCCATGTTCGACCTGATCGAGGAAAACTCGTTCGCGCTGCCCAAGCGCGATGACCGGGTGACGCCGGATGGGCCTTACCGTGTGGGGCTGTCGATCCGCGACAAGCGGCTGGTGTTCGATATCCGCACCGAGAACGATCAGCCGGCGGCCGAGTTCCATCTGTCGCTCAGCCCGTTCCGGCAGGTGGTCAAGGATTACTGGCAAATCTGCGAAAGCTATTTCGACGCCGTGAAGAACCTGCCGCCCGCCCAGATCGAGACGATCGACATGGCCCGGCGCGGCATCCACAACGAGGGTGCGCGCATTCTGGAGGAGCGGCTGGAGGGCAAGGCGGATGTGGACACCGATACGGCGCGGCGGCTGTTCACGCTGATTTGCGTCCTGCATTTCGGGGGCTGAGACCGCATGGCCGAAGAGCTTCCACAATCGGTGCTCTTTTGCTGCGACCATAATGCCGTTCGGTCGCCGATGGCCGAAGGCATCATGAAAAAGTTCTATGGATCAGATACTTACGTCCAGTCCGCTGGCGTCAAGGGCGATATGGAGATCGACGGTTTCTCGATCGCGGTCTGCAAGGAAATCGGGGTCGAGCTGGCCCGACACCGCACACGCAGTTTCGACGAGATGGAGCAATGGGGCGATGACCTGTCGTCTTTCGATCTGATCGTCGCGCTCAGCCCGGCCAGCCAGCGCAGGGCGCTGGAGCTGACGCGGGTGTTTCATCTGGATGTGCTCTATTGGCCGATCATGGACCCGACCGGGCTTGGCGAGACGCGCGAGGCCAAGATGGACGCCTATCGGCAGACCCGCGACCAGATCATCTCTCACCTCAAGGACCGGTGGGGCGAACCGAGGGAAATCGAATGAATTCAACAGTCAAAGCCTATTTCGATGCCTTTGGGCGTGGTGATGTCGAGGGGATGCTGGCCTGTCTGGACGAGGATGTGGCGCATCATGTCAATGAAGGGCAGGTGCGGCGTGGCAAGGCGGCGTTCCGGGCGTTCTGCGAGCATATGAACCGCTGCTATCGCGAGGAGCTGACCGATATTGTCATTTTCGACGCCGAAGGCGGGACGCGCGCGGCGGCGGAATTCATCGTCAACGGCACTTACCTCAAGACCGATGAGGGGCTGCCAGAGGCCAGCGGGCAAACCTACCGCTTGCCGGCGGGATCGTTTTTTTCGTTGGAAAACGGGAAGATAACCCGCGTTGTGACCTATTACAACCTGGCGGACTGGATCCGGCAGGTGGGGGGCTGAGGTGATCCGCGTCGCGCGTCTGACCGGAGACGATCTGGCGCGGGCGCTGGAGGATGTCGCGCGGCTGAGGATCGAGGTGTTCCGGGCCTGGCCGTATCTTTATGACGGGGACGCGGCTTATGAGGCGCGGTATCTGCAGACCTACCGGGACAGCGAGGCCGCCATTTTGGTGGGCGCCTTTGACGGGGACCGGCTGGTGGGGGCGTCGACGGGGACGCCGATGGAAGATCACGCGCAGGATTTCGCGGCGGCCTTTGAAGGGCAAGGCATTGATCTGAAAGAGGTTTTCTATTGCGCCGAAAGCGTGCTGCAGCCCGGATATCGCGGGCAGGGGATCGGGCACGCGTTTTTCGACGCGCGCGAGGATCATGCGCGGGCGATGGGGCGGCGCTATGCGGCGTTCTGCAGTGTCGTAAGGCCCGCCGATCACCCGCTCAAACCCGCGACATATCAACCGCTTGACCCGTTCTGGCGCAAGCGGGGCTATGCGCCTCTGGAGGGGGCGGTGGCGCGGTTCGGCTGGAAGGATATCGACCAGCCGGGCGAGACAGATCATGCGCTGCAATTCTGGTTGCGGGAGCTGTGAGGGGCGAATCACCCTTAACGCATTGATTCAAAGTAAAAACGCCGTTCGGCATCGCGTCGGTATCACGTCGGTATAGCGTCGGTGTGGGGACGGTGTTGGCTCGGTGCATCGCGCCGGTAAACAGGGCGTGCGTTGCGCCGCCCCCTCAGCCTGCGGCAGAATCGCCACATCCCGCAGATCACCTTTGAAAAAGGGATCACCGGAGGGGAAATTCCCTGCTAGAAGAGACCCGTCCGGGGGGGCGACAGGTGAAGGGAACTTGGGATGCGCCCCGTCTATGCTTTCTTGACAATGTGCCTGCTTGGCGGGGCCATCATGGCGCCGGGTGCGGCGGATGCGAATGGCTACGACCGTTTGGGCCATGGCCGTCTTTTGACCAACGACCTGTTTGGCGATGGCAACGACCGCTGGCGCACCGGATCGGTGGCGGCGAGCTATGTCTGGAGCCGCGACTGGCAGGGCCGGGCGCCCGAGCGCGCTGGCGACCTTCTGGAACTGCGCCTGAACGCCGAGATCATCGCGCCCGAAAACCTGCGCAGGCCCGCGCCGGGCGACCGCCCGCTGGCCAATGCGCTGTCCTTCGGTCTGCACACGCATTT
The DNA here is from genome assembly GCF_000170875.1 of Roseobacter sp. AzwK-3b. Classification (NCBI taxonomy): domain Bacteria; kingdom Pseudomonadati; phylum Pseudomonadota; class Alphaproteobacteria; order Rhodobacterales; family Roseobacteraceae; genus Roseobacter; species Roseobacter sp. AzwK-3b. Next base: position 387,626 of record NZ_ABCR01000002.1, read on the forward strand.
CAACGCCGGACAGACCGAGGTCGCGCTGGGCGGTGATCTGGTGGTGACCGGATCGCAGACGGGTCTGACGGATGTGCAACGGACGATCCATAACGTGGTCGATGGCACCGATCCATCGTTGCAGGTGCGCCGCGCCCAGATCGGCAACGAGGTCTTTCCAACCGCCGTGGCCGAGATCGGGCGCGAATACCGCATGGGCGGGCCGGTGCGCATCCGGCCCTTCATCGAGGGGCGTGTCGGCGCCGAGACCTTGCTGAGAGTGGGCGCCGACATGGTGATCGGGTCGCTGGGCAAAGGGGGCCTTATGGTGCGCGATCCGGTGTCGGGGCAACGCTATCGCACGATACCGGGCGAGGGGCTGGGCCTGTCGTTCGTCCTGGGCGCCGATATCGCGCATGTGGAGCATAGCGAATTCCTGCCAAAGAGCCGGGGCTATCAGCTGACCGATGCGCGCACGAGGGTCAGGGCCGGGGCGCATTGGCAGGGCGAGGGGGGCACCGAGCTTTTCTATGGTTTGACCTGGCTGGACAAGGAATTCAAAGCGCAGCGCGAGAGCCAGTTTGTTGGTTCTGTGCGACTGGGAATAAAATTCTGATTGTTTAGGGGTTTACAGGCTTTGCAGAGTGTGAGCCGTCTGATATATCTTTAGATAATAAAAAAACTATAGGCAGGTTATACAGGCAATGAGTACGTGCTTTCGTGGCGCGTTTGTCATCTCCTGGTCGCAGACGGAAGTGGACGGTTTGAACGCCGCTCCCTTACACGCGCTTAACGTCGGGGCCGCATGGTCCTGGAGCGGTGATGTCGTGAGGGTGGATGGACCGAGCGAAATACTGCGGCTTGAAGGGGCAAACGGAGAGATCGACTGTCGCAAACGGGCTGCGCGACTGGTGCGGCGTCTGGTGGGCGCGGTCAAGACCAATACCAGAAATCTGAACGAGGTTACCATAGACGACCCGCTGATCGATTGCGGCTTCGTGGTGAGTGATGGCGCGCAGAGTTACACGATCACGGTGATCGAGATCGGGGGCGGCACGCCGCCCTTGCTGATGTTCGTGGATCGTATCCCGCCCGCCCATACCGAGATGTGGGTGGTGCATCACACCATGGAGCGGATGGATCATCTGTCGGGCACCGGCCCGGAAACCGGAGGCGTGATCTGTTTCACCCCCGGCACGAGGATCGAGACGCCCGAGGGTCCGAGGCTGGTGGAAGAGCTGCGCGAAGGCGACATGGTGCAGACCAAGGACGATGGCGCGCAGCCGATCGAATGGGTCGGCAGCCGTCGGATGAGCGGTGCGCGCCTGTTCGCGATGCCGCATCTGCGCCCGATCCGCATCAGCGCGGGTGCGCTGGGCATCGACCGGCCGCAGAGCGAATTGCTGGTGTCGCCGGGTCACCGGATGCTGGTCAAGGGCCGGGTGGCGCAGGCGCTGTTCAATACCTCGGAGGTGCTGGTGGCGGCGCGCGATCTGGTCAACAACCGGACCGTGGTGGTGGATGTCATGGCGCGCGAGGTGACGTATGTTCATCTGTTGTTGCCGCGTCATCAGGTCCTGTGGGCCAATGGCGTGGAGACCGAAAGTTTCCATCCCGCAGGCACGGCCCTGTCCACGCTGAGCGAGAGGGACCGCAAGCGCCTGCTGGAGCGCGAGCCCGATCTGGAAGACCGGCCCGAAAGCTATGGCCGGTTTGCGCGGCGCTGTCTGAACACCTCGGAGGCGGCGATCCTGATGCACGAGGCGGCCTGAACCGGGGCGCCCCGAGATCAGCTGGCATGGCGGGTTGACTCTGGACCCGACGGGCGTATAAGCGCGCTTTCATTGGTGTTGGTGGCCCCCGCAAGGGGATGCCTGTCGGCCGCCCGGATCTGATCCGCAACGCAGAGGACAACGCCCTTCTGAACCACATGGAAGGAGATCAGCCGTGACCAAACGCACGTCTGCCAAGTACAAGATCGACCGCCGCATGGGCGAAAACATCTGGGGTCGCCCCAAATCGCCCGTCAATCGCCGCGAATACGGCCCCGGCCAGCACGGCCAGCGCCGCAAGGGCAAGATTTCGGATTTCGGCCTGCAGCTGCGCGCCAAGCAGAAGCTCAAGGGCTATTATGGCGACCTGACCGAGAAGCAGTTCCGCCGCATCTTCCGCGATGCCGAGCGTCAGCGCGGTGATACGGGTGAGCTGCTGGTGGGTCTGCTGGAGCGTCGTCTGGACGCCGTGGTCTATCGCGCCAAGTTCGTGCCGACCATGTTCGCCGCCCGCCAGTTCGTGAACCACGGCCATGTCCGCGTGAATGGCCGCAAGGTCAACATCCCCTCCTACCGCGTGCAGGAAGGCGACGTGATCGAGGTGCGCAACCGCTCCAAGCAGCTGGCCGTGCTTCTCGAGGCCGTGCAGCTGGCCGAGCGTGATGTGCCCGATTACCTTGAGGTGGATCACTCCAAGATGGTTGCGACATTCGTGCGCACTCCCGGTCTGGCCGATGTGCCCTATCCGGTGATCATGGAACCGAATCTCGTCATCGAATTCTACGCGCAGAACTAAAGCGTCGCAGATATCTTCCGGAAGGCCGCGACGGGGAACCGCCGCGGCCTTTTTCTTTGCCACGGGATCGGGCTTTTCCGGCTGGTCAAGTCACAGGGGCAAGGCTAGAACACCGAGGGCAAGGAGAACCGATCATGACGAAGATCACGCCGCAGCCGGGCATCATGGATATCGAACTCTACCAGGGGGGCGCAAGCCACGTGGAGGGGCTGACCAATGTGGTCAAGCTGAGTTCGAACGAAAATCCGTTCGGCCCGAGTGAGGCCGCAAAAGAGGCGTTTCGCAAGGCGGCGTTCGATCTGCATCGCTATTCCTCGACCGATCATGCGTCGCTGCGAGAGGCGATCGGCCAGGTGCACGGCGTGGACCCCGCGCGGGTGATCTGTGGTGTGGGCAGTGACGAGATCATCGCCTTTCTGTGTCAGGCCTATGCCGGGCCGGGCGATGAGGTGATCCATACCGAACACGGGTTTGCGCTTTACAAGATCGGGGCGATGGCCAATGGCGCCACCCCCGTCGAGGTGCGCGAGCGCGAGCGGGTGACCGATGTGGATGCGATTCTCGCCGCCTGCACCGAGCGCACCAAGCTGGTGTTCATCGCCAACCCCAACAACCCCACCGGCACGATGATCGGCGAGGGCGAGCTGACCCGGCTTGCCGACGGCCTGCCGCCGCAGACCCTGCTGGTGATCGACGGCGCCTATGCCGAATATGTCGAGGGCTATGACGGCGGCGCGAGCCTTGTGGACCGGCGCGACAATGTCGTGATGACGCGCACCTTCTCGAAGCTGTATGGTCTGGGCGGTCTGCGGGTCGGCTGGGGCTATGGCCCGAGCCATGTGATCGACGTGCTCAACCGCATCCGCGGCCCGTTCAACCTGAGCCAGGCGGCGCTTGTCACCGCCGAGGCCGCGGTGCGCGACACCGCCTGGGCCGAGAAATGCCGCAACGACAACACCCGCATGCGCGCCTGGCTTGCCGAGGCGCTGGCCGGGCATGGCGTGCCGTCGGACACGTCGATGGCCAATTTCATCCTGGCGCGTTTTCCGACCCGCGCCGCGGCCGAGGCCTGCGACGAATATCTCAAATCCGAAGGGCTGATCGTGCGGCGGGTGGCGGGCTACAAGCTGCCCAACTGCCTGCGCATCACCGTGGGCGACGAGCCAAGCTGCCGCCGGGTGGCCCATGCGGTGGGGCAGTTCATGGGGGATGAGTGATGGCGCCGGTCTATGACAGGGTCGCGCTGATCGGTCTGGGGCTGATCGCCTCGTCGATGTTCTGGGCGATGAAACGCGGCGGGCTTGCCGGCGAGGTGACCGGCTATGCCCGCTCTCCCGAGACCCGCGCCACCGCGCGCGAGATCGGGCTGTGCGACCGGGTCTGCGACAGCGCCGCCGAGGCTGTCGAAGGCGCCGATCTGGTGGTGCTCTGCGTGCCGGTGGGCGCCATGGGCGCTGTCGCCGCCGAGATCGCCCCTTCGCTCAAGCCCGGGGCCACGGTCAGCGATGTCGGCTCGGTCAAGAAGGCGGTGATCGAGGCGGTGGCGCCGCATCTGCCGCAAGGCGTGCATTTCGTCCCCGCCCATCCGCTTGCCGGGACCGAACATTCCGGCCCACGCTCGGGCTTTGCCGAATTGTTCGACAACCGCTGGTGCCTGATCGTGCCCGATACCGGCAGCGACCGCGACGCGGTGGCTCGCGTCGCCCGGCTTTGGCAGGGAATGGGTGCGCAGACCGACGAGATGGATGCCGAGCATCACGATCTGGTGCTGGCCGTCACCAGCCATGCGCCGCACCTGATTGCTTACACGATGGTCGGTGTTGCCGATGACCTGCGCCGCGTCACCGACAGCGAAGTGATCAAGTATTCCGCCGCCGGATTCCGTGATTTCACCCGGATCGCGGCCAGTGACCCGACCATGTGGCGCGATGTCTTCCTGAACAACAAGGAGGCGACGCTGGAAATCCTCGGGCGCTTCACCGAAGAGCTGTTCGCGCTGCAACGCGCGATCCGCACCGGTGACGGCGATCACCTCTTCGCGTATTTTACTCGCACCCGCGCCATCCGGCGCGGCATCATCGAGGCCGGTCAGGACACCGACGCCCCGGATTTCGGACGAGTAAAAAAGGGGTAGCCCCATGCGTAAAGCCTTGTTTTTCCCGCTCATTCTGATGGGCTGTTCGCTGCTGCCCGGTGGTGGTGGCGGCCGGGGCGGTGACGAGCCGGTGACCTCGACGCGCGGATCGGTCTGCGGCAATCCCGCGATCAAGGGCGAGGTCGTGGGCAGCTATCCCGACACCACGCAGGCAAGTTCAGGCGGCTGCGGGGTCTCGAGCGCGGTGCGGGTGCGCTCGGTCGGCGGGATCACGCTCAGCCAGGGGTCGATCATGAATTGCCAGACCGCGCGCACCCTCAACGACTGGGTCAAGCGCGACATGACCCCCACGGTGGGCAATATGGGCGGCGGCGCCACCGGCATCAGGGTCGCTGCGCATTACGCCTGCCGGACGCGCAACCACCAGCCCGGCGCGCGACTGTCGGAACATGCCAAGGGCCGCGCCATCGACATCGCCGCGATCCAACTGGCCGATGGCTCGGAAATCTCGGTGCTGGACGATTGGGACAAAGGCCGCAAGGGGCGCGTGCTGCGCAAGCTGCACCGCTCGGCCTGTGGCCCGTTCGGCACGGTTCTTGGCCCTGAATCCGATCGCCACCACCGCGATCATTTTCATTTCGACACCGCCGATCACGGGTATGGGCCCTATTGTCGCTGACAGTTTGTAATTCGCCCGGCGTGTTTTGGATATTTATGGCCAGAAGAAACGCAGTTTTGTTCTTTTGCCTGCACCGGGGGCGGCTTCTTCTGGCCCCAAATATCCTAAAGCGTTTCACGAAAGACTTGCCTTGCATCCTTTCGCGAAACGCTGTGCTGCATCCAATCGTTGCACGCGTTCCACCTTTCGCTGGTGTCCCAGGTGAAAGTTGGAACGCTTTAGGGGGAGCGTTGAAATCCCCAAGGATTTCAACGTCGGGGGCAGGGCCCCCGTCTTTGGGAGCGCGGCTTAGCGCAGGCGCAACACCGGGGCGGGGCCGATCGGCACGGGGCCAAGCAGCATGCGCCCGTTGCGAAAGCCCAGCGGAATATCCAGCGTGTTGGGATTGCCCGACAGTTGCGACAGCAGCGACAGACCATCCTCGAGCGCCCCGGCCAGACCGGGTGAGATCGCCCCGGCGGCCACCGAAACCTGAAGGATCTCGCGCCAGTTGCGGGCCTTGATGGTGATCTCGCCAGTGGGCAGGCCTTGCGCATCGACGCTGACCGCGCCCGCGGCCTGAAGCTCCAACCGGCCCCAACGGGCCTCGGCCAGTTTCAGGGTGATCTGCCGGGGTTGCGGGCGGGCGACCTCGATGGCGCTGCGATCCCATGGCTTGTCGAACTCGACCGTCATGTCGGCGCTGACCGCATCGAAACGCTCGGGCAGCGAGCCGTCGGGATCGACCGTTCTGCGCCATGGCAGCGACGGGGCCAGCCCCTCGGCGGCAAGGCCAAGGCGGTAGGTGGCGGCGTTCTGCATGGGCACATGTTCGGCGGCGAGGCGCAGCGCCTGTATCCCGGTCTGGCCTTCGCCCGCGAGCGGGCGGATCACCAGCGTCTCGGCGGTCAGCGCCGTGCGGTCGATCTGCAGCTGGGCGTCGGGGGTGAGCACGAGGCTCGCGCGCATGTCGGAACTTTCGATGTCGAATTTCTCGAGCGGGGTGGCGAGGCGCTGGCTGTTCGGCCAGACGGCGATGACATGATTGGGCCGGTAGCTCAGGGCGTTGATCTGAAATCGCGGCGCGCTCCAGGCGAGGCCGGTGTCGGGATCGGCGAGGTCAAGATCGTCGATCACCGTGTCGATCCGGTTGGGAAAGCCCTGAACGCCGAGCGCGCCGTAATCGGCCACCCAGCCTTCGGCGCGGCGCGCGTCGAACCAGTCCTCGAAGCCCTGCTGAAGACTGGAGGATATGATGAACCAATAACCCGACCACGCCAGTGCCGCGACCATCATCAGACCGATAAGACCTCTGAGCATTCCCGCCTCTTTCATGCTGCCTGCGCATGGTGTTTAAAGCGTTTCGCGGAAAACCTGAATCACAGATTTTCGCGAAATGCCGTGTTCCGTTCAATCGTTGCACGCGTTCCGCCTTTAGCTGGTGCCTCAGGTCAAAGGCGGAACGCGTTAAGACGTTGAAAGACAGAGGAACAGAAAAATGCAGATGTGGGTGTTCGGTTATGGATCGCTGGTGTGGAACCCGGGCTTCGAGGTGCAGGATAGGGTGATCGCGACGCTGCCCGGCTATCACCGCAGTTTCTGCATGCGCTCGATCCATCATCGCGGCACGCCCGAAGAACCGGGGCTGGTGCTGGCGCTGGATGCGCAGGTGGAGGCGCAATGCCACGGTGTCGCGCTGTCGGTGGGGGAGGATCAGTCCGATCAGGTTCTGGCCTATCTGCGAGAGCGTGAACTGGTGTCGTCGGCTTATCTGGAGAAGATGCTGGAGATCGATCTGGCGGATGGGCGCAGGGTCGAGGCGGTGACCTATGTGATCGACCCCGACCATGTGCAGTATTGCGGGGGTCTGGACCTTGAGGAACAGGCGCGGATCATCGCGCGGGCGGTCGGCGGGCGGGGGCCGAACACCGAATATCTGTTCAACACTGCCGCCCACTTGGGCGAGTTGGGCATCATCGATGCCGAGTTGGACTGGCTCGCGCGCAGAGTGCGCGCCTTGAGCGTATAAATCCTTGGCTTGACCGGTCCGTGCGCGTAGGGTTGGCCCAACGAAAGCCAGAGCCGGGAGCCGTCCAGATGGGCCAGCCGGACCGTGAGGTCGAGCCGCATTTTTCACGTCCCGTACGCCAGATCGTTCTGATGCTGGTGGTGCTTGGCCTGACCGGGGCCGGGGCTGTTCTGGCGGCGCCGAGGGTGATGCCGGTCTTCGAGGCGAACCCGTGGCTGAACGGGTTCATCCTGTTCGTCTTTTGCATCGGGGTGGTGGCCTGTTTCTGGCAGGTGGTCCAGCTGATCGGATCGGTGCGCTGGATCGAAGGATTCGCCGCACAGCATCCCGGTCACGAGATGGTCAAGGCGCCGCAATTGCTGGCGCCGCTGGCCACCTTGCTGCGCCAGCGTGGCAAGCGGATGCAGATCGCTTCGGGATCGGCGCGGTCGATCCTCGATTCGGTGGCGCAGCGGATCGACGAAGAGCGGGAGATCACCCGGTATATCGTCAACATGCTCATCTTCCTTGGTCTTCTGGGCACGTTCTATGGTCTTGCGACCACGGTTCCGGCCGTGGTGGACACCATCCGCAGCCTTGCGCCGCAGGAGGGCGAGGGTGGTGTGGATGTGTTCAACCGCCTGATGACCGGGCTTGAGGCGCAGCTGGGCGGGATGGGCGTGGCCTTTGCCTCGTCGCTGCTGGGTCTGGCGGGATCGCTGGTGGTGGGGCTTCTGGAGCTGTTCGCAAGCCATGGGCAGAACCGGTTCTATCGCGAGCTGGAGGAGTGGATGTCGACCATCACGCGGGTGGGCTTTTCCAGTGGTGACGGCGAACAGGGCGGCGAGGCGCATGTCATGGCCCCCGTGCTGGACCAGATGGCCGAGCAGATGGAAAGCCTGCAGATGATGCTGACCCAATCGGATGTCAGCCGCGCCATGGTGGATGAAAAGCTGGGCGTGCTGGCGGATTCGATCGAACGTCTGACGCATCGGATGGGCGACACCAACCCGATCACCGCAGCATTGAGCCGGGTTGCCGAGGGGCAGGAGCGGCTGATCGGGATCATGCAGGAGCGTCAGGCCCAGGGCGGTGACAGCTTCGATGCCGAAAGCCGGATGCGCTTGCGCTCGATCGATGTGCAGATGTTGCGCATCCTTGAGGAAATCAGCGCAGGCCGGCAGGAGACGATGACCGAGCTGCGCACCGATCTGGCGGCGCTGACGCGGGTGTTCAACCAGATGCGCAGCCCGGCCCGTGATCTGGCCCGTGATACGGCGCAGGGTCCGGGCGACAGGCAGGAGAGCTAGGCGATGGCGCTTTCCCGGCGCACAGGTGCACGGTTCCAGGCCTCGATCTGGCCGGGTTTCGTGGATGCGATGACCGGGCTTTTGCTGGTGCTGATGTTCGTTCTGACGATCTTCATGGTCGTGCAATTCGTGCTGCGCGAAACCATCAGCGGACAGGCGAGCGAATTGGACGAGCTGTCCGCCGAAGTCGCGGCACTGGCCGAGGCGCTGGGGCTGGAGCAGGACCGCAATGCCACGCTGACCGAACGGGTCGGGGAGTTGAGCAGCACATTGAGCGATGCGCGCGAGCGCCAAGAGGCGCAGGCGGCGCTGATCGCCTCGCAGGAGTTGGCCCTGGACGAGGCCCGCACCCGCATCGCCAGTTTCGAGGAACAGGTGGCCGGGTTGTTGGCCGCGCGCGATCAAGCGCTCGGGCAGGTGGCCGATTTGGAAGGTGAGCGCGCCGAGCTGTTGTCCGAGCAGGAGGCGCTGCAACTGGCGCTGGCGGATTTGCGCGGCGAAGTGGATGCACAGGCCGAGGCCGCGCGACTGGCCGCGGCCCGCCGCGAGGCGCTGGAGGCGCTGATCGCCGATCTGCGGACCGAGGCCGAGCAAAGCGACGAGGCGCGCGCCGCGCTGAGTGCGCAAGTGGCCGATCTGGAGACCGAGTTGAGCCAAGAGGAACAGGCGCGTCTGGCCGAGGCCGCCGCCGCCGAGGCGCTGCGCGCCAGATTGCAGAACGCAGATGCGGAACTGACCGCCATGACCCTTGCGCTGGAGGAACAACGCCGCCGCGCCGAGGAAACGCTGACCCTGCTGGCGGCTGCCGAGGATGCGCAGGAGGATCTGGATGCGCGGCTGGCCGCGGCGCTTGCGGCGCGCGACACTGCCGATGAGACGTTGGCGGCCAAGGATGCGCGGATCGCCGAGCTTGAGGCGCGCTTGTCCCAGACCGAGGCGCAGACGATGGAGGCCGAAGAGCTGCGCGCGCGTCTGACGGCGGCGCTGGCGGAGAAACTGGCCGCCGAAGAGCAGGCCGACACCGCCCTGACCGAAGCCGAGGCGCGCGCGGCCCTTCTGGCGCAGGCCCGGGACCGGCTGGCCGACCAGCAGGAATTGGCGAGCGAAGCGCAGAAGCAACAGGCCTTGTTGAACAGGCAGGTGGCGGCGCTGCGAGATCAGCTGGGCCAGCTTCAGGCGCTTTTGGATGATGCCAAGACGCGCGAGGCTGCGCAGGATGTGCAGCTGCAGTCGCTGGGCAACGAGTTGAACACGGCGCTGGCGCGGGTCGCCGCCGAAGAGCGCCGCCGCCGAGAGGCCGAAGAGGCGCGCGCCCGCTTGCTGGAAGAGCAGAATGCCGATCTCGAGCGGTATCGGTCGGAATTCTTTGGACGGCTGCGCGATGTTCTGGGCGCGCAGGAGGGCATCCGCATCGAAGGCGACCGGTTCGTGTTCTCCTCCGAGGTGCTGTTTGCGCCGGGTGAGGCGGAATTGTCGGGGGCGGGGCAGAGGGAGGTGGCCAAGGTCGCTGAGATTTTCCGCAGCGTGACCGACGAGATCCCCGAAGGGATTGATTGGGTCTTGCAGGTGGACGGGCATACCGACGATGTGCCGGTGCGCCCGGGTGCTGCCTTCGAGGATAACTGGGAGCTGAGCATGGCGCGCGCCCTGTCGGTGGTGCGCTACATGATCGACACGCTGGGATTGCCACCCGAGCGGCTCTCGGCCAACGGGTTCGGGCAGTATCAGCCGGTCAATCCGGACGACACGCCCGAGGCCCGCGCGCAGAACCGTCGCATCGAGTTGAAATTCACCGGTAAGTAAGTCACTGGCAAGTAAGTCACCGGCAAGTGAGGGCCGGGATCAGTTCGGGCTGATGGTGATATCGGCGTGGCGCACGGCGATCAGGCGGCCCTCGCGCGTCAGTTGGACATAGCCGCGATACGCGCCCGGCTGCCAGCCCGACTGCGGCGCGCGGCGGCCATAGGCGCGGAACAGCTGGGCTTGTGGATCCTCGAGCGTGACCTCATGGGCGAAAAGCGCGCCTTCGGGGCCAGAGGCGGTGAGCGTCAGCACATCGCCCGGGCGGGCGTAAAAGACATGAACATAAAGCACGAGGGGCGTGTCGGGTGTGGCGGCGGGCAGGCGGGCGGCGCCGGATTTCACATCCTCGAAATCGGGCACACCGTTTGAAAAGCCTGCGGTGAAAAGCCCCGCGCGGTCATAATCGGGCGCGTCCCGCCAGAGCCCCTCACCCAGATCGACGCCGCATGTATCACGGTTTTCGGGGTTGAACGGGTCGACGATGGCGCCGTCCTTGAGCGCGCCCAGATGCACATGCGGCACATTGGTCAGGCCGCTGAGCCCGACGAGGCCCAGCACATCGCCCGCCGCGACCTGCTGGCCGGTCTCGACCGCGATGCTGCCGCGCGCCATGTGGCAATAGAGCGTCTGCCAGCCGCCGCCGTGATCGATGCGCACCGCGTTGCCGCATTCGCGCCCTTCGATCGAGGCGCGGGTGGCGTCGGTGACGGCGACATCCTCCATCCCGTCGCGGGTGGCGGCCACCGTGCCGGGGGCGGCGGCCAGCACGTTGACACCGGCTTCCATCGCTTCGAAGGACAACAGCACGATGTCGGTGCCGCGGTGGTCGTCACGGCTTTTGAGACCGCAGGTGTAATCGCGCTGCCCGGGGCCGGGATCGGTATCGACATAATCCTCGACATAACAGGTCTGCCCGAGAACGCAGTCGATGGGCAGGTCCAAGACCGGAGGTTCGGCCGCCGCGGGAACGGCGGCCGACAGGAGGCTGATCGCAAGGGCAAACCCTGCCCCGTGGAGCGGGCGCATCAGTCCGCGGTGAGAAGCGGTGGCTTCTTGCCCGACAGGCGCGGCCGGTCCGGGCCTTCGATGCGCAGGTCGATCTTGTTGTCCTTGATACCGACCTGGACGAGGCCACCCTTGGCCAGCTTGCCGAACAGCAGTTCCTCGGCCAGCGGCTTCTTGATGTGCTCCTGGATGACGCGGGCCAGCGGGCGGGCGCCCATCTTGTCGTCATAGCCCTTGTCGGCCAGCCATTCGGCGGCAGGCTGCGTCAGTTCGATCGAGACGTTGCGATCCATCAGCTGTGCTTCGAGCTGCAGCACGAACTTCTCGACCACTTGGAGGATCACCTCTTTCGGGAGCGGACCGAAGGAAATCACCGCATCCAGACGGTTGCGGAATTCCGGGGTGAAGGTCCGTTCGATCGCGGCGGTATCCTCGCCCTCGCGGCGGTCGCGGCCAAAGCCGATCGCGGCTTTCGCCTGCTCGGCGGCACCGGCGTTCGAGGTCATGATGAGCACGACATTGCGGAAATCGACCGACCGCCCGTTGTGATCGGTCAGGGTGCCGTGGTCCATCACCTGCAGCAGGATGTTGAACACGTCCGGATGCGCCTTCTCGATCTCGTCCAGCAGCAGCACGCAATGCGGGTGCTGATCGACCCCGTCGGTCAGCAGACCGCCCTGATCGAAGCCGACATAGCCCGGGGGCGCACCGATCAGGCGCGAAACGGCGTGTTTCTCCATGTATTCGGACATGTCGAAGCGCAGCAGTTCCACACCCAGCGTGTCGGCGAGCTGCTTGGCCACCTCGGTCTTGCCGACGCCGGTAGGGCCGGCAAAGAGATAGTTGCCGATCGGCTTGTCGGGTTCACGCAGCCCGGCGCGCGCCAGCTTGATGGAGCTGGCCAGCGCCTCGATCGCGGGATCCTGACCGAAGACGACGCGCTTGAGGCTCCTTTCGAGATCCTTGAGCACTTCGGCATCGTCCTTGGACACGCTTTTCGGCGGGATGCGGGCGATCTTGGCCACGACAGCTTCGATTTCCTTGGCGCCGATGGATTTGCGGCGCTTGGAGGCAGCCACCAGATGTTGCGCAGCGCCCGCCTCGTCGATCACGTCGATCGCCTTGTCCGGCAATTTGCGGTCGGTGATGTAGCGCGCCGACAGGTCCACCGCCGACTTGATGGCGTCATTGGTGTATTTGACGCTGTGATGCTCTTCGAAATAGGGCTTGAGGCCCTTGAGGATCTTGATGGCGTCATCGGTCGTCGGCTCCACCACGTCGATCTTCTGGAACCGGCGCGACAGCGCGCGGTCCTTTTCGAAATGCTGGCGGAATTCCTTGAACGTGGTCGAGCCCATGCAGCGCAGCTTGCCGCCCTGCAGAGCGGGTTTGAGCAGGTTCGAGGCATCCATCGCGCCGCCCGATGTGGCGCCCGCACCGATCACGGTATGGATCTCGTCGATGAAGAGAACCGCGTCGGGATGGCTTTCCAGCTCGTTCACCACGGCCTTGAGACGCTCTTCGAAATCGCCGCGATAGCGGGTGCCCGCCAGCAAGGCGCCCATGTCGAGCGAGAAGATCGTGGTATTGGACAGCACTTCGGGGGTCTGGCCGCGCACGATCTTGAGGGCGAGACCTTCGGCGATGGCGGTCTTGCCGACGCCGGGATCGCCCACCAGAAGCGGGTTGTTCTTGCGCCGACGGCAGAGCACCTGAATGCAGCGCTCGACCTCGGAGTCGCGGCCGATCAGCGGGTCGATATCGCCACGGCGGGACTTTTCGTTGAGATCGACGCAATACTTGGCCAGCGCGGATTCCCCGGCTTCGACAGCCTCGGGTTCCTGTTCGCGGCGGGTGTTCTCGCTTTCGGCTTCGCTGGCGCCGGTGATGCGCCGGGATTCGCCATAGGCCGGGTCCTTGGCCACGCCATGCGCGATGAAATTCACCGCGTCATACCGGGTCATGTCCTGCTCCTGCAGGAAATAGGCCGCGTTCGATTCGCGCTCGGCGAAGATGGCGACAAGCACATTGGCGCCGGTCACTTCGGTCCGGCCCGAGGATTGCACATGGATCGCCGCGCGCTGTATCACGCGCTGGAAGGCGGCGGTCGGAACCGCCTCGGATCCTTCGATGTCGGTGACGAGATTGGACAGGTCGTCGTCGATGAATTCCACGAGCGTGCCGCGAAGATCCTCCGTGTCGACGCTGCACGCTTTTAGAACGCGCGCGGCGTCAGGCTCGTCGATCAGCGCGAGCAAAAGATGCTCGAGCGTCGCGAACTCGTGCTGACGGGCATTGGCCAAGGCCAAAGCCGCGTGAATTGCCTGTTCCAGCGTGTTCGAAAATGAAGGCACGTCGTGCTCCTTCTGATCTGGGCCGTGGCGGGATGCCGACGACCTTGGCCTCATAGTATTAAAGTTTGGTCGATATGGACGACTCTTCAAGTTTTTTCTGGAGCCGTCCGGTCACTTTTGATGGCAGAAGACTGCATTTGCGGCATCTGGTTCGTCAGAACCGATCCTTGCGCCCGCGGATTTCGGCGAACACCTTGGCAGGATCGGCACCGACCATGCCGAGATGGGCCTGAATGTCCGGATCGGACGCCCGCAGAAACGGGTTGGTGGCCAGCTCCTCGGAGAGTTTCGAGGGCACGGTAGGATGGCCTTTTTCGCGCGCCGCGTCGATTGCGGCTGCACGAGATGTAAGCGCTGCATTCGCGGGGTCAATGGTCAGCGCGAATTTGGCATTGGCCCGCGTGTATTCATGGCCCGAATAGACGGTGGTATCCGAAGGCAATGCAGCCAGACGCGACAGGCTATCATACATCTGGTCCATGGTGCCTTCGAACACCCGACCGCAGCCAAGCGCCATCAGGCTGTCCGCACTGAAGAGTGCGGCACTTTCGGGGAAATAGAAGGCGATATGGCCCACGGTATGCCCCGGCACCTCGATCACCTCGGCGATGAGGTTGCCGATGATGATGCTGTCGCCATCCGCCACCGAGATGTCGAGCGGCGGCAGGCGGTGCGCATCGGCGGCGGCCCCCACGACCTTGGCGGGCGCGGCATCTAGCAGGGCCTCGAGCCCCTGAACATGGTCGGCGTGATGATGCGTCAGCAGCACATGGCTGAGCGTCCAGTCGTTCTCTTCGAGCATGGCGAGGATCGGGGCCGCGTCGGGAACGTCGATCGCGGCGGTCTGCCCGGTGTCGGGATCATGCGCCAGAAAGGCGTAGTTGTCGGACAGGCAGGGAATGGTTTCGATCTGCAAGGCCATGGTGTTTTCCCCTTTGCCGGTTAATGTTAGCGTCAAGAGTGACCGATCATGGACCCGTCTGCAATGCATCTCGACGTGCAGGACCTTCGCAACTTCTATTATCGCAGCCAATTGGGGCGCGCGGCACAGGCGGCTGTGCGCAAGGAAGTGCTGTCCTTCTGGCCCGAGGCGCAGGGGCAGACGGTTGCGGGCTATGGCTTTGCGGTGCCGTTCCTGAGGCCTTACCTTGAAGATGCCCGGCGGGTGATCGGCCTCATGCCGGGGCCGCAGGGGGTGATCGCCTGGCCGCAGGGCCTGCCCAATGTGTCGGTGCTGTGCGAAGAAACCAGCTGGCCGCTGGAAACCGGGCATGTGGACAAGCTTCTGGTGGTGCACGGGCTGGAGACCAGCGAGAATCCCGGCGCGCTTCTGGAGGAATGCTGGCGGGTGCTGGGGCCGGGGGGGTCGGCGCTGTTCATCGTGCCGAACCGGGCGGGGCTGTGGTCGCGCTCGGACCGCACGCCGTTCGGCTTTGGCCGACCCTACAGCCAGT
Source organism: Roseobacter sp. AzwK-3b (assembly GCF_000170875.1). NCBI lineage: Bacteria > Pseudomonadati > Pseudomonadota > Alphaproteobacteria > Rhodobacterales > Roseobacteraceae > Roseobacter > Roseobacter sp. AzwK-3b. Next base: position 402,860 of record NZ_ABCR01000002.1, read on the forward strand.
CGCAGCTTGAAAGCCAGCTGAAGCTGAACAATTTCCTGCCGCTGCGCCATGCCACGACGCTGTATCAGCCGCCCTCGGAGCGGCGGATCTGGCGCAAGACCTCGATGTTCTGGGAAGCCCTCGGCGTGAAGATGTCGGTGGTGCTGTCGGGGGGCGTTCTGCTGGTGGAGGCCACCAAGCGGGTGCACGCACCGTCGGGTCCGGGCCTGCGCGAGACGGTGCGCAAGCCGCTCGAGGCGCTCAAGCCCAAACCCAAGCCCGAGGCGAAACCGATCTGAGCGCCACGCGCCCTGCCGCGCGATCAGGTGGCGCGGCCAAGGCGCGCGCGGATCAGCCCCGGCACGATCCCGAGCGCAATCCCGATCCCGTCGGCCAGAAGATCGCCCCATTCCGCGCTGCGCCCCACGAGCGGCTGGATCAGTTCGATCGCCGCGCCAAAGGCAAAGGCGCAAGGCGCCAGCCAGCGGATCGACGCAGGCCGCGTCAGCGACAGGGGCAGCACCAGAAGACAGAAGGCCAGCGCGTGGATCTGCTTGTCGCTCAGCGGCCACGGCATGCCGGCGCCACCGGGCGGGCTGAGCGTGCCCCAGGCGATCGTGAGCGCCAGGGCAAGGGTCAGAACGGTTGTGATGCGCTGCGTCATGGGGGCCTTTTGTGCCGGGTGCGGGACGGATCGGATCGCGCGGGCGCGCCGTGGGGCTGCCCCGCCTTGCCGAAGCGTCCGGATACACGCCTTGTGACGCAAGGAAAAGACGGCTGCGCATTGATAGCGTTAACGTGTGCGGGACGGTATTGCACAGGGCTTGTGCACAGGAATCGCGAAATATGTGGAAATTCGCGACTTTTTCGGTAGGTAAAATGAGCGCAAACGGTCGCAGTATCGGCAAGTATCTGAAATGATTATAAATTCAGCTTCAGGTAACGCGGATCGTGCAGCTTGCTAGGTGCGCAAGGCTCTGCTACACCCACGCCGAATTCCGGTGTTTTGAAAACTTGAACGCCTGTCAACTCCCTCGGGACGGCGCGATCCGTCGTACTGCAACCCGGGGCCAGAAAATCGGAAGGGTGGACGTGTCCGAACCAGCTTCGATCTCCTCCGGCATCGCCGAGCGCTATGCCACCGCCATTTTCGAGATTGCGAAAGAGAGCAAGTCTCTGCCCAAGCTTGAATCCAACATCGACGATCTGCGTGCCGCGCTGGCCGAGAGTGCGGAATTGCGCGACGTGATCTCGTCGCCCGTTCTGGCACGGGCCGATCAGGCCAAGGTCATGGATGCGATCGCCAAGAAAATGAAGCTTGAGACCGTCATGGCCAATGGTCTGGCGGTCATGGCGGGCAAGCGTCGTCTGTTCGTGCTGCCGCAGCTGCTGCAGCATCTCAGCGCGATGATCGCCGACGACAAGGGTGAAGTGACCGCCGATGTGACCAGCGCCAAGGCTCTGACCAAGGCGCAGTCCGACAAGCTGGCCAAGACGCTGACTGCCCGTGTCGGCAAGGACGTCAAGATCAATGCGACCGTCGATGAAAGTCTCATCGGCGGTCTCGTCGTAAAGGTGGGCTCGAAAATGATCGACACCTCGATCCGCTCGCGCCTGAATTCCCTACAGAATGCAATGAAAGAGGTCGGATAAATGGGTATCCAAGCTGCAGAGATTTCTGCGATCCTTAAGGACCAGATCAAGAATTTCGGCCAGGAGGCCGAAGTTGCCGAGGTCGGACGGGTTCTGTCGGTGGGAGATGGCATCGCGCGCGTGCACGGGCTGGACAATGTCCAGGCCGGCGAGCTGGTCGAATTCCCCGGCGGTGTCATGGGCATGGCCCTGAACCTCGAGACGGACAATGTCGGCATTGTGATCTTCGGATCCGACCGTGAGATCGGCGAGGGTGACACTGTCAAGCGCACCAAGTCGATCGTGGACGTTCCGATCGGCGACGAGCTGCTGGGTCGCGTCGTTGACGGTCTGGGCAATCCGCTGGATGGCAAAGGTCCGATCAAGACCAAGAACCGCGGCATCGCCGACAGCAAGGCGCCGGGCATCATCCCGCGTAAATCGGTGCACGAGCCGATGGCGACCGGCCTGAAATCGGTCGACGCCATGATCCCGATCGGCCGTGGTCAGCGCGAGCTGATCATCGGTGACCGTCAGACCGGCAAGACCGCCGTTGCTCTGGACACGATCCTGAACCAGAAATCCTACAACGACGCCGCCGGCGACGACGAGAGCAAGAAGCTCTATTGCGTCTATGTCGCCATCGGTCAGAAGCGCTCGACCGTGGCGCAGCTGGTGAAGAAACTCGAGGAATCGGGCGCGATCGACTATTCGATCATCGTCGCCGCGACCGCATCGGACCCCGCTCCGATGCAGTTCCTTGCCCCCTATGCCGCCACCGCGATGGCCGAGCATTTCCGCGACAATGGCCGTCATGCCCTGATCGTTTATGATGATCTGTCCAAGCAGGCCGTGGCCTATCGCCAGATGTCGCTGCTGCTGCGTCGTCCGCCGGGCCGCGAAGCCTATCCGGGTGACGTGTTCTATCTCCATTCCCGCCTGCTCGAGCGGTCTGCCAAGCTGAACGAAGACAACGGCTCGGGGTCGCTGACGGCACTGCCGATCATCGAAACCCAGGGCGGTGACGTGTCGGCCTTCATTCCGACCAACGTGATCTCGATCACCGACGGTCAGATCTTCCTCGAGACCGAGCTGTTCTATCAGGGCATCCGCCCCGCCGTGAACACCGGTCTGTCGGTGAGCCGCGTGGGTTCGTCGGCGCAGACCAATGCGATGAAGTCGGTCGCGGGGCCGGTGAAACTGGAGCTGGCGCAGTATCGCGAGATGGCCGCCTTCGCCCAGTTCGGTTCGGACCTCGACGCCGCGACCCAGCAGCTGCTGAACCGTGGTGCGCGCCTGACCGAGCTGATGAAGCAGCCGCAATATTCGCCCCTGACCAACGCTGAAATCGTTTGCGTCATCTATGCCGGGACCAAAGGGTATCTGGACAAGATCGCCGTCGATCAGGTGGGCCGCTTCGAGCAGGGTCTGCTGAACCACCTGCGCAGCAAGCATCAGGATCTGCTGGATCACATCACGACGCAAGACCCCAAGATCAAGGGTGAAGCCGAGGACAAGATCAAGGCAGCGCTGGACGAATTCGCCGCCGACTTCGCATAAGGGGGAGATAAGGCAATGCCGAATCTCAAGGACCTGAAAAACCGGATCGCGTCGGTCAAATCGACCCGCAAGATCACCAAGGCCATGCAGATGGTGGCCGCGGCGAAATTGCGTCGGGCGCAGGACGCGGCAGAAATGTCGCGTCCCTACACCGAGCGTTTCAACGCGGTGATGGGCAAGCTGGCCGCCTCTGTGGGCGACAGCGACAGCGCACCGCGCCTGTTGCGCGGGACCGGCTCGGATGACGTGCATCTGCTGGTGGTCATGACCGCCGAGCGTGGCCTCTGCGGTGGCTTCAACTCGAACATCGCCAAGAAGGCGCGGGTCGAGGCGGAAAAACTGCTGGCCAAGGGCAAGACCGTCAAGATCATCACGGTGGGCAAGAAGGGGCGTGACGCGCTCAAGCGCGATCTGCGCAATCACTTCATCCACCATGTCGATCTGAGCGAGGTCAAGAATATCGGCTATGCGGACGCCCAGACGATCGCGGCCCAAGTTCTGGACCGCTTCGACGCGGGCGAATTCGATGTCGCCAAGATCTTCTATTCGAAGTTCGAGAACGTCGTGAGCCAGATCCCGACGATGCAGCAGGTGATCCCGTTCGAGGTGGACCAGTCTGCCGCCGATGACGCCCCCGAAGCGGGCGTTGTTTACGACTATGAGCCCGACGAGGAGGCGATCCTTGCCGATCTTCTGCCGCGCGGCGTGGCCACGGCGATCTTCAGCGCCCTGCTGGAGAACGGGGCCTCGGAACAGGGTGCCCGGATGTCCGCCATGGACAACGCCACCCGCAATGCCGGCGATATGATCGACAAGCTGACAATCGAGTATAACCGCTCGCGTCAGGCCGTCATCACGAACGAGCTTATTGAAATCATTTCGGGCGCCGAGGCGCTCTGACGAAACCGGAGAGACGAGATATGGCAAACGCAAAAGGCACAATCACCCAGGTGATCGGCGCCGTGGTGGACGTTCAGTTCGAAGATCACCTGCCCGAAATCCTCAACGCGCTGGACACCGACAACAACGGCAAGCGCCTTGTTCTGGAAGTGGCGCAGCACCTGGGCGAAAACACCGTCCGCACCATCGCGATGGACGCCACCGAAGGTCTGGTGCGCGGTCAGACCGTGACCGATACCGGTGGTCCGATCACCATTCCGGTGGGCGATGTCACCCTGGGCCGCATCCTCAACGTCGTGGGCGAGCCCGTTGACGAAGGTGCGCCGATCGTCGCCAAGGAACGGCGCTCGATCCACCAGCCTGCCCCCGAGTTCAGCGAACAGTCCACCGAATCCGAGGTTCTGGTCACCGGCATCAAGGTGATCGACCTGCTGGCGCCTTACGCCAAAGGCGGCAAGATCGGCCTGTTCGGCGGCGCCGGCGTGGGCAAGACGGTTCTCATCATGGAGCTGATCAACAACATCGCCAAGGTGCACTCGGGCTACTCGGTCTTCGCCGGTGTGGGCGAACGGACCCGTGAAGGCAACGACCTCTACCACGAGATGATCGAATCCAACGTGATCAAGCCCGACAACCTGCCCGACAGTCAGGTGGCCCTGGTCTATGGCCAGATGAACGAGCCGCCGGGTGCGCGTGCCCGCGTTGCCCTGACCGGCCTGACCCTGGCCGAGCAGTTCCGCGACCAGTCCGGCACCGACGTTCTGTTCTTCGTGGACAACATCTTCCGCTTCACGCAGGCGGGCTCCGAGGTGTCGGCGCTTCTCGGTCGTATTCCTTCGGCCGTGGGCTATCAGCCGACGCTGGCCACGGACATGGGCCAGATGCAGGAACGCATCACCTCGACCAAGGCGGGATCGATCACTTCGATCCAGGCCGTCTACGTTCCCGCGGACGACCTTACCGACCCGGCCCCGGCCACGACCTTCGCCCACCTCGACGCCACGACCGTTCTGTCGCGCGCGATCTCGGAACTGGGCATCTACCCGGCTGTGGACCCGCTGGACAGCACCTCGCGCCTGATGGACCCCTCCATCGTGGGTGAAGAGCATTACAAGGTGGCCCGCGACGTTCAGGGTATCCTTCAGCGCTACAAGTCGCTGCAGGACATCATCGCCATTCTCGGCATGGATGAACTGAGCGAAGAGGACAAGCTGACCGTGGCCCGTGCCCGGAAAATCCAGCGCTTCCTGTCGCAGCCCTTCGACGTGGCCAAGGTGTTCACCGGCTCCGACGGCGTTCAGGTGCCGCTGGAAGAAACGATCTCGTCCTTTAAGGCCGTGGTCGCCGGCGAGTATGACCACCTGCCCGAAGGCGCCTTCTACATGGTCGGCGGCATCGACGAAGTGAAGGCCAAGGCCGAGAAGATGGCGGCTGACGCAGCCTGATGACTGCTGCCCCCGTGCGTGTCGGACCAACCGTCCGGCGCTTGCGGGGGCCTCACAAGGAGGCCCATGAATGGCTGATACAGTGCATTTCGATCTGGTGTCGCCCGAGCGGCGTCTGGTGTCGGTGGACGCGACTGAAGTTCGCATTCCCGGCGCGGAAGGCGACCTGACGGCCATGGCCCAGCACAGCCCGCTTATCACGACCCTGCGCCCCGGTATCGTGACGGTGACCGGTCCGAACGGGACCGCCGATTACGTCGTGACCAGCGGCTTCGCCGAGATCGACGGCGGCAGCGTTTCGGTTCTTGCCGAGCGTGCGATCCCGCGCGACGAGATCACGCAGGCGCAGTACAAGGCGTTGGTGGACGAAGCGACCGACAAGCTGGCCAAGGCGCAGGAAACCTTCGTCAACGAGCCCGGCCCGGTGGATGACGCGGCCAAGCTCCTGGCTGACATGGTCGCCATGGGCGATCACATCGGCCTGTCGCCGAACTGATCGCCGGATCAATAGATACCGAAAAGGGCTCCATCGTGAGCCCTTTTCCTTTTTCTGTTCCAAATTTTTCCTTAAAGTTGTAGTACTCCGCCTCTGTCACGGGTTGAGTTCATGAAGCACCTTTCAAGCCATAAAATCGGGGTCGATCAGGGCGAAGACATCCTGTTCTCGGATTACGAGGATGGCGGTGTCATGTGGACCGGAGAAGGGCCGCGCGCGCGGCGCAAGAGCCTCGTGTTCTCCGAGCCGTTCAAGACGCCCCCGGCGGTGCATGTCTCGTTGTCGATGTGGGATATGGACAGCGCCACCAACGCGCGCGCCGATGTGGCTGCCGAAAAGATCACCACGACAGGCTTCGAAATCGTGTTCCGCACATGGGGCGATACGCGCGTGGCGCGCTCGCGCATCCGCTGGATGGCGATCGGCGAGCTTGCCCATGAGGACGACTGGGATCTTTACTGATCCGCTTGCTAGCCCCGCCAAAGGCTTGCCGGCCCTTGCGGGCCGACGCGCCCGGTTCCTGCCTCAGCCGCCGAACTGACCTTCGTAGATCGGCTCCAGCGTCTCGGTCTCAAAGAGCGACGACACCGACGTGCCGTTCCAGATGTTCAGGATCGCCTGCGCGAAGATCGGCGCGGTGGGAATGATCCGGATGTTCGCGGCGCCCTTGACAGCCTCGGTCGGCTGGATCGTATCGGTGATGACCAGCGATTTCATGACCGATTTGGTGATCCGCTCCACGGCCGGCCCGGACAGAACCCCGTGCGTGATATAGGCATGAACTTCCGAGGCGCCGTTATCCATCAGCACTTGGGCCGCCTTGCACAATGTCCCGGCGGTGTCGCAGATATCATCGACGATGATGCATTTCTTGCCAGCCACCTCGCCGATGATGGTCATCTCGGCGATCTCGCCCGCCTTTTCGCGGCGCTTGTCCACGATCGACAGCGGCGCTTCGATCCGCTTGGCCAGTTCGCGCGCCCGCGCCACCCCGCCCACATCGGGTGACACGACCATCACGTCATCCATCGCGCTGCTGAATTGCTGCTTGATATCTAGCGCAAAGACCGGCGCCGCATAAAGGTTGTCCACGGGGATGTCGAAGAACCCCTGGATCTGCGTGGCGTGCAGGTCCATCGTCAGCACCCGCTCGATGCCCGCACCGACCAGCATGTTCGCCACCAGCTTGGCCGAGATCGGCGTCCGCGCCTTGGAGCGGCGATCCTGCCGCGCATAGCCGAAATAGGGGATCACCGCCGTGATGCGCTTGGCCGAGGAGCGGCGCAGCGCGTCGGACATGATCAGCAACTCCATCAGGTTGTCATTGGCCGGGTTCGAGGTGGACTGGACGATGAACATATCCTCGCCCCTGACATTCTCGTAGACCTCGACAAAGATTTCCTGATCGTTGAACCGCTCGACCCGGGCATCGACCAGTCCGACATTCACGCCGCGATGCATGGACATGCGGCGGGCGATCGCCGTGGAAAGCTGTTTGTTGGCGTTGCCGGTGATAAGTTTCGGCTCGGGCGTTGTCGGCATGAAGGAATGTCCCCGGAGTGGCTGCAGATGACAGATTCGTGACGTTGAACTCCGCTTAGCATGGGCGTAGCGTCGGGCAAAGCTGTGCCAACGGGGGAGTCCGCAAAAATGGCCCATATCGACTATTATTTCACGACATTGTCGCCCTATGCCTATCTGGCGGGAGAGCGGCTGGAAGAGATCGCGGACCGGCATGGCGCCAGCATCACCTATCGCCCGCTGGACATCATGCAGCTTTTCCCGCGCACCGGCGGTCAGGCGCCCAAGGATCGCCACCCTTCGCGCCGGGCCTATCGCGATCAGGAATTGCCGCGTCAGGCCCGCAAGCTGGAGATGGCGCTGAACCTCCAGCCCGCCCATTGGCCGACCAATGCCGCCCCCTCGTCCTATGCGATCATCGCCGCCCAAGAGGCGGGCGGCGGCGACATGGGCAAGCTGGTGCACAGCATCCTGCGCGCCTGCTGGCTGGAAGAGCGCGACATCGCCGAGGATGAGGTCATCCGCGACTGTCTGCAGGCGGCGGGCTTCGATCCGGCGCTGGCCGATAGCGGGCTTCTGAGCGGCGCGGAAACCTATGCCGCCAACCTGGAGCGGGCGGTTGCGGACAATGTGTTCGGGGCGCCGTTCTACGTGGTGGATACCGGCCAGAGCTTCTGGGGGCAGGATCGGCTGGCGGATCTGGACCTGCATCTGGCAGGCAAGCTCTGAGCCATGCCGCGCGATCTGCGGGCGGGGGGCGAGACCCATTGGACGACATTCGGTCACGGCCCACGCCGGGCGCTCGCGATCCATTGCACGCTGGCCCATGCCGGAAGCTGGGCCGGCCTTGGTGCCCGGCTCGCCGAGCGGATGACGGTCATTGCCTTCGATCTGCCGGGGCACGGGCAAACGGCGCCATGGGATGCCGGCATGGGCGAGGTGCAGGGCCTGAGTGCCGCCATGGCACTTGATTTCGCGACCGATCTTGCCGCCGAGGCAAGTGGAGAGATCGCCACCGGGACGGTCGATCTGATGGGGCATTCCTTCGGGGCCACCGTGGCCCTGCGGCTGGCGGTGGAACGCCCGGATCTGGTGCGGTCGCTGGTGCTGATCGAGCCGGTGCTCTTTGCCGTGGCCTTCGCGGATGACCCGGGCGCGCGGGCGCGCTACGAGGCGGATATGTCTGGCTATGCGCGCGCCATGGCCGCAGGCGATACCGTGACCGCGGCGCGGGAATTCACCGCCATCTGGGGCGATGGGCGCGACTGGGATGCGCTGCCTGAGGCCGCCCGCGCCGCGCTGGCCCGAGACATTCCCATGATCGACGCGGCGGGGCCTGCCTTGATGGAGGATGTGGCGGGGGTGCTTGCCCCCGGCGCCCTGGAGCGGATCGCCTGCCCGGTGCTCTTGCTGGGCGGCAGCGCCTCGCCCGCGATCACCGAAGCGATCACCGAGGGGTTGGCCGCGCGCCTGCCGCATGCCGCGCGCGCGATGATCGGCGGCGCGGGCCATATGGCGCCGATCACCCATCCGCGTCAGGTGGGCTCGGAACTGCAGCGGTTTTTCGACGAGGTCTGAGCGGGGCATTTTGGGGGCCAGCCCCCGCCGTTGAAATCCTTGGGGGATTTCAACGACTCCCCGGGATATTTCGGGCCAGAAGAAACGCGGGGCTGGCCGCTCAGAAGCGGGCGGCGTCCACGAAGCTGTCGATCGCCGCCTCGCTGACCGACCAGTCGCAGACCAGCCGCATCGACAGCGGCTCTGCCGGGTCCGCGCCGTCAAGCTGGCCCGCGCGCAGACCGTAAGGCGCGCCCGCCGCATTCAGGCGCTGATGGGTGGCGCGGGGCAGGGTGGCGAAGATCATGTTGGCCTCAGGTTCGGCCAGGAAGGCGCAGTCCGGCAGGCTACGCAGCCCCTCGGCCAGACGCGCGGCGCGTGCATTGGCGGCGCGCGCCATGTCGAGCCACAGATCGTCGGCGAGATAGGCCAGCATCTGCGCCGAGAGGAACCGGTGCTTGGAAAACAGATGTCCCGCACGCTTGCGGCGCAACTCGAATTCCCAAGCATGGGTAGGGTTGAAGACGATCACCGCCTCGACGCCGAGACAGCCGTTCTTGGTGCCACCGAAGCTGACCGCGTCGATCCCGGCCTTCCATGTCATCTCGGCGGGGGTGCAGCCAAGCGCCACCAGCGCATTGGCAAAGCGCGCGCCATCCAGATGCACAGGCAGCCCATGCGCCGCCGCCACGCCCGAGAGGGCCTGCAAGTCCTCGAGCGTGTAGAGCCGGCCCATTTCCGTCACTTGTGTGAGCGAGACCGGACCGGGCTGGGCAACATGCACATTGCCATGGCCGGCCTCGGCGATAGCGGTGGACAGAGCGTCCGGGGTCATCTTGTCGGCCTCGCCCACCAACGACAGTTTGCAGCCGCCGGTATAGAATTCCGGCGCCTGGCATTCGTCGCAGTTGATATGCGCGAGCGGGGTGCAATAGATGGTCTGCCAGGGCTGTGCCAGCGTCGCCAGCGCCAGCGCATTGGCCGCGGTGCCGGTGGCCACCAGATGCACCATCGCCTCGGGGGCCTCGAAGATCTCGCGCAGGCGGGCACGGGTCTGGGCCATCAGATCATCCGCGCCATAGGACGCGGCATAGCCGTCATTCGCGCGCGCCAGGGCCTCGATGATCCGCGGATGCGCGGGACCGCAATTGTCGGAGGCGAATGTCATGTGCCGGGCTCCTCGATCAGGTGGTCTTCCCAGTCGTCCTCATCGACCTCGAACTCGGGGATGGTGGCATTCAGCACCGAGACGCCGGCGCGGTGCACGCTGTCCGGATCGCCCGAGATCAGCGGGTGCCAGTCATGCAGCGGCTTGCCGTGATAGAGCAGCTTGTAGGCGCAGGTTTCGGGCATCCAGTAGAGATGTCCCTCAAGGTTTCGCGCATCCAGCGTGATGCATTCCGGCACGAACTGGTGGCGGATGTCGTATTGCGCACAGCGGCAGGTGCTGTCGTCGAACAGGCGGCAGGCGACGCGGGTCAGCGCCACCTCGCCGGTCTCGTCATCCTCGAGCTTGTTGAGGCAGCATTTGCCACAGCCATCGCAGAGCGCCTCCCATTCGTGGCGGGTCATGCGCGACAGGGGCTTGGTTTCCCAGTAGCGCGGTGCAAGGCCCGTGCGGTCGATCGGATCGTCGCTCATGGCTGCCCGAGAATGTCGCGGGCGCGGGCGCAGTCGGCATCCATCTGCGCGATGAAGGCCTCAAGACTGTCGAAGGTGGCTTCGGGGCGCAGGTACTCCACCAGCGCGACCGACAGCTCCGCGCCATAAAGATCGCCGGAGAAATCGAAGATGAAGGTCTCGAGATTGGGAACCTCACCATGAAACATCGGTCGCACGCCGAGCGAGGCCGCGCCGTGATACTGCCCGGCATGGGGGCCGTCGCGCACCTCGACCAGCACGGCATAGACGCCGAAGCGCGGCGGATGCAGCCCCTCGATCGACATGTTCGCGGTCGGATAGCCCAATTCGCGGCCCCGCTGTTCGCCGCCCACCACCGGGCCGTCGATCCGGTGCCAATGGCCCAGCATGGCAGCGGCGTCGCGCGGGCGTCCTTCGGACAGGGCGGCGCGGATCGCGGTCGACGAGACCTGCCCCGTCCGCCCCTCGAGCAGCTCGGCGATGGTCACGCCGAATCCCATCTCGCGGCCGAACCGCTCCAGATCGCGCGCGTCGCCCGCGCGCCCCTTGCCGAAACAGAAATCCGCGCCCACCACCACATGGCGCAACCCAAGCCCGCGCGCGATCACGGTGCGCGCGAACTCATAAGGCGAAAGGGCCGCCATCGCGGCGTTGAAATTCAGCTCATAGAGCTTTTCGATCCCGAGTTTCTGCAGGCGATGCGCGCGCGCCTCGCGGCTCATCAGCCGGAAGGGCGGCGCATCGGGGGCGAAATATTCCCGCGGGTGCGGCTCGAAGGTCAGCACCCCGAGCGGCGCGCCCAAGTCTGCGGCATGCTCGCGGGCGATGTCGATCACCGACTGATGACCCAGATGCACGCCGTCGAAATTGCCGATGGCGACGGATGCGCCCCGGTCGGCCTGATCCACATAGTCATAGTCGCGGACAATCTGCATGGCGCAGGGGTAGCCCCATGTCCGCGCAGGTGCAAGCGCGATACGCGTCCGCGCCCCGTGCCTCGCGATCAGCTTTGATGCGGGCCGCGCATCTCGGCGATGGCGAGGCGGATGCGCTTCCAGTTTTCGGCTTCCTGCGTCTCGCCGGCCTCGTCCGATTCGCGCATCCTGCGGGCGGCGATCACCGGCGCCTTCGATCCATAGGACGACAGAAGCGCGCGGGCATATTCCGTTGTCTTTGCGGTTTGCATGATGTCTCCTCCTTTGACCGGGACGGTGCGATGCACGCGCCCGGATGGAGGAGAACTGTACCACAACGGGCGCCCGCCCGATCAAGGGGCAGGCGGATCGTCCCTGTTTTGCGGCGGGATGGCGCGCAGGATCAGTCGAACTTGCCCGATGGCGCCAGCACCGTGGCCTCGCCGATCAGCACCTTCTTGCCGTTGACCAGACAGCGGCAATCCAGTTGCACGCGGCGCTTGGCATGGTCGATGCCGATCACCTCGACCTGGGCCAGCACCATGTCGCCGGGCCGCACGGGCGCCAGAAACTTGAGTGTCTGGCCCATATAGACCGTGCCATGCCCCGGAAGCTGTTCCCCGATCACCGCCGAAATCAGCCCGGCGGTCAGCATCCCGTGGGCGATCCGGCCCTCGAAAATGGTGTCCTGCGCATAGGCATCGTCCAGATGCACAGGGTTCCGGTCGGTCGAGACCTGCGCGAACATCTCGATATCCTCGTCGGTGACGACTTTGCGCAGGCTGCGGGTCATGCCCATCTCGATTTGCTCGATGGTGATGGTTCCGCGTGGCATGTTGTCCAACATTCGCCCCTCCTGACCGGCTGGTGGGTAATAATCGCGACACTCAGCCGCTCAAAGTTGGAACTTTATTACTTTGCAGATGCAGAAAATCAAGACATTTCTGCTTACCGCAGGAACCCGATCGCATAAGTGGGGTGCATTTCTTCGTCCTGAAGATAGGCCTCAAGCGCACTTTCGTCGGGATGCCGGTTGGTTTTCGTCTCTTTCGCGGCCAGCCCGCCGGTGATGAACAGCGAATCGATATCCTCGCCCACGGCGCCCGCGATATCGGTCTGGATGCCGTCGCCGATCGCCAGAATCGAGGCCGTCTCGGCATCGCGCCCCATCGCGGCCAGACGGCGGCGGGCCAGATCATAGATCGGCGGGTGCGGCTTGCCGAAATAAAGGCTTTCGCCCCCCATCTCGGTGTAAAGCCGCGCCAGCGCGCCGGCGCACCATTCGCGCCGCTCGCCACGGTCCACCACGATATCGGGATTGGCACAGAGCAGCTTCATCCCCTTGGTCTTGGCATAGAGGAAATCGGCGCGATACTCGGACGGATCGGCGGTCGGATCGAACGGCCCGGTGCAGACGATTCCCTCGGCCTCCTGCAGGGGGACGGTCTCGATTTCGACGGGGTTTTCGATCACCTCCAGAGGCTCGAAGAATTTCATGTCGCGCGATTCGCCTATGAAATAAACCTTTTCGCCCACCGCGCCACGGAACATCGCCGCGCGGGCGCTGTCGCCCGATGTGGTGATGACATCCCAGCAATCGGTCGGCACATCGAAGCTCACAAGCTGCTTTTCCACCCCGGCGCGGGGGCGCGGCGAATTGGTCACCAGCACCACGGTCCCGCCACCTTCGCGATAGGCCCGCAAGGCCGCGACCGCGTCGGGAAAGGCGGTCACGCCATTATGCAGGCACCCCCAAAGATCGACGAAGAGCGCGTCATAACGGTCGGAAATCTCGGAGAGCGACTGGATGATCTGGGTCATGGAACGGGCCTGCGCAGCTTGGGGACGAAAAACGCCTCAGCTATGGCAGGCCCGTGCCGCAATGGCCACCTTGAAAATCCGCCCTGCGATGCGGTGTGGCCGCCGGGGCCTCAAGGTGTCCCGAAGAAAGATTTGGGCATCTGCGGCAAACTCACTATCTGTTGCACGACGCATGTTCGCGCGCACATTGACGTGGCCGCATATGCCACAAAAATCAGGGGACCATGAATCGAATGACACGCCCAGAACTCGACACCGGGGTGCAGGCATGACCGCCGCGCGGGATGCTTTCGTCGCCGCCATGCGGCAGGTGGCCTCGACGGTGACCGTCGTCACCACCGACGGGCCGGGCGGGCTGATGGGCGCGACGGTCAGCGCCTTCACCTCGCTTTCCGCCGATCCTCCGGCGGTGCTCGTGTGCCTCAAGGCGGATAGCCGAATCGCGCTTGCAGTGGCCGATAACGGCACCTTCACCGTCAATGTCCTGCCCGAGGATGCGGTGGATGTGGCGCAGCGCTTTGCGGGGGCGTTCGATCATGAAAACCCCGATCGCTTTCATGGCGTCATCGCCACGCCGAACGAATTCGGTCCGATCCTGCCACGGGCCACGGCCTTTACCTGCACGCTGCAGAAAACCTACAACCACGCCACGCATCAGATCTGCATCGGGGCGGTTTCGGGGATTTCCAATGCCGGGGAACGGCCGCTGACCTACATGCACGGCGCCTTCCACGTGGTGCGGCCAAAACAGGCGCTCTGATCCAGACACAGAAAAAGGGGCGCCCCTCGGGACGCCCCTCAAACCAAAACCCGGCCTTGCTCAGAGAGCGAGGTTGGGGATGATCTGCTTTTTGCGGCTCATCACGCCGGGCAGCACCACATGGTCCCCCGCGACAGTCGCGCCAAAGCTTTTCTCGGCCAGCGTCTTGACCAGATCGTTGGGCACAAGCAGCGTGGCCTCTTCGTTCAGGATATCCACCACGAACAGCAGAACCTGATCCACGCCATCTTCGGCGGCGACGTCCTGCATGCTCTGCATCAGGCTGTCCTTGCGGTCGAGCACCGTGGCCGGCGCCGTCGTCTCCAGCACCGAGACACGGAATTTCGTGCCCGCGACCTCGTATTCCTTGCTGTCCATACGCAACAGCTCGGCATCCGAAAACGCCGACACGTCGGATTTCGCGGCGAACATCTCGGCGGCATAGCTGGCGATATCGACCCCCAGATCGGCGGCCAGACGCTCGGCCACGGCGCGGTCATGCGCGGTGGTGGTGGGGCTGCGGAATTCCAGCGTGTCCGACAGGATGCAGGTCAGCGCGGCACCCTTCATCGCGTCGGGCATCCGGGCGGCATGCTCGCCCATCAGATCGACCATGATCGTCGCCGTGCAGGCCAGCGGGCGCACGGTGATGTCGATCGGGCCTTTGGTCTCCAGCCCGCCCACCAGCTTGTGATGGTCGATGATCGCTTGAATATCGGCCTCGTTGATCGCAGCCGGCAGTTCGGCGGGATTGTTGGTGTCCACGATCACGCAGGGCTGGCCGGGCTCGATATCGGCGATGATGCGCGGCTTAGGCAGCGACCAGCGCTCCAGCATGAAGGCAGCCTCGGTGTTGGGCTCGCCCAGAAGAACCGGCTCGGCGTCGGTGCCTGTCACCTCGCTCAGATACCAGGCCCACAGGATCGGCGATCCGGTGGAATCGGTGTCGGGGGATTTATGGCCGAAAACAAGCGTCGTCATTGTCACTGTCCTTACGGGTTTGGATCGGATTTGCGCGCCTTATATGAGGGCAGGGCGGGCTTGTCACCCATGCGCGTTGCGGCCATTTTGCGCGCATGAGCAAACCCGCCGAAACCGCGCTGTATCCCCCCGTCAAGACATGGCTTGAAACGCTCGGCTATACCGTCAAGGCCGAGGTGGGCGCGGCTGATGTGCTGGCCATCCGCGACGGCGCCGAGCCTGTGGTGGTCGAGTTGAAAACCGGCTTTTCGCTGACCCTCCTGCAACAGGCCGTGGCCCGTCAGTCGATCACCGATTGTGTCTATGTCGCGGTGCCGCGCTGGCGGGGCCGGGCCGGCTGGCGGGCGTTCAAGGGCAATCTGGGCCTCTGCCGCCGTCTCGGGCTGGGCGTGCTCAGCGTGCGCACCGAGGATGGGTTCGTGCAGCTGCATTGCGATCCTGCGCCCTTCGTGCCGCGCCGGTCGGCCCGCCGCCGCGCCGCCCTTCTGGGCGAGTTCGCGGCGCGCGAGGGCGATCCCAATGCCGGGGGCACGCGGGGGCAGGTGATGACCGCCTACCGGCAGGACGCGCTGCGCTGTGCGGCGCATCTGGCGGCGCATGGCCCCTTGCAGGGTGCGGCGGTGGCCCGCGCGACCGGTGTGGGGCGCGCGACACGGATCATGGCCGACAATCATCACGGCTGGTTCGCGCGCGTCGCGCGCGGCGTCTATGCGCTCAGCGATGCAGGCCGGGCCGAGATCACGGATCGAACGGCAGACGCTCGATCGTGAACCCCTCGTTTTCCAGCAGGCGCAGAACGCCTGTCTCGCCCGGCAGATGCGCTGCACCCGCCGCCACGAACAGCCGGCGTTCCGGCGCGGCGCTCAGCACCTCGATCCAGTCGGTGTTGCGCCGGGTCAGCAGCATCTCTTCGAACCGCTCGAAATCCTGTGCCGCGCTGTCGCCCCCGAAGTCCAGCGACACGCTCTTGGAATAGGCCCAGATCAACGCGATCTCCTCGGCCAGATATCTCTGGCGCAGCGTATAGGCCATGTCGTCCGGGCTACCCGTCCAGGCAAAGAACAGCCGGATCATTTCAAGCTGCTCGTCCATCTCGAACCCGTCCAGCATGCCCATCAGCACCCGGAAATCTTCAAGCGAGCGCGACGGATTGCCCAGCTCGCCGGCATACACCCCGATCAGATGATCGATCCCGTCCCCGTCCATGGCGCCATTGCGCGCCTCGCAGGGGCCGATCCCCATCATCATCGCCGCCCAGACCGGCTTGAACCTCGCGGCAAAGAACGGCGGGATCGCGCGGGCGCGCATCTCTTCTGCGAAAAGCGCCCAGTCGTCTTCGCCCAGCAGATCGGGCAGGGTGGGGCCTTCGGTGATGAACATGAGCGACGGATCCTCCGCCAGCGCCTCCTGCATCGCGTCCTGATCGGCGTTCGAGATCTCCAGATAGACCGCCTCGGCCCCAGCGATGAGCGGGCGCAGCGCCTCGAGATGGGCCTCTGTCGCCTCATGCGGGAAATGATAGGTGCCAAAAAGCGTGATCTCGGTGTCGCCCCGCGTCGCGCGCCACAGCAACCCCTCCGGATAGGGCATCGCCTCCGCCTCGGCGCGCAGATCGGCTTGCGCCTCTTGGGGCAGGGCGGCGATCAGGTCGGTGCCGTCGCATTGCATGGGGTCGGCCGCGGCGCTCAGGGGTGCAAGAAATACAAGCAGGGCAAACAGGATACGTGACACGGGGACAGCCTCCGGCAAGGGGTTTGCCAAAAGCTAGGGGCGCCCGGTCCGGGTGGCAATCTTGCGGCGTGCAAAAAATGCGCGACGGGGCGTTGACAGCCCCTTGGCAACTCCTTACCTATCCGTCGTTAGCACTCGAACAGGGTGAGTGCTAACGGCCCCATGAGGGTCCATCAGGTAATAACTTTGAGCCAAGGAGCCAAAGACATGGCATTCAAACCGCTGCACGATCGCGTGCTCGTCCGCCGCGTTGAAAGCGAAGAGAAAACCGCAGGCGGGCTTATCATTCCCGAAAGCGCGAAAGAAAAGCCCCAAGAGGGTGAAGTTGTCGCCATCGGTGAAGGCGCCCGCAAAGACAGTGGCGAACTGATCGAAATGGCCGTCAAGGCCGGCGACAAGGTTCTGTTCGGCAAGTGGTCGGGCACCGAAATCACCCTCGATGGTGAAGAGCTGCTCATCATGAAGGAAAGCGACATCCTGGGCGTCATCGCCTGATCCGCTTTTTCCGAACAACACTGAACTGATAGTCAGGAGAGATCGACATGTCTGCAAAAGACGTCAAATTCAACACCGATGCTCGCAACAAGCTGCTGCGCGGCGTCAACATCCTGGCCGACGCGGTCAAGGTGACCCTCGGCCCCAAAGGCCGCAACGTGGTTCTCGACAAGTCCTTCGGCGCTCCGCGCATCACCAAGGACGGTGTCTCTGTCGCCAAGGAAATCGAACTGGAAGACAAGTTCGAGAACATGGGCGCGCAGATGGTCAAGGAAGTCGCATCGCGCACCAACGATGAGGCCGGCGACGGCACCACCACCGCCACCGTTCTGGCTCAGGCCATCGTCCGCGAAGGCATGAAGGCGGTTGCCGCCGGCATGAACCCGATGGACCTCAAGCGCGGCATCGACCTCGCGACAGCAAAGGTCGTCGCGGCGATCAAGGACGCGGCCCGCCCGGTCGAAAACTCGGACGAAGTCGCTCAGGTCGGCACCATCTCGGCCAATGGCGAAGCCGAAATCGGCCGCCAGATCGCCGACGCGATGCAGAAAGTCGGCAATGACGGCGTCATCACCGTCGAAGAGAACAAGGGCCTCGAGACCGAAACCGACGTGGTCGAAGGCATGCAGTTCGACCGTGGCTACCTCAGCCCCTATTTCGTCACCAACTCCGACAAGATGGTCGCCGAGCTGGAAGACTGCCTCATCCTGCTGCACGAGAAGAAACTCAGCTCGCTGCAGTCGATGGTTCCCCTGCTCGAGCAGGTGATCCAGTCGCAGAAACCCCTGCTGATCATCGCCGAAGACGTCGAAGGCGAAGCCCTGGCCACCCTCGTGGTCAACAAGCTGCGCGGCGGCCTCAAGATCGCGGCTGTCAAGGCACCCGGCTTCGGCGACCGCCGCAAGGCGATGCTGCAGGATATCGCGATCCTGACCGGCGGTCAGGTCATCAGCGAAGACCTCGGCATGAAGCTCGAGTCGGTCACCATGGACATGCTGGGTTCGGCCAAGAAAGTGTCGATCACCAAGGACGAAACCACCATCGTCGACGGTGCCGGCAACAAGTCCGAGATCGAAGCCCGCGTTGGCCAGATCCGCACCCAGATCGAAGAAACCACCAGCGACTACGACCGCGAAAAGCTGCAGGAACGCGTGGCCAAACTGGCCGGCGGTGTTGCCGTGATCCGCGTCGGTGGCATGACCGAAGTCGAAGTGAAAGAGCGTAAGGACCGTGTCGATGACGCTCTGAACGCGACCCGTGCCGCCGTTCAGGAAGGCATTGTTGTCGGTGGCGGCGTGGCCCTGATCCAGGGCGCCAAGGCGCTTGATGGCATGACCGGTGCCAACGCCGATCAGATGCGTGGCATCGAAATCGTGCGCCTCGCACTGGAAGCTCCGCTGCGCCAGATCGCCGAAAACGCCGGCGTCGATGGCTCGGTCGTGGCAGGCAAGATCCGCGAAAGCAACGATCTGAAGTTCGGCTACAACGCGCAGACCGAAGAATATGGCGACATGTTCAAGTTCGGCGTGATCGACCCGGCCAAGGTCGTGCGCACCGCGCTCGAGGATGCGGCCTCTGTGGCGGGCCTGCTGGTCACCACCGAAGCGATGGTTGCCGACAAGCCCCAGAAAGACGGTGCTGGCGCCGGTGGCGGCATGCCCGACATGGGCGGCATGGGCGGCATGATGTAATCATCCGCGCATCGCGCAAAATGATTGGGGCCGTCCTTCGGGGCGGCCCTTTTTTGATCCGCTCCAAACCGCCCCGATCTGCGTTTGGGGCTGTTGTCCGGCGCCAAATGCGCCTATCTCGGGCGCCATGAAAGCAATGCTCACCGCCCTTGCCCTGCTGCTCACGGTCGCCCCCCTTGCCGCACCCCTCGCAGCCCAGGACTCCGCCGCCGCCGATCAGCCCGGCCCCGGCGCCACCGATTGCGTGGTGATGCTGCACGGTCTTGCGCGCACCGATGCGTCGTTTCTGGTGATGGATGAGGCGCTCAAGGCCGCAGGCTTCGCCACCTTCCGCACCGATTACCCCTCCACCAAGCTCGATATCGCGACGCTGGCGGACGAAACCCTGCCCTATGCGGTCCGGGTCTGCGGCGCGGCGCGGGTGCATTTCGTCACCCATTCGATGGGTGGCATCCTGCTGCGCCATTGGCTGCGCGACAACCGGCCCTCGCGCATGGGCCGGGTCGTGATGCTCGGCCCGCCAAATCACGGCTCCGAGCTGGTGGACGAACTGGGTGGGCTCGATCTTTTCGCGTGGCTCAACGGACCTGCGGGGATGCAGCTCGAAACCGGCGCGGACGGCCTGCCCGAAGGCCTGCCCCCGGTGGATTTCGAGCTTGGCGTGATCGCCGGAACCCGCTCGCTCAACCCCTATTTCTCCAGCCTGATCGACGGCCCGGACGATGGCAAGGTCTCGGTCGCCTCCACCCGCGTCTCGGGCATGGCCGATCACATCACGCTGCCGGTGACCCATACCTTCATGATGAACAACCCCCTCGTGATCGCGCAAGTGCTGGAATTCCTGCGCCATGGCCGCTTCGATCACGATCTGAGCCTCGGCGATCTGATCTGGGGGACCGGCGAATGACCCTGCCTGACCTGCGGCTCGAGGGCGCCCGCGTGCTGCTGCCCGAGGGGCTGAGCGACACGCCCCTGTCGCTGTCCTCGGGCCGGATCGTGGCGGGCGATGTCGGGCGCAACGTGGACCTGTCGGGCTATCTGGTGCTGCCGGGGATCGTCGACATCCATGGCGATGCGTTCGAAAAACACCTGGCCCCTCGGCGCGGCGCCATGAAGGATCTCGATCAGGGGCTGATCGCCGCCGAGGCCGAGCTCGCCGCCAACGGCATCACGACCGCCGTTCTGGCGCAGTTCTACAGCTGGGAAGGCGGGATGCGTGGCCCCGATTTCGCGCGCCGCGTGCTGGCGGCACTCGATCAGGTGCGCCCGCGCCTCGTCACCCAGCTTCTGACCCAACTCCGCTTCGAGACGCCCATGCTCGAGGATTACCCCGCGCTGCAGGCGCTGGTGGCGGCCCATGCCATTCCTTACGTGGTGTTCAACGACCATCTCCCGCATGAGGCGCTGGCGCAAGGCAAACGCCCGCCGCGCCTGACGGGGCAGGCGCTCCGGATCGGCCGCAACCCGGAAAAACATCTTGAATACATGCACGCCCTGCATGCGCGGATGCCCCAACTGCCGCCCGCGCTCGATGCGCTCTGCGCCGATCTGTCGGCAGCCGGCGTGATCATGGGCAGCCATGACGACCGCACCCCCGAAACCCGCGCCCTATGGCGCGCCCGTGGCGTGCGCATTTCCGAATTCCCCGAAACCCTCGCAGCCGCCGAAGCGGCCCATGCCGCGGGCGATGCGGTGATCCTCGGCGCGCCCAATGTGGTGCGCGGCGGCTCTCACAACGGCAATGTCAGCGCAACGGACCTTATTGCCATGGGCCTGTGCACGGCGCTGGCCTCCGACTACCACTACCCCTCCTTGCGCCGCGCCGCCTTCCTTGTCTCCGATGCCGGCCTGCTGCCCCTCGCCGAAGCCTGGCGACTCGTTTCGGCAGGCCCGGCGGCGGTTCTCGGCTTCACCGATCGCGGCAGCCTGACGCCCGGGCAGCGCGCCGATCTCCTGGTGCTCGACGCCGAAACCCGCACCGTCCGTGTGACACTCTCCGGTGGCTGTGTCAGCTATCTCAGTGGCGAGCTGGCCACCCGCTTCATCAGCTGACGCGATGTGGCAGGTCGCGGATGCCTCCGGCGGGAGTATTTTGGGAACGATGAAAGCCGCGCCGCGCGCGCGTTTCTTCTGGCCGGAAATA